>CAZVEV010000193.1:0-11752 GCA_964625865.1 uncultured Planctomycetaceae bacterium | reverse complement strand
TTGCACATAACTGCTTAAAAATACAATTGTTGTGCATTTCCGCACGGGCACTAGCGATGTTACTGGCGATAGGTGTGGGCCTGTGCCCGGCGGCGGCTGCGGCGCCGGACGACGCGGGCAAACCGAAGGCCCGGCTGACCTCGCGGGCCGAGGCGATGATGGCCATGGACTTCCGCAAGGTCGTCTCCGACGCCAAGACGAAGGTCTTCCCCGCGGTGGTCTACGTTCGCTGCCTTCGCGAGAGTCGCGAGTCGGGCAAGAAGATCACGCAGGAGGTCTCCGGCAGCGGCGTGCTGATCTCCGCGACCGGCGAGGTGGTGACGAACTGGCACGTCATTCACAAGGCCTCGAAGGTCCGCTGCCTGCTGTTTGACGGCACGGCGGCGGCGGCCGACGTGGTGGGCAAGGACAAGGACACAGACCTGGCGCTGCTGCAGTTGAAGCGTGCCAAGGCAGCCAAGCCCCTGCCGTTTGCCCGCTTCGGCGACTCGGCCAAGCTGGCCGAGGGCGATTTCGTGATGGCGATGGGGGCCCCGTGGGGGCTGAACCGGTCGGTGTCGATCGGCATCATCTCGTGCACGAGGCGCTACCTGCCCGGCTCGAGCGAGTACAGCCGCTGGATCCAGACCGATGCGGCGATCAACCCGGGCAACTCGGGCGGGCCGCTGGTCAACACCGCCGGCGAGATTGTGGGCATCAACACGCGCGGCTCGACGAGCGGCAACGGTCTGGGGTTCTCCGTACCGTCGCGGAACGTGCAGTTCATCGTCTCGCAACTCCGCACGCACGGGAAGGTCGCATGGACGTGGACGGGCCTGCAACTCCAGCCGCTGAAGGACTTCAACCGCGAGAACTACTTCGAGGGCACTGACGGGGTGATCGTCGCGGCCACCGACCCGGACAGCCCGGCCCGCAAAGCCGGCATCAAGCCGTCGGACCGGATCCTCGCGGTTAACGGCACGCCGGTCAGCGCCGTTCGCGAAGAGGACGTGCCCGCCGTGCGGCGCCTGCTGGGCCTGCTGCCCAAGAACACGCCGGCCAAACTCACCGTCCGCCGCAAGGGCGCCGAGACCATCGTCACCATCACTCCCCGGGCCAAGGGCAAGGTCGAGGGCGACGAACTGGACTGCCCCCGCCTGGACTTCACCGTCAAGGCGATCAACCAGTTCGCCAATCCCGACCTGTATTTCCATCGCAAGACCGGCGTGTACGTCTTCGGCGTCAAGCAGCCGGGCAACGCGGGGATCGCGGGCCTCAGGCCCAAGGACATCATCCTGCGGATCGGCGGCAAGAACGTTACGACGCTCGAAGAGATGAAGGCCGTCCACGAAGAGCTGATCGACAACGTCGAGACGACCCACCGCGTGCAACTGGTGATCCTGCGCGGCGGGCTGATGAGACTGATCGCCCTGGACTTCCAGCGAGACTACGAACGCGACTGATCGTCCGGCTTCCGGGCGTCTTGAGGATACCATCGATGAAAAAGACACACGTGAGTTGGGCCATGTTTACGGCGATGTTGGGCGCGGCGACGTTGGTCGGCGGGTGCGGGATCGGCCGGACGACCGTCGCGCCGACCAACAAGAACCTGGCGATCATCGAGGCCGTCTCGCCGTCGATCGTGCACGTGGAGTACACGCTGCAGTACGACAAGGGCGAGGCGCCGCGGGGCGGGGTGTGGGGCAGCTACGACGACCTGGTCCGCGAGGAACGCCCGAAGGAAGTGGCCGGCCTCCTGCTGGCCGACGATACCGTCATCGCGGTCGACCTGATGATCCATCCCCGGTTCGTCAAGCGCATCGCCGTTCGGGCCGGTGACAGCGTGGTCGACGCCGAGGTCGCGGCCCACGCCATCGGCCAGAACGCCGTCATCCTGAAGCTCGCCGCTCCGCTTGAGGGCGCCAAACCCCTCGCCTTCGACGCCAGGCGAACCGGACCGTACTTCTCCGTCGGCCACGCGCTGAAGGAGAACGAATGGGTCACCTCCGTGCGCCCCGCGCCGACGGGCCTGGCGCTGACCGAGACGGAGCAGAAGTATCATCCGGCGGCCGGCTGCTGGCTGATCGTGGACTCCGCCGGCGCCGCCGTGGGCGTCTGCAGCGGCGGACGGCTGGATGTCGAGGGCAAGTGGAAGGGTTCGCCGCTGGACTGGCCCGTGCGGACAGCGAAGCAGATGGCCGACCTCATCGCGAGCACGACCAAGCGTGTCGACGCGGCGGTATTCAGGGTAGCGCTGAGTTTCCGCAGCCCGAAGAAGTCGGCCGGCGGGATGTCCAGCAGATCAGGCTCATCGTCGAGCGTCGGCAAGGCCGAGCAGAACGTCGTGGGCCTGCTCGTTGACGAGACGACGGTGATCGTGCTGGCCAACCTTCAACCCAAGATCACCGCGCGCCTGGAGCGGATCGCGGTTCACGTCGGCGGATCGGTCGGCCTGGCCGAGGCCGAGTTCTCGCACACGCTGACGGACTACGGGTGCTTCCTGGCGAAGCTGCCCAAGCCGGTTTCCGGCGGACTGAAGCTCTCGCCCAAGCTGACGACGGGTCTGCGCAACCAACTGTTGATGTCGGCGGAGGTCAGAATCCAGGGCGCCAACCGCGTGACGTATTACGACCACCGGCGCATCACGAGCTACGACCTGGGGTGGAAGCGAAACGTCTATCCCAAGATCGGCAGCAAGTCGGCCAACCTGTTCCTTTTCGATGCCGCGGGCGAGTTGGTGGTCTTCCCGCTGGCCAGGCGACAGAAGGCCTCCTCGTCAGGGCGTTGGAGCCAGAGCGAGCTTCTGGCCACCCCCGCCTCGCGTCTTGCTGCCGTGCTGGGCGACCTGGCGGGCAACGTCGACAAGGACAACGTCCCGCTTCCCGAAGCCGAGGAAAGCCGCCTGGCCTGGCTGGGCGTCGAACTCCAGCCGCTCAACCGCGAACTGGCCCGCCTGAACAACCTCTCGCACCTGACGCGCGACGGGCAGATCGGTGCGCTGATTTCCTACGTCTATCCTGGTTCACCCGCGGGCGCCGCGGGCGTGACGGCCGACCCGGACGGCGATCCGTGGTTCTTGATCAACATCCACGTTGAGGACCACCCCAAGCCGATCGACGTGACGGCCGACCGCATCCGCGGAGGCTTTCCCTGGTCGCAGTGGGACCGCCTGCCCCCGCAGTACTGGGATGGCAAGATTCCGACGCCGTGGCCCGCGGCCGAGAGCAAGCTGAATCGGCGCCTGACGGACGTGGGGTTCGGCAAGAAGTACGTCGCGACGTTCTTCACCAAGGGCAAGCTGGTCAAGAAGCCGTTCGCGGTGGCTGCCTGCCCGACGCATTACGAGTCGGCGCCGAGCTACAAGTCCGCCTCGGTCGGCGTGACGGTTCGCGAGATGACGTTCGAGGCCCGCCGGTATTTCCAGAAGGGCGCGAAAGACCCCGGCGTGGTCGTCTACGCGGTGGTCCCCGGTTCGCGCGCGGGCGTGGGCGGCATCAGGCCGTACGAGATCATCACCCACGTCAACGACAAGCCCGTTCGCAACGTCACCGATTTCGAGAAGCTCATCGCCGGCCAGCGCGAACTGCGCCTGGCCGTAACCCGCATGACCACCGGGCGCCTGGTCAAACTCCAGATGCCCGCCCCGTGACCGACCGCGGCACGCAGGGGCAGGAAGATGGATGACGCTCCGGCCCTATAGAGCCCGTCTCATCGCTTCGTTCGGCGGCAGTAGAGGGCCATGCCCGACAGGGCGAGCACAAGGGTCGACGGTTCGGGGACGGCGATGATCGCGCGCAGCATCGATTCGTCGCCGAAAAGGTTGCCCGCCCCGTTGTTGCCGACGACGAAGTCGACGATGCTCCCTTCGGCGAGCGTCACGTCAAAGTCGAAATACGTCTCGGCAAGGGTCGTGCCGGCCGCGGCGGCGTCAAAGGCGAGCAGGCCGTCGACATAGATGGTGAAGTCGATGCTGTCGCTGTTGTCGACGAGGTTGCGGATCGATCCCGAGATATTCGCCAGCCCCGCGGACGACGCGCCGGCGATCCATCGGGCCACGATGAACGGTTCGTCCGCATCGCCGTTAAAACCGTCGCCGGCCGGGTGAAGCGCCAGTTCGTGATACCCCGGGCTGCCCTGAATGCCGATGTTGTCACCGCCGTCAACGAACAGGAACTCGTCCGAGATGGCGGCAAGATTGAAGCCGTGCTGCCCGCCGCCGTAGCCCATGTTCCCCGCGTTGCCGACGCTGCCCCACGTCAGCAGTGACGTCTGGGCCCCCGCGCCTTGGGGATTGGCGGAATCCGAACTGAGATACTGCCACTGCCCGTCGCCCGCCGTGTCGGCGAGGCCTTCAGCGGCATCGCCATCTTGCGAACCGGCGCGGAAGTCAGCCGCCAGGTCCGCCGCGGTTGTGAACGCCGAGGCCCCCGGCGTGCCGTACCAGTAGACGACCGCGCCGTAATCCACTTCGCCCTGGTTCCAGGTCCAGCCCTCCATGTCGAACTTGAACGATTCGTCGAACGGGATGGCGTCCAGGCCGCCGCGTACGCGCGAATTGACCGTCAGTTGGCCCGACCCGCTGCCTTGCCCCTCGGCGCGGGGTTGATTGACAAACGGCGAGCCGAAGGGGGTTGAACTGCCGAACGAGTACCCGTAGTAATCCTCCGTGCCCGTGCCCCGGTGTACGGGCGTCGCTGCACTCCCGTCGCCCTGGGCGTCGAGGTAGTCGACGTAGATCTTCTCGTCGCCTTCGCCCCACCACCCGCCGGTGCTGTTGCGGATCGAAAGCGTGTCGCCCACGTACGCGCCCTTGCCGCGGATCGTCACAAATCGCCAGTCCGCCGTGCCTTCGGCGCTGTAGCCGGTGCGGTTGTTCGGGTCGCCGGGCCATCCGCCGGCCGATCGCGTGCGTATGTCGTCCTCGTCGCGGTAGTTCGCGTGAAAGTGCATCGACCGTTCGTCCCACGTCCAGTTGCCCGAGTCGACTTCGAGACTGACGTCCACGGTCTGTCCGCTCTGGTTGACGATGCGGACCCGGGCGCCGGACTGGTAGGGCATCGACCAGTAGGCGGTCATGTCCCCGTTGGCCTCGACTTTGCGGTGGAAATCCTGCCCGACGTTGTAGGGCGCCGCGGCGTCCTTGCTCTCCCCGTTGCCGAAAAACTGTCCCACCGGCACGCGCGCGGTGCGCTGCCCGTCGAATTGCAACTCGACAAACGTGTCGCGCAGCGCCGCGGCCTGATCGGCGCCGGAGACGTTGACCTTAAGTCGGCGAATCGCCCCCGTTCCGGCAGCCAGATTGTGCGTCAGCGCCGCGCCGTGGGCGAGATTCTGCGACGCGGTATGTTGAGTGTCCACGTGGCCGCCCACGACGGGGCTGGCCAGGACGGCATTGGCGGCAGTGAGCTTGGCCTGGTGGGTCGTGGGGTCCGACGCCTGAAAACTGGTCACGCCCGTTCCGGGCGCGAGCTTCTGGTAGTTGATGTTGTACCACAGGGCGTTGGCGGTGTTGTGCGTAGGGGGCGGCGGCGAACCGTCGCCGCCCCCGGGACCGTGCGTGTCAGGTCCGTCCCAGGTGATCTTCACGCTCGACGCGTAAGGGATCGGGGCGTACAGGTTGCCCCCGCGCGCGGGGGTTCCGAAGTTCAACGACGAACCGAACCCGGAATTGTCGCCGCCGAGCAGGTTCGTCAGCGTCTTGGCGATCACCGGCGTCGCGGCGCCGTCCACGTAGACCCGGAACGTGTTGGCATTGGTGGCGTCGTCCACGCCGGTTGCCCACCAGCGCGTCACCACGCCCGGGCCGGTGTCTTCCATGAGCACCCACTCCTTGCGCCCGCTGTTGGTTTCCCAGCGGAGGTAGTTGGCGAAGTCGACATTGGCGAACCCCCAAGGCCGACCCAGGCGCGTGAAGCCATCGGCGTTTCGGGGGTCGTGGCTGGAGGCCTGGTGTTGCGTGTAGGCGCCGTCGGGATGGATTGCCAGACGATCGCGGTCCACCAGGTCGTCCACGCAAGAGCCGAAGTCCGCCGCCCGGGCCACGTGCGCCTGACCCGTCAGCAAGAGTATCCCCGCCACAAGCCACGTCAACGCCCCTCGGGCAGTCCGTCGCCGGATGTGCGTCGTCTTGCCGTCTGAAGTACCCATCAGTGCGCCCTCACGGTTGAACGCCGTCAGTGAACGTGGGCCGCGCGATATCGGCCGCGCGGCCCACGTGATGGTGAAACGGGTTGCCTTCGCCTGTCTTCGCTACTTGCGACGACGGAAGAGCACCGCTCCGCCCAGCAGCGCCAAGGCCATCGACGCCGGCTCGGGCACGACGGGATAGAGCAGGTCATCGGTGGAAAACTGGCCTGCGGTGAATGTGAAGACCCGCACTTCATCGATCAGGCCGCCGAACTCTTCTCCGGCTGAGTGGCCTCCGACCCACATTGAGCCGTTGGGCACGGCCGGACCGCTGGTTCGGGTGGGTCCGGCGGTGCCGTTGACATAGAACGTCGCTGTTCCGCTGTCTTTGACCAACGCCAGGTGCGTCCACGTCCCGGTCGTTAGCGGTCCGGTGTGCCCCCACAACGCCAGGCCGCCGTAAAGAGCCCCCCAAGTCGTTCCGAACCGATATAAGCCCCATCCCGAACTGCTCGTGTTTCCGTTGTACGCAATCAGTTCGTTGCCAGACGTATCGTCCGCGTTGACCCATGCTTCGATCCCGAAGTTGTCGGTAGCGGTGGAAATGACCGGTGATCGCGAATAATAGACGCCGGCTGTGCCAGGGAAGTCCATGGACAAGGTACTTCCACTGGGCGTGTTGTTCGAGTACGTCATGGCCGTACCCGTACGGGTCAGATCAAGATTGTTGGCGGTGCTGTCCTCCGTGGGATTCTTGCCCGCCACGCCGTTTCCCGCCCCCGGATCGGCTTCGCCCAAACGGTAATAGGCCACTGGGACGACCGTCGCGCCGGCAGGGCTGATTGCGGCCGCCACGACGACAACTGCAACTCCAGTCAGAAGCAATTTCATGGGTAGATTCTCCTGTAGCACATGTGTTCAGGCGAAACCTCCGGCTCTTCCAGATAGCCTCGCCACCTCAGGCTCTGCCGGCGACGACCGCCGACGTTAACCCAAATGATAACCGCATCAGGGGGTTGCGGCAAGAAAAAAAACAAAACTTTTGCGGATGCCTGGCCAACCGGCCCCTGACGCCGGGCGCCACGGATGTGCAGTGGGAGATGGGACGGCAACCGAGTAGGAGGAGGCGTCCGCCATCTTCCATTGCATTAATGACGGTACGCTTCGGTAGTGGCACCGGGGCCGGGGGAGTCCTGTAGGCGGCTTCTCGGTACTTGACATTGCGCGCCCATTCCGGTCGTGCTATAGTCACTCGCGGCCAGAGTGTTTCGTGACGTCTTTCCAGGTTTCTCCGTTTCTCTGCCGCCGGTGAACGTTGAACAGGTTTCTTCCCCTCGTCGGGGCCTTGCCGAAGGAGACTTCCACGTCGTCTTCACCCTGTCGGACCCATTGCGCCGGATCGTGCGGAGCACCCAGAAGGCGATGATGTTAGGTGTTGCTTTTGTTGCTCATCCGGATAATGCGTAGGTGGGCGCGGGCCAGTCGGGTGGATCCCTCCTGAGTAAGCAGCGCGATAGCGAGCGGGTGTCCCGTGTGCCCGTGACGCCACCGCCGGGCTTGTCCCGGTGGAGCGATGGTTGCGCCCGCGGCCGGCGGGAGGTCCTTCCGAAGACTCCGCCCAAACCGACCTTTCGAGCGACGAATCAGGGCTCGGAGTGGACAAGCCCGGTGGTGGCCTCTGGCCCATGGACCTGCGCATTATCCGGATGAGCCAAAAAAACAGCACCACCCGGAAGGGCGGCGCTGCTTTTTGCGGATGTTGTCGTGAGGTCTAGCCTTTTACGACGTTGGCGGCGCGGGGGCCTTTTTCGCCCTGGACGACGTCGAAGGTGACGGATTCGCCCTCGGCGAGGGACTTGAAGCCGTCGGCTTGGATGTCGTTGTGGTGGACGAAGACGTCGCTACCGTCGTCGGTCTCGATGAAACCGAAGCCCTTGGTGTCGTTAAACCATTTCACTTTACCTGTGGCCATAGTTATGGCTCCTTCAGACAGTCAGCACAGTGGATTCGCGAGCGTTGGTCATCCAGACTGAACGAGCCCAAGGTGAAGATCACTCATTCACGAGGGGGACAGCGAGGAACAAGCTGCAAACGAAAGCGGATGCAAAGCCGATTCGCCAACGGAGGAAGGAACCTTTCCTTTCACGCCCGTCGGCCCATACGTTAATCATGGTAGACCGCGAAAGGGGGCGAGTCAAGAAGAATCAGAAAAATGTTCGGGCGGACGGGAAGAGGCGGTGCGGGTTCCCTTGGCAGGCGGCCTGAGGTCCGTAGAGGGGGTCTGGCCGCGTGCCGGAGGCGCAGGGGACCCTGCCCCCGTCTGGGGCGGCCAGACGCGGCCTGCGCAATGCCAAGGGGCTTCTCGCGGGTCTCAGGATGTGCCACGGGCATCTTGCCCGTGTCTTGACGCGATGAAGACGATTTGCCTGCTGTCTACTTCACGGGCAAGGTGTTCGTGGCACGCGAGATGGCAATCGGCTCGGTTAGCGGGGGGACTTGACTCAAGTCAAGGCGTGGCGGTGGGGTGGGGGCTAGAATGACCCGACAAGCAACGAACCAGCGGACACCGCGGGAGCAAGCGACGATGACCCAGGCGATGCGAAAGATCGTGAAGATTGACGAGGACAAGTGCGACGGGTGCGGCCTGTGCGTGCCGGACTGCGCCGAAGGGGCGATCAAGGTGATCGACGGCAAGGCGAGGCTGCTGGCGGAGAACCTGTGCGACGGGCTGGGCGCCTGCCTGGGCGTGTGTCCGACCGATGCGATAACCATCGAGGAGCGCCCGGCGGACGAGTTTGACGAGGCGGCCGTCGAGGCCCGCAAGCAGGCCGACGAGGCAACCGCTGCCGCCCCGGCCGCTCCGACGCCATGCGGATGTCCCGGGACGATGCTGCGTGACCTCACGCCGCCGCCCGCCGCGGAGCCTGCCCCCACGCCCGCCGCCCCGCGGACGTCGCGATTGAGTCAATGGCCCGTGCAGTTGTCGCTCCTTCCGCCCGGCGGGGCGATGTGGGACGACGCGGACGTGCTGATCGCCGCCGACTGCGTGGCCTTCGCCATGCCGGACTTCCACGAGCGCCTGCTGGCGGACAAGAAGCTGGCCATCGCGTGCCCGAAGCTTGACGACGTCCAGCCGTACATCGACAAGCTCGCGGCGGTCTTCACCGGGGCGGCGGTCAAGTCGGTCACGGTGGCCCACATGGAAGTGCCCTGCTGCACGGGGATCGTCGTGGTGGTGCGCAAGGCGCTGGCCCAGGCCGGGCGCGAGGACATTCCGGTCAACGACATCACGATCGGCCTGGACGGGACAGTCAGGCACGAGGCCTGACGGGACGCGATACGAATGACCTCACAGACCGCCGAAGCAAAGAAGACCCGCGACCTGACCACGATCGAGAAGTTCATCGAGGTCTACTGTCGCAAGAAGCACGGGGCAGACAGGGGCCGTCTCTGCGAGGACTGTGCGGACCTGCTGGCTTACGCCCGCGAGAAGCTGGCCCGGTGTCCCATGGACCCCAAGCCCAAGTGCAAGGACTGCCCCCTCCACTGCTACCGCGACGACTATCGGCAGAAGATTAAGGACGTCATGCGGTTCTCGGGCATATACTTTGTCAAACGCGGGCGGCTGGACTGGCTGATCAAGTACTTCAGGTAAGTGGTAACGGGACTGACACGACGAGACCTGTTTATGGACGAGCAGACCGAACGATGCACCGAAGCCGAAGCCATGCGCGGTCGCCTGATCGCGCGCATGGAAGCCCTGTTCGGTGACGACCGGCGACGGATCGACCACGCGCTGGCCGTCCTGGCCCACGCCGAGTCGATCATGGCGGCCCAGGGCGGGCTCGACGGGCTGGTGGTCCGGGCGGCGGCGATCCTGCACGACATCGGCATTCACGCGGCCGAGCGAAAGCACGGGTCGTCGGCGGGGCGGTACCAGGAGATCGAGGGCCCGCCGATTGCGCGGGCAATCCTGGAAGAGTTGGGCGTTCCCGGCGACCAGACCGACCACGTCTGTCGCATCGTCGCCAACCATCACAGCGCCCGCGACATCGACACGCCGGAGTTCCGCGTCATCTGGGACGCCGACTGGCTGGTCAACATCCCCGACGAACATGACGTAACCGACACCGGCCGCATGACCGAACTGGTCAACGCGGTATTCAAGACCGAACGTGGAAAGACCCTAGCGAGAGAACTCTTCTTGGAAAGGAACCGATCATGAGCATGTTCTGTTATCAGTGCGAGCAGGCGGCCAAGGGCACGGGATGTACCGTGGCGGGCGTTTGCGGCAAGCAGCCGGACACCGCGGCGCTGCAAGACCTCCTGGCGATGGCCGCCAAGGGCCTGGGCAGTCTGGCGCACAAGCTGGCGGGGCTCGGCATCGTCGACGCCGAAGCCAACGTCTTCATCATCAAGGCGCTGTTCACGACCGTGACGAACGTCAATTTCGACGCGGCGCGCGTCGAGCAGGTGATCCGCCAGGCCGACGCGGTCTGCACGCGCCTGAAGGAACGCTACGCCCAGGCCTGCGCCGAGGCGGGCAAGACCCCCGAGGCGATACCCTGCGACGACTGTCAGCTTGCCGACACCACCGAAGGCCTCATCGCCCAGGGCGAGAGCCTCGGCATCCAGGCCCGACGGGACGAGTTGGGCGACGACGTGGCCGGCCTGCAGGAACTGATCCTCTACGGCCTCAAGGGCGCCGCCGCCTACGCCGACCACGCGCAGATCCTGGGCGTAGCCGACGACGCGGTCTTCGCCCAGTTCAACGAGATCCTCGCCTTCCTGCTGGACAATCCGACGGACGTCGGCGAGTTGACGGGAACGGCGCTGAAGGTCGGCGAGCTGAACCTGAAGGTCATGGAACTGCTCGACAAGGCCAACACCGACGCCTTCGGGCATCCCGAGCCCACGCCCGTTCGCATCTCGCCGGTGGCGGGCAAGTGCATTCTCGTGTCCGGCCACGATCTGAAGGACCTCGCCGAGATCCTCAAGCAGACCGAGGGCAAGGGCGTCAACGTCTACACGCACAACGAGATGCTGCCCGCAAACGCGTATCCGGAGTTGAAGAAGTACTCACACCTGGTGGGCAACTACGGCGGGGCGTGGCAGGACCAGGCGGCCGAGTTCGACGCGTTCCCCGGCGCGATCCTGATGACGACCAACTGCATCCAGAAGCCTCGCGAGACCTACAACGCCCGCATCTTCACCACGGGCCTGGTCGCCTGGCCGGGCGTGACGCACGTCAGCGACGGCGACTTCACGCCGGTGATCGACGCGGCGCTGGTCGCCGAGGGCTTCGCCGCCGACGAAGAGGAAAAGACCATCACGGTTGGCTTTGCCCGAAACGCCGTGATGTCCGTCGCGGGCCCGGTCATCGAGGCCGTCAAGGCCGGTGCGATCAAGCACTTCTTCCTGATCGGCGGATGCGACGGCGCCAAGCCCGGGCGGAACTACTACACCGAGTTGGCCGAGCAGGTCCCCGACGACTGCGTCATCCTGACCCTGGCCTGCGGGAAGTACCGGTTCAACAAGCTGGACTTCGGCGACATCGGAGGCATTCCGCGCCTGCTGGACATCGGCCAGTGCAACGACGCGTACTCGGCCGTCCAGATCGCCGTCGCCCTGGCCGGCGCGTTCGACT
>CAZVEV010000192.1:0-11812 GCA_964625865.1 uncultured Planctomycetaceae bacterium | reverse complement strand
CTAGCCGCAGATTTAGTGAACCTTCGGTTTCGCCGATTTCGCCGATCCGGAGAAACGAAAGACAGAGAAGGCAATTCAAACGGAGAGATGATCACAGAGTCATTCTGCTTGTATCCGTTTTCGCTGTTTCCGTAATTCGCCTTCTTCCGCTCTTTCTTTTCGGCTCATCCGGATAATGCGCAGGTCCATGGGCCAGAGGCCACCACCGGGCTTGTCCCGGCCGAGCCATGACTCGTCACTCACACGACCGCTCAGCAGCAGCAGGCCACCACGGGGCTTGTCCCCGTGGAGCCCTGATTCATCGCTCGAAAGGTCGGTTTGGGCGGAGTCTTCGGAAGGATCTCCCGCCGGCCGCGGGCGCAATCATCGCCCCACGGGGACAAGCCCCGTGGTGGCGGGGAACCGTGGGCAGCGGTCGGGCTAGTGACGAATCATCGCTCCACCGGGACAAGCCCGGCGGTGGCGTCACGGGCCAACGGGACACCCGCTCGCTATCGCGCTGCTTACTCAAGAGGGATGCACCCGACTGGCCCGCACCCACCTACGCATTATCCGGATGAGCCTTCTTTTCTTCTTCTCATCTGCGGAATCTGCGAAACCGAAGGTTCACTAAATCTGCGGCTAGAGCCGTTGCTGTTGTTTCTGTTTTCTCTGCCGTTTCCGGTTCTGTGTCTTCCTGTCTTGGTCAGTTGTTCGACTGGAGATTAAGACGCGTACGCCCCGTAGCAGGCGGGGCTGGCCCTTGGAGGAGGGCGAGGCGTGTGCTATACTTCCCCACTCGCCGCGGTGAGCGACGAGGGACTCAACACGCGGGACACTCGATGGCCAGGACCAAGCTGCCCGACAATCCGGACGATACGAAGATGAGCCTCGGCGAGCACCTCGACGAGCTGCGCACGCGGATCATCCGCGCCCTGTTGGGCCTGGTGGTGGCCATGCTGCTGACGATCTGGTTCGGCAGGGAGATCATCGAGATCCTCCGCTATCCCTTCGACCAGGTGCTCGCCGAGTATCCCGAGATCAAGGGCGAGATTATCGTCACCCGCGCCCACGAGGCGTTTCTGATGTACTTCCGGGTGACCCTGCTGGCGGGTTTCGTGCTGGCCTCGCCGTGGGTTTTCTACCAGATGTGGCTGTTCATCGCCGCGGGTCTGTATCCCCACGAGCGGAGGTTCATCAATTACGGCGTGCCGTTCTCCGCCGGGCTGTTCATCTTCGGGGCGTTTTTCTTCCTGCGGTTCATCGCCTATCCGATGATGACGTTCTTTATCGTCTTCGGCTACAAGTACGTCGGCGGGGTCATGCCGCGCCTGCACCTGAAGGAGCACATCGCCCTGATGACGACGATGATGGTCGTCTTCGGCCTGGCCTTCCAGATGCCGATCGTCGTCTTCCTCATGGGCAAGATGGGGCTGGTGACGGTCAAGCAACTGAACCACTACCGCAAGCACGTGATCATCGCCCTGCTCCTGCTGGCTGCCTTCGCCACCTCGCCCAGCCCGGTCGACCAGATCGGCCTGGCCCTGCCGATGTGGATGCTCTACGAACTCGGAATTCTGCTGGTGCACTTCTTCTGCAAGCCCAAGGTCTCCGAGTTCGACGATGATGACGACGGGACGGCGGCGGCTTTGGCGACCACGGGCGGCGGGTACGGCTCGACCGACGGCAGCTACGGGGGCGCTGCCCCCCAAACCTACGACGACGCGGTAGGCGAGTACTACGACGACTATTACGACGACGAGTACTACAGCGACGAGTACGAAGACGTCGACGACCAGGTCGACGAGGCTGACGACTACGACGACGAGTACGACTACGGCGACGACTACGGCGACGAATACGATTACGGCGAGGATTACGGCGAGGATTACGACGACTACGCGTACGATGAGTACGGGCAGTCCGAAGAGGTCGGATTCGGCGACGAGCAGTCCGCCGGCGGATTCGACGCGGACGTCGGAGACATGCTCGACGTCGATCACGAGAGCGAGAGCGGCTACACGTGGCGACCCGACTAGTTGACGGGTTGACTGGTTGACTGGTTGACTGGGAACGGCCCGAAACAGCACCACTGGGTGCCGTGGGGGGGGGGGGGCAAGGGGGGCCCCCCCCCGGCCGCGGCCGCGGGCGCCGGGGTGGGCGCCGGAGCGAAGCGGAGCAACCACGCGGTCGCGGCAGGGGCAACGTGGTTGCTCCGCTTCGCTCCGCAGCCCACGGCACCCGGCGAATCAGTTAACCAGTCAACCAATCGAGAGAACCATGACCGCCAGACAGTTCGTTCCTGTCGCACTGCTTTCCGCACTCTGCATCACCGCTGCCTCTGCTACAGCGGCGCCCCCCACGGCCGAGACCGTGCTGGCGACGCTGGTCAAGACTCACCCCCGCCTGATACTGACCGACGGGCGGCTGGCCGAACTGAAGGCGCTGGCCCGAACAGACACGACGCTCGCACGGTACGTCCAGGACGTGATCAAGCAGGCCGACCGCGATCTGCGCAGGGGCATGCTCGTCCACAAGCTCGTCGGCCCGCGACTGCTTACCACCAGCCGGGAATGCCTCCGACGCGTCTGCACGCTGGGGGTGGCGTGGCGATGGACGGGCAAGCGTGTGTATGCCGACAAGATCCGCGACAACCTGCTGGCCGTCTGCGCCTTTAAGGACTGGAACCCGTCGCACTTCCTGGACACCGCCGAAATGTCGCACGCGGTGGGTCTGGGCTATGACTGGATTCGCGACACGCTGAGCAAGGCCGAGACTCGGCGGATCGTCGACGGGCTCATCACCAACGGTCTGACGCCGGGCGTGGACTCCTATACCGGCAAGCGGCGCGGCTGGTGGGCCGGGTCGGCCTTCAACTGGAACCAGGTCTGCAACTGCGGGCTGACGATCGGCGCCCTGGCCATCGCGGACACCCACCCCAAGTACGCCCGCGTCATCGTGCCGGCCGCGGTCAAGTCGCTGCCCAAGGCGCTGGCGACATACGCTCCCGACGGCGCCTGGGGCGAGGGGCCAGGCTACTGGAGCTACGCCACGCGCTACACCGCCTGCGGCCTGACGGCCATGCGGACGGCGCTGGGGACGGACTTCGGCCTGTCAAAGGCCAAGGGGCTCGACCGCGCCGGACGCTTCCCCATCCTGTCCACCGGCCCGACGGGCCTGATGCTCAACTACGCCGATTCCGGCGAGCGGGCCCGCCGCCGCAACCTGCCCCCCCTGCTGTTCCTGGCCCGGACGTACGACGACCCGTTCCTGGCCTGGTCGGAGCACAGAGTCCTCGAGCGGCGGGCGGCGGACCCGTGGCACGTGATCTGGTACACGCCGCGCCCGGCGGGCGACCTGCTCAAGGGCACGCCGCTGGACGTACACTTTCGCGGCATCGTGGCCACCGCCCTGTTCCGCAGCGCCTGGGACGATCCGAACGCCTTGTTCGTCGGCGTCAAGGCCGGCTACAACCGCGTCAACCACGGGCACCTGGACCTGGGCAACTTCGAACTGGACGCTCTGGGCGTCCGCTGGGCCCGCGACCTGGGGTCGGACAACTACAACCTGCCCGGCTACTGGTCGGCGAGCAGGAACAGTTCGCGCCGCTGGACCTACTACCGCATGAACTCGCACAGTCACAACGTCTGCACGATCGACGGCAAGAGCCAGAACGTGGCGGGGGTGGCGAAGTTCCTGGCCGTCCGGACGGGGGGCGACTCGCCCCGGGCCGTGCTGGACCTGACCAGCGCTTATGCCCCCGCGTCGTCCAGGACCAGCCGCGGCGTGGCGATGCTGCCCGGGCGACGGGCCGTGCTCGTCCAGGACGAGTTCATCCTCACGAAGCCCGCGACGATCACCTGGGGAATGACGACGGATGCGGCGATCACGACCCAAGGCAACGAGGCGACGCTGAGCCTGGAGGGCAAGCAGTTGCGAGCGAAGATCCTGTCCCCCGCCGGTGCGACCTTCACGTCAGCGTCCGCCGAACAGAAGCCGCCCCAGAGGACAAACAAAGGCGTCCGCCGCCTGCTGGCAAGGGTTAAGGCGAGCAAGGGCCCCGTGCGTATCGCCGTAGTCCTGATTCCCGCAGCATCGGGGCGAAAAGAGAACCCCTCGGTGGCGATCACGCCGCTTTCTGGATGGTAGTCCCCCGCGTGGGCGCTGCGGCCGCTTTCAACGTGGTGATTTCCCTCATTGCCTCCGTCGGGAGGCCTGGCGCGGATCAGACAGCCGTCAGGCCGTCTTCTCTTCGCCGGCCTTCTCGTCGGTGGCAGGACTGGTGTCCATGTCGGCCTCGTCGACGGCGTTGGCAGCGCTTTCCAGTTCGTCCTTCACGCCGCGAGCGGCCTTCTTGAACTCACGCATGCCTTGCCCCATTCCGCGGGCCAGTTCGGGTAACTTCTTACCGCCGAACAGGATGAGAATCGCGATGAGGATCAACGCGATCTCCCACGGGCCGATGCCGCCCATAAAGCCCAGCATTGTCGATGTCATTGCCATGTCTGCAGCCACAACCTTTCTCTCAAGTCCGTCCCCCCGTCTTGCCGCACATCATCATTCTATACAACCGTCTCAGCGTGCGGCCGGTTCGCGCAATATCCCGTGGCCGCACACGGGCGGCCAACGTGGTCTGACCATCTGACAGTAGCGAATCCCCCCGCCCCATTCAAGGCTTTTCCGGACAACCGCAGCGGTCGCGGCTATCTGCGCCGAGCCTATTCCCTGCCCCGTCGCCGGCGCGGCCGTATAATTAGAGCACTGACCGGGGTTACGTCTGTCCGACGAACGGGCCACGGCGTTTCTGAAAGGTAACGATATGGGGTATGAGGTCCAGGGCGCGGCGGGTAAACGGTCGGAAACGGTTTTGGCCGATCAGGCCCGGTTGCGCAATGCGGCGATATGTGTGGCCGTCGCGTGGACGCTCGTTCTGGGCGGTTCGCTGGCGTGGACACTGGTCAACGAGTACCGCCAGATCGACGAATTGGCGTGGGAGGACGCCGTCGCACACTTCAACAAGGACCACGCGTTCCGCCTGTGGGCCACGTCGCACGGCGGCGTGTATGTCCCGGCCGACGAAAGAACGCCACCGAATCCGTATCTCGAGAAGGTCCGCGACCGTGACGTGACAACCACGTCGGGCAAGCAGTTGACGTTGATGAACCCGGCCTACATGCTCCGCCAGGTCATGGCGGACTACGAGAAACTCTACGGCGTCAAGGGCCGCATCACGAGTCTGAACGTCCTGAATCCCGTCAACGCGCCTGATGCGTGGGAACGCGAGGCACTGGAGGCCTTTGAAACCGGACGGCCTGAAGCGTCTGAGACCGTGATGTTGGACGGGCAGGAGTACTTCCGGCTGATGCGCCCGATGCTCACAACGGCCAAGTGTCTCAAGTGCCACGCCCACCAGGGCTACCTCGAGGGCCAGGTCCGCGGCGGCGTGGGCGTGGCCGTGCCTATGGCGCCATACGTTGCCCAGGCCCGCCCGATCATGGTGTCTCTGGCAATCAGTCATGGGGTGATCTGGGCGATCGGCCTGGGCGGTATCGGGTTGGCCTGGCGCCATCGTCGCCGGCGCGTGGTTCAGCGTGCCCTTGCGCAGGATGCGTTGCGCCAGAGCGAGGAGAGCCTCTCGATCACACTGGACAGCATCGGCGACGGGGTGATCGCCACAGACATCGAAGGGCGCGTGGTCCGGATGAATCCGGTCGCCGAGCGCCTGACGGGCTGGACCGGCGAGCAGGCGGCCCGGGAGAGCATCTCTGACGTGTTCCACATCGTCAGCGCTGAAACGGGCGAACGGGCCGAGGATCCCGTACAGAAGGTGCTCAAGCACGGAGAGGTGGTGGGCCTGGCCAATCATACGGTCCTGATCTCGCGCGACGGCACGGAGCGCCAGGTTGCCGACAGCGGCGCCCCGATCCGAGACCGGGCGGGAAGGATCGCAGGCGTGGTCCTGGTCTTCCGCGACGTCACCGAGGAGTACGCCCTCCAGGAGCAGCTTCACCAGGCCCAGAAGATGGAGGCGATCGGCCAGTTGGCCGGGGGGGTCGCGCACGACTTCAACAACCTGTTGACGGCGATCCTGGGCAATGCTCAGTTGATCAGGGATCGCATGGAGGCCGGGGCCCCCGAGGGGCGATTCGTCAAGGAGATCGAGGTCGCCTCGCGCCGGGCGGCGAGCCTGACGCAGCAGTTGCTGGACTTCTCCCACAAGGGCAGACGCCAGATGATCTGCGTGGACCTGCACACGATCATTGCCGAAGTCATCGACCTGCTGACCCACAGTATCGACAAGCGCATCACGATCATGCATGAGATGTCAGCGCAGTCGAGCAGCGTGATGGGCGACCCGGCCCAGATACAGAGCGCACTGCTGAACCTGGCGCTCAACGCCCGCGACGCCATGCCGGAGGGCGGGGAGTTGACGCTGGCCACGCGAAACGTCGTGCTTGACCACACCTACTGTCAACTGAGTTCCGACGACCTGACACCGGGGCGCTATGTCGAGGTCGCCGTGACAGACACCGGCGTGGGGATGTCGCCGGAAACGCAGGAGCGAATCTTCGAGCCGTTCTTCAGCACCAAGACGCGCGGGCGCGGAACGGGACTGGGCCTGGCGGTGGTGTACGGTTTCACAACCGCCCATCACGGCCTCCTCCGCGTCCACAGCGAGGAGGGCAAGGGCACGACGTTCAGGCTCCTGCTGCCGCTTGGAGACGAAGACCAGGACGTGCAAGTCAGGCGCCCGCGGCACCGCGTCAGCGGACGGGGCCATGTACTGATCGTCGACGACGAGGAGTTCGTCCGCAACGTCGCGGCCAAGACACTGCAGGACGCGGGCTACACCGTCTCGACCTGCTTCGACGGGGTCGAGGCCCTGGCCGAGTTCCGCAAGAACTACC
Source organism: uncultured Planctomycetaceae bacterium (assembly GCA_964625865.1). Classification (GTDB taxonomy): domain Bacteria; phylum Planctomycetota; class Phycisphaerae; order SM23-33; family SM23-33; genus CAZVEV01. Next base: position 4,925 of record CAZVEV010000192.1, on the reverse strand, counting down.
GGGACATCGACCTGGTTCTTCTCGACATGGCCATGCCCCGAATGGACGGGCAGGCCGTCTTCGCCAAAATGAAGACGATCCAGCCGGACGTGCGCGTCGTCATGTTCTCCGGATTCAGCCGGTCCGGCGCAATCGCCGACATCCTCGATCAGGGCGTGCGAGGGTTCGTCAGCAAGCCGTTCGACCTGGACGAACTGTCACACCAGGTCGCCCGCCACATCCGCCCGAGCGACCCGGCGGCCCCGACCCGATCCCTGGACGACGGGCCCGAGTCGCGATCCCGGCCCTGACCGCCGGCGAGGGGTGCCCCATGCGCAATCACGAACCGCCCTTGCGCGACAGGTGCTTGCGGCGGGCGGTTTCGATGGAGGCGGCGAAGTTGCGGTGGAACGTCGCCATGGGGAATTGCTCGATGACGGTTTGTCGCGCGGCCTGACCGAGACGAGCGGCAAGGGCGGGGTCGGCGAGCAGTTGCTCGGCGCGGCGGCGCAGTTCGGCGGGATCGTCCGACAGGAAGCCGCTGACGCCGTCGACGATGGGCGAGGTCGGATGACGGTTGCCCAGCACGGGCAGGCCGGCAGCCATCGCCTCGAGGGTGGCCATGTTGTACCCGTCCTCGCAGTCGGTCCGCGCGGTGTGGATGTAGAAGCGGTGGCGGCTGAGAATGGCCTTCAGATCGTCCCAACTGTCGGCGGCGCGAACGTCGGGCAGGGCCGGATTGTTGGGATTGTGACCGACGAGCCTGATCGGCAGGCCCGCGAAGGCCGCCTCATGGAACTCCCACATCAGGATGTGTCTTCGATCCTTGATGTGGTTCGATATCCGCAGCCCGGCGGCCGTGTCACCAACGTGGGGCGGGTAGTCGTCGGCGTCGACGGCAAACGGAACGATGTCCTCGGCCAGGCCCCAACTGGCGGCCTTCAGGGGCGAGCAGGGTACGGCATGTCCGCCGACGAGGGCGAGATACTGGTGGAGCATCGTGGCGAGTTTCTCGGGGGGCAGTTCGGAGTGCTCTTCGCGTGCGCGGCCCTCGAGAGTGGAGTGAATGACGACCAGTCGCGGACCGGCCAGGCGCTTGACGTCGAGCAGGTCCGAGATGTTGTGGGCGATGATACAGTAGTACGGCTCGGGGCGGGCCAGCACGTCGTCAAGCGTGACGATGCGGGCGTTGGGCGGGACCGGACGCATCTGCTCGTCCCAGGTCTGCTTGTACCGTCCGGACAGGCCCACGATCACGTCCATCGCCCTGTCCAGCCCGCCGAGTTGGTAGACCCAGGCCTCGTGACAGTTAAACACGAGCAGTCGCTCGGCTTGGCCGTTGGCAGGATCACTCATCATCACACTCGCAGTTGGTTCCCCGTAGCATCGGGCGGCGCGGCGCCAATTTCAAGGCTGCGTCAGTATGTATCCGAAACCATCGGTCACGAAAAAACCCCGCCGAAGCGGGGTTCTCGAACATCCGTTTGCGAATGCAGTGTTCATTTGCGTCGGCGACGCAGCAGCGCCGCTCCGCCCAAGACCAGAAGCGTCATCGTTGCCGGCTCGGGAATCGCCTGCCCGGGATTGTCGTAGAGCCAGCCGACGTCATCGGCGTCAAGGGCGGTATCGTAGACCTGTACATCGTCAATATGAGCATCAATGTTGCGAGCGCCTTCGCCATATGATCCGCCGATCGAGAAGTTGTCGATCGACGCGCTGGGCGACCAGGTTCCGCTGGCGACCTCGGTGTCGTCGATGTAGAGCTTGGCGGTGTTCGTGGCGGCACTGGCGGCCAGTGCGATGTGAGACCAGACGCTGTCGTTGACGAGGGGATCAGGGCTCAGCGTCGTCATGCCCGGGGCACCGGCCAGGGAACTGAAGATTCGCACGCGGCCGGTGTTGTCGGACTGGAACTTGAACGCGTCGCCGGAGATCGCCACGAAGTTGTCCCAATTCGTCGTGTGATTGCGCGCCCAGAAGGAGATGGTCATCTCGGAGACGTTCGTGCCCAACGCGTTGGCGCCGTCCACGACGGCCTTGTTGGCCGTGGTCGTGTGGAACGAGTCGCCGGATACGCCGTCGTTGACGAAGGATATTCCCGTACCCACGCCGCGGGCGGTATGGCCATTGCCGCTGGCGTCGGCGTAAGGGGACGGGTTGTCAAACTTCCAGTGGGCCACCAAGGCCGCGTCGGCAACGCCTGCAAGCATCATTGACACGACGAGCGCCGCTCCAAGTACTGTTCGTAACCTCATGTTTGCTCCTTTTGGTATATCCGGTTCACCTCTGAAGACACGATCAGACACGCAAGCGTCGGCTACCTCGCACGAGGCCGGGATACTGGCACAGACCTCCAACGGCGCGCCTCCGCTGCCCGCCAGTTATCCACATATTTTCCGCATTCTACGCTATTTGGCCAATCGTGTCAAGTACGAATACCGAGACATGGACAAAAAAACAGGCAGCCCTTGTGGGTGCGAGTAGCGTGGTACGGGCGCGGGGGGGGGGACAGACGCGGCTAGAGGCCCCTCTCGACGATGGCCTGTGCGGCGCGGTCGATGGCTTCGGGGGTATCGAGGAGGCCTTCGGCGAGGAGTTTGCGGGCCTCGATGACGGCGGGCGAGTCGACGGGGGCGGCGGCAAGGGCCTGGTCGATGTACCGGCGGGCTGTCTCGGTGATCTCTACCGTAACGTCCGGCTTTGCGGCCTGCGGGCGCTTGGGTCCCTTCTGCGGCGCCGCGGCGTCCTTGCCCGTCAGCCTGTACGCATCATACCCGGATGTCCGGTCGATTCTCACAGTTCAACTCCCATCCCCGCCGCAGCGGGGGCCACACACCACTCATCGGTCTGCCGGGCAAATTTGTGAAGGGCATTTCTCATGCGATAGCTTCCGGTCGGTCGTCTCAGCGCCCCGGAGGGCGCGGCAACGTGCTGGCGACCTCGTGTGCGATGAACTTCTGGAACGTCAGCGGGCTCATCCGGGCCATCCGCCAGTCGGCCGGGCCGTAGCCCTGGCGCATCTGCTCGTCGAAGAACGCCTTCATTCTGTCTTCGGTCTGTTTCTCGGTGGTATCCCAGGTGTAGTCGACGGCCCAGACGATCACGCCGCGTCTCAGGTCCAGCAGGCGCAGGAACAGCCCCACCGCCATCCGGGGATGCGTCTGGAAGTGCGTCACCGTACCGAAGAGGATCGCGTCGGAGCCCACCTGCTCGTGCATCGCACGGATCTCGTCTAGCGAGAGCATGGTCCGCTTGTCCAGGGGCAGGTCCCGCAGGGCCGGGTCCGACCGCTCGAGCGTCTCGACGTGGAACAGCTTGCCTCCCCGCAGCCCTTTGCCCAGCGCCTCGGTCATGTTCCGCGCGTGGGCGTCGGTTCCCGCGTCGGGGCGCAGGTCCACGAGGATCACGCGATTGATCCCCTCGAGGCAGCGATCCGACTCGACGAAGTACCCTATCGGCGCCGCCGAGGGCCCGCCGCACCCGGCGACCAGGACCGCCAGGGCCAGGCACGCCACGATCTGCACTGAGACGGTCCTAGCCATCGCTGCGGCCCTTGTCCCCGCCGGAGGTCTTGCTCTCCCCGCCGGTCTTGACCACGGTCTTGCCGTCACTGTCCGGAAACTCGCCGTTGAGGTAGTTGATGATCTGGACGAGCTTCTTGATCTGCTCAGCCTGGGCTTCAGCAATCTTGCCGCGCCACCCGAGCACGTCGGCCTTCCAGTGCTGCAGGTCCGCCGTCAACTCGTCCAGCATGGTGTTGGCGTCCTTGAGTTCCTTCTTGGCCTGGGCCAGTTCCTGCCGGGCCTTGTCCGACGAAACCGTCAACTCGCGGTTGGCGCTTCGCAGGGCCTCGTTTTCCTTCTGGAGCGCCATGCACTTGTCAGCCAGCGCGAGGCTCTTGGCCGACAGTTCCTTGACGCGTTCCATCGCGGTCTGCTGTTCCTGCCCGCCCAGCAGCGGAAAGGACCCGCCGCCCGCCGTCGAAGCCGGCTGGCGGGCCGACATGGAACAGCCCGTAGTGACAAGGGCGACGACGACAATCAGAATGATCGGTATGCGTGTGGTCATGGCGAGGTCTCCTCAATATCCATTTCGGAATCACGTGGGGCCCTTTGCGGCGCGGGGCAGAGGCAGTCCAGGTAGAACGTGCTCCCGCATGCGCAGGTGACTTCCACGATGGCTTGCGTGCCGTTCTGCTCGACGATCCTGGCCTGCGGTTCGGCCGGCGCGCAGGCAACGGCGCCGGCGTGCGAACTGACGTGGCTCGGTTCGGCGAGATTGATCCGGTCTTTCTTAACGATGCCCATAATGTCCTCGTCTACGGCGGGTGTGCCTTTCTCGGCCCGGCGATCAGGCCAGGTAGTCCACTGTGGGGGTATCCGGTTCGGCGTCGATGTCCTCGGCAGTCCCGTCGGCCGGCGGGGGCTCGGGGGTTTCCTGACGGCGCTTGCGGCGCTTGCGTTTCTGCTGGCGGCGGTTCTTCTGGTCGTCCACCGCGTGGGTGATGGCGGTCAGGTGCGAAACTTCCAACCCGCCGCCGACGGGTATCTCGGCGCTGGTGTTCATGACAGTCCCTTCAGTTTCATCGACAGCTTGAACAGTGCACTGGCGTGCAGTTGGCTGACCCGCGACTCGGTGATCTCGAGCACCTGCGCGGTTTCCTTCATCGTCAGGTCGCGGTCGTAGTACAGCAGGATGATCTTCCGATCGCGGGGGGGCAGTTCCTTGATCGCCTCGGCCAGGCGGCGAGACAGTTCCTTGCGTTCGGCCGCCTCGTGGGGGCCCGGGGCGCTGTCGGGGGGCACGAGCGATCCCATGGCCGGCTTGTCGGCGGCCAGGCCGTGGATGGACATGAAGTGCGCCCGCCTGGCCTCCTCGAACGTCTTGTAGAGGTAACCGTTCAGGCGGGGCCTCAGACGTATAGTTGACCTCGCCAGGCTCTGTTG
>CAZVEV010000191.1:0-11818 GCA_964625865.1 uncultured Planctomycetaceae bacterium | reverse complement strand
AGATCGGCCAAATAGCCCAAACCCCATTATTCAAAACTGACGGTACACTAGTGGCCCAGAGACCGTCCCTGGACCAACGTAATGCAATATATCCCCCGATGCCGGACATGTCAAGGGCGATCTGAAAAAAAAGAGCTTTCGTCTGGGAAACTGACGGATCAGAACAGTAGGGCATCCCATGCGGTTGGAGGGGAACGGAATGTTCCCCTGCGACCGGGCGTTTCCTGCGGACGCACGCATGTCGCCTCCGGTGATCACACCACGTTGTTCCACACGTCCTTCGCGGGAGCCCGTGGGTGCAGTGGATCCTCGTGCAGGGCCTTTGGATAGGTGACCCCGCTGGGGCGACGATCCCGGCCAAGGCGTTTAGCCGCCCCGTAGCCGCATGCGGCGCCTTCAGACCATGCCTACCCCGTCGGCCGAGAGATCGTCGCTTAGGCCGCGGCCTCGTGCGTGCCAGGGCGTCCGGCTGAGCAGGGGGCGGTGACATGCCACGGGTGTCTTGCGAATGAGACCCCTTTTTCGGGGCGTTGGAGGCGGCCGGTCAGGATTCGGTGGGCTTGGCGGGGACGGCGTGGGGGGTGTGCTCGGCGCCGACGGGGGTCCCGTCGAGGGTGGTGATGACCGGCTGGGGGTTGGCCTTCTCGTGGTTCATCAACTGAAGCTCGAGGTCCTTCTTGACGTCATCGGCGAGAGCTTTCCAGCCCTGGCGGCCGCGACACTTGGGGTACTTCGAACACGACAGCCACGGGCCCCGCTTCGAGCGACGCATGTTCAGCGGGGCCTTGCACTTGGGGCAGGGCAGGTCGATTTTCAGCGGCGGGGCCGACGGGGGCTTGATGAAGCCGTTCTTGTCGAGGTTGACCACGCCGTCGCAGTCGGGATACGCCGAGCAACTGAGGAACGGGCCGAACCGCCCCCTCCGCAAGATCAGCGGCTTGCTGCACTTGGGGCAGGCCACGTCCATCGTCGGCGTCTCGATCTTCTTGCCCTCGCGATCCACCGGGTGGGTGGTCTTGCAGTCGGGATAGCCCGTGCAGGCGAGGTATCGTCCGTTACGGGCGAACTTGTAGACCATCGGCTTGCCGCACGCCTCGCAGGTGTAGTCGCTGGGCTCGGACTCGGCCTTGGCGTGGACCATGTTCTCGGCGGCGTGTTCGAGGCTCTCGTGGAAGGGCCCGTAGAAGCGATCGAGGACCTGGACCCAGTCGAGTCTGCCCTCCTCGACGCGGTCGAGTTCGTCCTCGAGATGGGCGGTAAACTGGACGTCGAAGACCTTGGGGAAGTGCTTGACCAGCTTGTCCGTGACGACCATGCCGGTAGCGGTGGGGCGGAAGGTCCGGTCGAGAAGTTCGACGTACTGGCGGTCCTGGATGGTCTTGCTGATCGACGCGTAGGTACTTGGCCTGCCGATGCCGTCGGCCTCCAGGGCCTTGGTCAGCGACGCCTCGGTAAACCGTGGCGGCGGCTGGGTGAAGTGCTGCGCCGGCGCCACGTCCACGGGAGCCACCGGGGCGTCGGCGGCCAGGGCGGGCAGGAGCTGGTCTCCGCCTCGGGGCAGCCCCGCGACCTTGAGGAACCCGTCGAACTGAAGCTTGCGGCCGAGTGCTTTGAACTCGGCGAGGCCGGCGGGGGTCTCGGCGGCGATGATCGCTTCGGTGATCGCCCAGACGGCGGGGCTCATCTGGCAGGCGACGAACCGCTTCCAGATCAACTGGTAGAGCTTGAACTGCTCGTCGGTCAGGTGTCCGCGGAGGTCTTGGGGCGTCCGGGAAACGTCGGAGGGGCGGATCGCCTCGTGGGCCTCCTGGGCGCGTTTACCGGAGGCGTAGATGTTGGGCTTGTCGGGTACGTAGGGCTGTCCGTAGGCGGCCGCGACGAGGGAGCGGCACTGCTTGACGGCCTCGGCCGACAGGTGCCTGCTGTCGGTTCGCATGTAGGTAATCAGACCGACACTGCCCTCGGCGCCGACGGCGATGCCCTCGTATAACTGCTGGGCCACCCGCATCGTACGCGACGGGCTGAAGTGCAGTTGGACCGACGCGGTCTGCTGCAGGCTGGAGGTGATGAACGGGGCGGGCGGTTTCGAGGACCGGTCGCGCTGGTTCAGCGCGGCGACGGTCATGGGGACGGTCTGCGGCCCGATGGCCGCGTCGATATGGACACGTGTAGCCGCCGGTCCCTTGCCCGCCGGATCCTCCGTGCGCCCCACGTCGTTGACGGTCAGCCCCAGCGCGGTGGCGACTTCGAGGGCGGCCTCGGCGTTGTCGGGCTGGAACTTGCGGCCCTTCCATCGCATCAACTCGGCCCGGAAGGCCCCGCGGTCGGCGAGGAACTGCTGCCGGGCCTCTCGCGTGGGGCCCTTGCCGCGGTCGTCGCGCTGGTCGATGAACGCCCGCCACTGCCGCGCGAGGTCCGGTGCGGCGGCGATCTCGGGCGTGAAGACAGCCCCGATTCGCCAGTATTCCTCGGGCACGAAGGCGTCTATCGCCCGCTCGCGTTCGACGATAAGGCGGACGGCGACGGACTGGACCCGCCCGGCCGACAGGCCCCGGGCGACCTTCTTCCACAGCAGGGGCGAGACCTCGTATCCGACGATACGGTCGAGGATTCGCCTGGCCTGCTGTGCGTTGACCTTGTCCATGTCCAGTTGGCGCGGGGTGTCGAAGGCGGCGCGGATGGCGGTGGCGGTGATCTCGTTGAAGACCACGCGGTGGACGACTTCGGGCGGCAGGCGGAACGTCTCAGCGAGGTGCCACGCGATCGCCTCGCCCTCGCGGTCGAGGTCGGTCGCCAGGAAGACCTCGCCGGCGGACTTGGCGTATTTCTTGAGTTCGGCGAGGACCTTCTTCTGGCGGGCCACGGGCGTGTAGGAGGGGGCAAAGCCGTTTGCGATGTCGACGCCCATCTCCTTGGGGGGCAGGTCGCGGACGTGACCGTACGATGCGCGGACGATGTACTCCTTGCCGAGGTAACGATTAATCGTCTTGGCCTTGGCGGGGGATTCAACGACGACGAGCTTCTTGCCCGCCGCGCTGCCCCCGCCCGAGGCGGACTTGGCGCGGGGGCTGCGGCGCTTGGTCGCGGCCTTCCTGGCGCGGGTCTTCGAAGCGGTCTTTGCGGTCTTGGCCATTGGCGTCAGCGTCCTGTTCGCGTTGTGGTGGTCCTGCTCGGGGCGGGGCCGCCGCAACATCATTAGGCTCGCGGAGGGGGCCTTGTCAAGCCCGCGGAATAATTCGGCATGAAGAAAGTGGAACTTTAATGGGGCGTCGAGACAGGGATCGGCGGCGGGCGAGGGGCTGCGAGCGCTGATGTCTCGATGGACATCCGGACGAGACGCGCGTCGCAAGCGACGCCGCCAAACGGGGGAATGGACAACAACGCTGAGGCGGACTCTACGGTGTGTTCTTATTCGGTTTCGCCTGGGCCTGGAGAACGGCGGTCATCATCCGGCGTGAGACGATAACCCGCTTGACGTAGACCAGGTCCTTGAGGGACTGGCCGTCGGCGCCGCGGCTTCGCTCGTGCAGGACGAAGGGCCCGTGACGCTTGCCCGCATGCTCGACCCAGAGGGGCTGGCCCTTGACGGCCCCCGTCAGCGTACTGCCGTCCAGCAGGCGGAACGTCCACAGGAACCGTCGGGTCGGATACTTCTTGCCGGTGTAGACCTTCTCCGGCTCGCCCATCGCCTTCCATCGCCATCGCAGTTCCATCTTCTCGCTGACGACGACGGCGGTGATGCTCAGGGCGGTGATGAACGGTACGCGGCGCCAGCGTTCCTCGGACCGGACGAAGACGACCCAGGGCTTCTCGACGGTCGTGTACAGCCCGCCGGCGAGAAGGCGCCCGTCACTGAGTTCGACCACGCCGGGCAGGGCGTCGGGACGAGTGGTCGAGAGCGTCTTGCCGAACGGGTTGGTGCCCGCCCGGGCTTTCGTCTTGTCGCCGGGCTTCCCCGCGTCCTCGCCGAGCCACAGGTCCAGGTTGCTCTTGGGCCTGGTCGGCTTGGCGGGGGGCTTGACCGGAGGCGTGGCGACCTTTGCGGGGGGCGTGTCGGCTGCCGTGGTGCAGACGGCAATCACGCCGCACAGCATCGCAACCCAACGTGCTGTCCTCGATAGTCGCTTCACCTGTCTGTCATTTCTCTCTGTGGTCACGCCTCTGCAAGTCATTATAATACTCCCGCGGCCGGCGGGCCACACCGCTGTGTCGTATCTCGCCCGGCACGCGGAGAATGCAGCGTATGGTTGGCATCGCGCCGTTTCTGTTTCCGATGGTCCTTACCGCGTCGGCGGCGGCCGCGGCGCCGGTGATTATCCACCTCATGATGAGGACCAAGCCGCGGCTGGTCGTCTTTCCGGCCATGCGGTTTGTCCTCAAGACCCACCGGGCGAACCTCAGCAAGCTCAAGCTCAAGCACCTGATACTCCTGGCGATGCGGATGGCGATGATCGTGCTGATCGCCTTCCTGCTTGCCCGCTCGCAGTTGCCCAACTGGTCGGCGTCGCCCGAACAGGCCCTGCCCACCGCGGCGGTCATCATCATCGACAACAGCGCGTCGATGGGCTATCGCCACCAGGGCAAGACGCTGCTGAATCGAGGCAAGCAGACGGCGGCGCAACTGGTGGAGTCGCTGCCCGAGGGCTCGCTGACGCTCGTGCTGAACACCGCCGAGGTGAGCAAGACGGGCAGGTTCCTGGGCGCCCGCGACGTGGTAACCAAGCAGATCCTCGACATCGAGCAGGGATTCGGCCATGCCGCGCTGGCCACGGCGCTCGGGGCGGCGGTGGAGAAACTCGACCGCATCGACCTGCCCCGCAAGGAGGTCTACGTTCTGACCGACATGACGGCCCAGGCGTGGCGTGACGAGGTGGACTTCCTCGACACCGAGGACGTCCGGTTCATCCTGGTCAACTGCTGGGGCGGACAGGACACGAACTTTGCACTGGACCGGCTGGCCGTCCGCGCGATGGCCGTTCCGGTCGGCGCCGAGGTCCCGATAGAGACCGCCGTTCGCAGCCATCGCGTGGGGGGGCAGATCGGCCTGCAGGTGGAACTGGACGGGCGGATGGTCGAGCAGCGCCCGCTGGTGTTGCCGGCGGCGGGCACCGAGGCGGTGCAGTTGACGGTGAGCCCGCGGCGCGAGGGTGTGGTCCACGGGCGCGTGATTCTCGGGGGGGATGATCCGCTGGCGATAGATAACGTGAGGTACTTCACGATCCAGGTCAATCGTGCGACCGAGCTGCTGATCCTGCGCGATCCGACGACGATCGGGCGAGGCGACTGGACGACGTTCCTGATGGCCAACGCGATTGCCCCCTCCGGCCAGGTGGCCGGGCGGCAGGCGTGGGTGCGGCGCAAGACGATAGCCGCCGACCGCCTGACCGCGGCGCACCTGGTGGCCCCGCACGTGGTGCTCGTTTCCAATATCTCTTCTCTGGGCGCCGCCCAATGGACGTTGCTGGAGGCGTATGTCCGCGGCGGGGGACGCCTGTGGGTTGTCGTCGGGCCGCTGACGTCTCGGGACGCCTACAACACCGAGCAGGCCCAGCGCCTGATGCCGGTCTCATTCAAGGCCCAGGAGGAGCTGGGCCAGGGCATGGGGTGGCGGACGACCACGCTGGACCATCCGATGCTCGTCCCCTTCGCCGGCGACGAGAATCCGCCCCTGACGGCCGTGCGCTGTCTGCGACGGTTCGGTGTCGAAACGGTCGCCGGCGACGCCCGGACGCTGCTGAAGTACACTGACAATACCCCCGCTATCGTGCTCAGGCGCGTCGGCACCGGGCGCGTGCTCCTGTGGAACTTCTCGCCGGCCAGGCACTTCTCGAACCTTGCGGCGCTGGAGCAGTTCCCGATCCTGGCCCGCCGGGCGACCCGGATTCTGACCGGGCAGGCCGCCGCCGATACGATGCACGTGTGCGGCAAGCGCGTGGTCGTGCCCGTCCCGCGCCGCCTGGGCGGGGGCACCGTTGCGCTGCGCGGGCCCGGGGCGGAAAGCGAGCAGGCCGTTCAACTCGATCCCGGCGGGCGCACGGTGACGGTCTTGGGTGACCGTCCGGGCCCGTGGGGACTTCGGTTCGTCCGTGGGGACCTCCGCGAGGGGCGCGGCTTCAGTGTCAACGTCAGTGCCGCCGAAAGCAACATGGCCCCCGCCGAGACGCAGCGACTGACGGAGATGTTCCCGGCCGGGCGGCTCGTGATTGCCAAGGACCTCGACGAAATCCGCCGCGCCTGGCAGCAGGAGGACGTGGCGCTGGATTTGACGATACCGCTGCTGTTGGCGTTGGTGGTGCTCATGACCGGCGAGTCGTTCTTCGCCAATCGGTTCTACCGGCGCTCGGACATGCCGACGGTTGTCCCCGAATGAGCCCCTGACGTTTTGCATTGACAGTCCGAGCGGGCGATGCTACCGTAGTGCCTCGTTTCTCGGATATTATGACCCGTGTAAGAGCACAGAAAGCGACTCCGATGCCCGCCAAGCCCCTGTTCGACCTGTCGAAGTTCGACGTCAACACCGTCATCGCCGACCGTGATGCCATAGATGCCGTCAACCCCCAGCGGTTCGAGTTCAAGCAGCTTGACGCCATATGCTATCTCGACCACGAGGCCGGCGAGATGGGGGGATACCGCGACGTGAAGGACGACGAGTTCTGGGTCCGCGGGCACATCCCGGGCAGGCCCCTGTTTCCCGGTGTGTTGATGATAGAGACGGCCGCCCAGTTGGTCAGCTACTATGCGATGACCGCCAAGCCCGACAACGGATTTGTGGGGTTCGGCGGTGTCGACGGTGTCAAGTTCCGCGGCGAGATCAAGGTTGGCGACCGGATCGTGCTGCTCGGGACGATGGTGGAAATGCGGCATCGCCGGTGCAAAGGCAACGTCCAGGGCTACATCGACGGCAAGCTCGTCTTCGAGGGACTGATCACGGGGCTGTGGATCTGACCGGGCGGGTGCGCCGATGAGCAGGTGGGCCTCACTGTTCGACGATCACGTGGATGTGGGGGGAGTGATGACATCCGAGCAGCTCGCTCGCATTCCGGCCAAGCGCGGCGTGCTGGCCCTGCTGGCCGAGGGGGGCGAGCCGATCATCCTCCTGACGGCGGCCGACATGCGAAGCCGCCTCCGCAACCGCCTGACGGCGCCTGATGAGGAGTCCCGCACCCGTTCGGCTGACTTGCGTACCATCACGCGGCGGGTTCTGTTCAAGCTCGCACACAGCCACTTCGAGACCGATCTGCACTACCTGCACCTGGTGCGGGCGGTCTGGCCGGCGCGCTATGCCTCGCTGGTGGCGTGGAAGCCGCCGTGGTTTGTCCACGTCAACCCGGCCGACCGCATCCCGCATTTCGCCAAGACGCGTGAACTCGGGGCCGCCGACGGGCAGTATCTCGGCCCGTTTGCCTCGTCGCGCGATGCCGAACGATTCGCGAATCTGCTCGTCGAGTCCTTCGATCTGTGCCGCGATCTCCGCTGCCTGCGCCAGGCGCCGCACGCCCAGCCGTGCGCGTACGCCCAGATGGGGCGCTGCCCCTCGCCGTGTGACGGGTCGGTATCGATGGACGTCTACGCCGCACAGGTCGCCGAGGCGCTGGCCTTCGCCCGCGGGCAGCGCGACGTGGTGAGGCGGGACCTCGCCGATCAGATGCGTTCCGCAGCCGAGGCGTTGGCCTTTGAGCGGGCCGCGGGGCTTAAGGCACGCCTGGGACGACTGGCCGAGTTTGACGCAACGGCCTTCGCACAGGCCAAGCCGTTCGAGGAGTTCAACTTCATCATCGTCCAGCCGGGCGGGTCGGTCCGTCGGGCCATGGCGTTCGGCGTGCGGGGGGGGGGGCTGTTAACCCCCGGCGCGATCGAATACCCCCCCCCCCGACGCCGGCACAAGGCCCAGCGGCCCCCAATGGGCCGCAAGCAGGCGACGGATCGACCGTTGGGCCGTTTCGAAAGGCTCAGCGCGGGACTGGTCGGGCGGTACCTGTTCAGCAGTCCCCAGCGTCGCGGCCTGATGCTCCGCTGGACGGCGTCGATGACGGCCGAAGAACTGGCGCGCGCGATACGGGAGCATGCGGACGTGTTGAAGCTGCGGGCGCGGAAGTGATTTTCAGATTCACCCTTGCGATGTGCAGAGTGGATTCGCAGGGGGGGCGATCCGACACCGCGCGAGGTCGCTGCGCGCACTGCGCGGGGGATTGCCGGATACTTGGTCGCGCGTCGTACGAGCGGACTGTCCTCCCCGTCATCGCCCGGTGCGCGCGACGATCCCGTACACCGTAGACCAACCGCTCGCGGGAGGGGACCGGTTTGCCGTACAATACTCCCCGACGCGGGCGAATGTGACATGACTGACAGACCCAGGATAACACGAGTACTCCACGCGCAGCGGACACGCCGTCTGTGGCGCTACGTCTCGCCGAGGCGCCGGCGCGTCTGGACGGCCGTCCTGGTTCTCCTGCTGGGTCTCGTTGTCACCTACGCGTACCTGACCTCCGACGGCCGCATCCGTGCGCTGATCGAAAGCGAGTTGACCGGGCGCCTCGGGCGCCGCGTGACTGTGGACCACGCGAGGTTCTCCCTCTTCGGGCCGGTACAGGTCGACGGGGTGACCATCGCCTCGACGGATCCGGGCGATCAGCCGATGCTGACCATCGAAACCACGATTGTCGATCACGAAGCGCTTGCGCTGCTGACCGGACGCTTCAAACCCACGCGGGTCCTCTTCGTTGAGCCGATAGCGCGGCAGGTCATCGATCTGGCGGCCAAGGCCACCAGCCGACCTGCCCGGCGGGCCGACGAGGACGCGGGCTGGGACATCCCGGCCGAGGAGATGTTCCCCATCGTCATCCGCGGCGGGAAACTCCGCCTGATCTACACTGAAGGGCCCCGCCGCATCGAGACGCGGGAACTGGCCATGGACGCCACGCTCACGCCACGGGCCGATCGGACGTACGGCATCCAGGTGCGCGGGGCTATCGACGGTGGCCCCGCCATTGCCGTCAACGCCACCGTGTCGCCGGCCGTCGCGGCCCTGGAGGACCTGGCCCTGCCTGTGGAGTTGATCAAGGGCCTCGCGCCGGCCAACGTCCGCAAGGGGCTGGATGACTGGCAACTGGACGGTGAGGTGAAGGTCGCCCGTCGCACCGGCGCCAAGGCCGGGACGGGCGTCTACGATATCGATCTGGCGGGCCTGACCGCCCACGTGCCCGCCTCGCTCATCCCGCTGACGTTTCGGGACGTGGTCGGCCGCGTGGTCGTCGACACCGTTGGCGAGCGGGTTTCGCTCGAGGGCGTCTCATGCACACTGCCCGAACTCGGTCCAGCGGCGCGGATTGCGGTTTCCGGTAGCTACGACGGGTTCGACCCTGACAGTCCGTGCACCGTGCAGATCGTCGCGACCGCGTGCGAGTTGCCTCCCCGCGTGGGCAAGGGCGAGGTCGAGGAGACGATTGCTTTTGTCCGTCGCAACTACGGTCTGAAAGGCCCCTTTGATCTGACGGTGGGCTATGTCCGTGCGGCCGGCAAGACCGGTCAACTTCGCGGGCGGCTGGATCTGCGGGAGGGCGCATCGGCGCGGTATGCGTATTTTCCGTATCGTCTCGAGCGGATGAGCGGCTCGATCGAGTTCACCGATGAACAAGTCACCCGCATTGACCTGAAGGGCCACCGCGGCCAGGCCACAGCCACCATCACAGGCCGCGTGCCGGACATGACCCGCGCCGCGCTGTACGACATCAAGGTTACTGCGACGGACATCCCGGCCGACGACGAACTGCACCACGCGCTGGACGTGGCGGTGGGGGAGTTCATCTGGCGTGATCTGAAGCCGCGCGGGACGGCGAACACCGTTGTCCGGGTCGTCCGCGACTCGCATGAAGGCAGCGAGTATCCCAGCGTCAACGTCGTGCTCGATCTGGACGGGCGGTCCGGGATAACCCACGCGGCCTTCCCGTATCCGCTGGACAAGATCCGCGGGAAGGTCGTGATCGACGACGTCAGCGTGCGGATTGTCAACGCCCGGGGCACCCGCGGGCCGGCGAGGGTCACGCTCAACGGCGAGGTGACGAAGATCGACACGGCCAAGCCGGAGATCGACCTGACGGCCGACGTGGCGACGATACCGCTTGATGAGGCGTTCCTGAAGGCGATCGGTCCTGACGGGGCCGAGGCCATCCGCTCGCTTCACGCCGTCGGTCAGGTTCCGTCGGCCCGGGCGCGCGTGACGCAGGGGCCCGACCGGGTGATCAACTACCACGTGGCGGCCGATCTGGCCGGCGCGCGTCTGAAGCCCGACGTGTTCCCGTACGAACTGACGGACGTGGCGGGGAAGATCGAGGTCACGCCCGCCCACGTGCTCCTGAAGGGGCTGACGGGGCGACACGGCAAGGCGAGGGCGACCGTCGAGGGCAAGATCGTGCTGACCGGGAAGGTCGCGGCAGTCGAGCGCGTGGTCTTCACGGCCCGGGACGTCACGCTGGACAAGGCGCTGCGGGAGGCCCTGCCGCCGGATGTCCAGGAGGTCTGGGACGACCTGTCGCTGGCCGGGACGGCTGATATCCCGCGCGGCGTATTGCGTCACAAGGACCTGACCAAGGGCGGCCCGCTGGACTACGACGTGACTCTCGAGCCGACGACGGTATGCGTGACGTACAAGGACTTCCCTCGCCCGATCACGGGGATCAGCGGGCGCCTGCGGGCGACGGGGGGGCAGGTGACCATCGAGGGCGTGCGGGCGGTCGAAGGCAAGACGGTGCTCGACCTGAGCGGGCGGATCGTTACCGGCAAGGCCGGCGGGGCGGAACTGGCCCTGTCAGCCCAGGGCGTTCCCGTCGACAAGGCGTTGATCGCCGCGATGGCCAAGGTCGCCCCCAAGGGCGTCAAGCACCTCAAGCCCGGTGGCACGATCTCGGTGAAACTGGACGAACTGTGTCTCGGCACGTTCTGCGTCACATCGCTCCCGGGCGCCGCGAAAGGCGGACCGGCGAAGTCCAAGACGCCGTCCCCGTGGTCCGCTCGCGGGACGGTGGCATTCAAGGACATGGGCGTGGACGTCGGCCTGGGTTCCAAGACGCTGTCGGGCAGCTTCGCCGGGGCCGGCGCGGGCAGGGGGGATGACCTGGAAATGGACGCCAAGCTGTCGCTGGCCGAGGTGCTTGTGGACACGCGGCGCATAACGGATGTTAAGGGAACGTTGCTCAAACGATCCGACGGTCCGGTGCTTGAGATACGCGACTTCGAGGCCAAGGCACACGGGGGGGTACTCACGGGCAAGGCGTCGATCGACCTGGACGATCCGGTCAAATATGCAATCAGCCTGCAGGTCCGCGGGATCAAGCTGGCCGAGATGGCGCTGGCCGACGGCGACAAGGAGGACGCCGGCGGCACGACCCCGCCGGTCGGAGAGGCGGCAAAGAAGGAACAGGTCAAGGGCCTGCTCCGCGGGGAGATCAAGATGCTGGCCGTCGCCGGCGCCCCGGACAAGTTGCGCGGCGCCGGTGAGATTCACATTACCGAAGCGAACATCTCGAAACTGCCCATCCTGCTCGAACTGCTCCACCTGGTTCAACTGCAGTTGCCCGGTGGTACGTCGTTTACCGACGCCGATGTCACGTACCGTCTGAAGGGCCAGACGTTGATCTTCGAGGAGATCAAGCTCAAGAGTTCGGTGATCTCCTTCATCGGATCCGGGACGCTGGATCTCAAGACCGACCGGATCAGCCTGACGTTCGTGGGCAATCGGATCGCCAACTGGCCAAGCCTGAGCGAACTGGTGGGCACGACTCTGACGAAACTGTTCACGAGCGTCGGCAGGCAGTTCGTCGAG
>CAZVEV010000190.1:0-11849 GCA_964625865.1 uncultured Planctomycetaceae bacterium | reverse complement strand
ACGCTGCCCCGCCAGAGAAACATCACAGGCCCGAATGGGCCTGAACGGTTACGTTGCGGTAGTGCGAGATCGACTTGAGGAAGTAGAGTTCCTGCTTGACCTCGCCGGTGGGCTTGAGTTCGGCTATCGCGGCGTCGACGGCCTTCAACGCGGCGGCCATGTCACGCTTGGCCATCGCGGCGTTGACCTCGGCCTTGACCTTGGTCATCGCCCGCTGGCTGGCGTACTTGGACTTGAGGCCGGCTTCGTCCTTGGCGTCGAGCGTGACGATCTCGTCGACGATCTCGCCATAGAACGACAGCACGGTGGCCATGTCCAGGTCGCTGACAGCCTTGTCGAGCAGCTTGGCCCGTTCGACGCCCTTGACCTTGTCGGCCTCGGCGAGGAACTTGTCTCGCGTGATCCGGGCCTTCTGCAGTTCGCCCAAGTGCTTCATGTAGGCCTCGGGCCCGCCGCGACGATAGCCGGTCTTGCCGTACGGACGCCCCTTGGCATCGGTCAGGTAGATCGTCGGATAGCCCCGCACCCCCAACCTGTCGCGCCACTGGGCGTTCTGCTTCTTGACCTTCTCGGGCATCTTCCGGCTGCGCGGGAAGTCGAGCTTGACCAGGACGAACTTCTTCGGTGCGTCGCTGGCGAACGGCTCCTGGGTAAAGACCTCCTTGTCCAGTCGCTTGCACCAACTGCACCAGTCCGACCCGGTAAAGTCCAGCAGGAGGTCCTTGCCCTCCTTCGCCGCCTGGGCCATCGCCTTGTCCATGTCCTCGGTCCAGCCCTTGCCCGCCAGGGCCGGCTGGGCCATCGCCACGCCGACCAGCAATGCCAGCACAGCAGTCGTCCGGATACGGGTCATCTTCATCAGTCGTCCTTTCGTCCACAGTCAGGTCTGTGCGTGAACATTCACGCACTCGGTATATCCTAGCCGCTCCGCCTCCCGAAACCCCGCGACCCGCCCATTTGTATGCGACCGCTCGCCGCGACCACGCGACCTCTACATCGTCACATGGGGTAGACGCCGGCGGTCGGCGGTTCCTGTCAACTTCTTCAATCGCCCCGCCCTACCGGAGGTCCCCGTAGTGCGGGGGCACGTCGTCAGCCGGCTTGCGGCTGGCGTCCATCGGCGTCGACTGGGCCCGCAGATCGCGCACGTCGCCGGCCAGACGCTCCTGGCCCCTGCTCAGGGTGTAGACCATCTCGCTGAGTTCGTCCAGCATCTTCTCGAGATGGGCCACCTTCTCCTCAAGATGAATCACACGCTCGTCCACGACTTTTCCTTGCCGGGGCGTATCCTAGCCCACCCCACGCCCTGCCGTCAACACGCCACAGTTCCGCCCGCAGAACCGCCCTGTGATTTTTTCGTTCCCCCCCGCCAAAACCGCTTGACACACCGTTGAACCGGCCCTAGACTTTTGGGTTCTGAGGGCCGTTAGCTCAGTTGGCTAGAGCGCCTGCTCGACACGCAGGAGGTCACTGGTTCAAGTCCAGTACGGCCCAGTGGCTTGAAAACAAAGGGCTTAGGAGAAATCCTGAGCCCTTGCTTTTTGGCCTCTCAGCCGGGGGGTGGACACTTTTTGCCCCTTTCGGTGGACACATTTCGCCCCAATGACCTCCTTTTGTCCCTTATAATAAGGCTCAATCGAGAGACACTTTTTTCGACAGCTTCCGCCAAAGGGTGGACACTTTTTTCTGTCGAAGGAGCAATTGATGGCACGGAAGAAGAATGCACGGAAGCCGGCGAAAGCGAAGAGCTACAAGGACAGCCTGACCTGGACGGACATCCCCTGGAACTCGCTGGGCCGGCCGGCGTACGCCAGCCCCCCCCCGACGTGGGCCGCCACGTACACTCTGTTTCCGATGACGGAGGTGTACATCGCCGGATCGTAGAACAAAACGTGCTTCGCCGGCGACCGGACGCTCTGCCCGGCAAAGTAGACGTACGCTCGCGAATTGTTTCCCGGGCTGCGAAGCTCCTCCTCGGCGATCAGGCCCTCGGAAGCCAGCGTCATCAGCGAAGGCGGATAGGTCCCGCCATGGGCCTTGGCGTACGTCTCCAGCGCGGCGCGAACGTTCCATGCCCTCTTGCGTACCATGAGATACGGCGGATCATCGGGGCGAATCTTCAGCCGCGCATAGGTCAGGCCCGCCTCGGCGCCCGTCGCGGCGCCCATCAACGTCGACAGGGGCCTCGTCCCGGAAATGGGCCCTACCTTCCCATTGGATCGCAGGCAGAAGCCCCAGGGCATGTCCCGGCTGACCAGCCGGCCGGCAGGATCGGCGGGGCGCGATGCCGGACCGGGCGCATCGAGCGTCAGTCGCTGCATGCTCGCCGTGGTGGCCAGCGCGACGATCTGCGACACACCGCGATAGGATGGCCCGACCGGGGTGGCGCCGGGAATGTAGACCAGGGGGAACGTCTCTTCCCCCCCGCCGCCGATGTCACGCTCGTCGTAGAGCATGCCCGCCTGGCGCAGGACATCGAGCGAGGGCGGATACTCGCCCTCGTTGAAGTGCGCGTAGGCCTTCAGGTCGGCGCCCAGGTTCATCAGGCTCTTGCGGACCCTCTCTTGCGCCGAATCGGTCTCGGTGATCAGGTAGCGCGTCAGCAGCAGCGGAGACGCCTCGCCGTACGGGACGCGAATGATCCCGGGCCCCGACGGCAGGGGCGCCCCGCCGGCGTTGCGTTTGAGCCCCTCGTCCATTGCCGCCTTGAGCACCATCGCGACCAGCCCGTCGAGACAGACCGTCGCGACCATCCCCGACGCGTCAGGCACCGGGTCACGGATCAGGATCGTCCCCCGGCGCTCGGTGCCGAGAAGGCCCTTGACGAAGACGTACGGCGTGCTCGGGTCGCCCGGAGAATGGGTCTGCCCGCGCGTGAGTTTCGCCCAGGCCGCCAGCGCCTCCAGCGAGGGCGGAAGCTTGTGCCCATGCGCTCGCCTGTAGTTCCGCAGCGCGCGGGCCAGGGGTTTGATCGCCTCGCCCGGCGGGACCGGTCCTCCGGCGGCGGCGATGTGCACCACCGGGGCGACTTCGCTGTCGGCCGCAGCGGCAGCGATGCGCGAAGCAAACGCCATCGACCGGGCGTAGCAGCCGCCCGGGCCCTGGATCTCTTCGTGTGCCATCACGTCGGCGACTCGCCGGCGACCATCGCTGAGCCGCTCTCCCGCGATAATGCGCGAGGCCTCGACGGCCAGGGCGTTGAACTCCAGACCGTGGACGTCTCGCATCGACGCGAGGGCTTTTTCGGACCGCCCGGCAAGCAGGTCGACAGCCGCCAGGGTTGCCAACCGGGTCAGCCGCACCTCACGGCGGTCGCTGGCGTGTTTCTTCAGCAGAGGCGCCGTGGCGGCCGTCAGGGCCTTGGCGTCGTCAAAGGCCCCCAGCGTCGCCAGCCCCCGCGCGGCGGCGAGCAGCGCCGCGACCTTCTCGGGCGCATCCGGGGCCGTGGCGGCAAGCTCGGCGGCGGTGCGGAGCATCTCCGTCGCCTCATCGTCGGCCCCGGACCGGGCAAGCATCTGCGCCATGTCAACGACCAGGTCGCCCGGGCAGGCGGCGATGTAGGGTTTGACCTGCGAGTAGAGCCCTCGGGCACAGGCGGCGCGGAGCACGTCGGCAACCGCGGAGGTCTCGCCGATGCGCCCGGACACCTCTGGACGCAACAGCGCCAACGCCCCGGCGATGTCCCCGCGATCCAGGCGGCGCCTGGCGGCCGGATCAACTGCCCGGAAGTAGTCGGGCGTTCGAGACTCCAGTTGCGTCAGGACCATCGCCGCGGTCTGGTGGTCTCCCCGGTCGGACAGGGCCTTGGCAAGGGCGATGACCGTCGAGGCGAACAGGGGCATCTCGGGGCGGCTGGCGATCATCGCCGCGGCGCCCTTCGCGTCGCCAGCCTCCACGCGGGCGGCGATAACGCGCGCGAGCAGAGTCCGGTCCATCCGCGCCTGGCGCGACGCCGGTTCGGCTTTGATCACCTCCATGAAACGTCCATAGCTCGCTTCGGCGCCCGCCCGGTCGCCCCGACGGAGTTGGACGGCGCCGAGCACGGCCCACAGTTCATCGGGCCGTCTGTCCACCGGGAGCCGGACGTAGGGCATCAGCCCGTAGGCCTTCGTGATCTCCGCGATGAGTCGGACGGTCTCGGGTTTCTGCCCGCTGAAGACGCACGACGCGGAGGCCGGAAACGGACCCGGCGGGAGCCCGGCGGCCAGTTGCCCGTTGGCGATCATACGCCACAACTCGCCGGGCATCCTGAGCCTCGTGGTTCCGGTCGCGCGGCGAATAGCCTTGGCAAATGTAACGGTGGCGCCGGCAACGTCGCCGGCGCGCGCCTGCTTGCCGCCGATATCCACCAGCAGTTCCACGCGTGCGCGCACCTTCGCGACCGACTCGGCCGACGTGTTGACGGCGCCCAGCGGCTTCAGCGCCCGCAGAGCGGCGAGGTATCCCTTGACCGCCTCGCCGGTGGCGCCGCACGCCCGATGCATCTCCGCAACCAGGACGATATCGCCGAGCCCCTGGGCGAGTTTCAGGGCCCCTTTCGCGTCACCGGAGGCGACCTGGGCATGGGCAATCTCTCGCGCCAAGGGCGAGCGCAGTTCGTCCGTCGGGTCAAGTGCCCCGATGATCCGGAACGCCTCCGCGTACGCCTTGCAGCGGATCAGCCCCCCGATGCCGGAGACCAGGGCAAAGCTCCCGCCCCGGGCGCGCCCGGAGGAGCCTGTCTCGGCCAGGGTGGCGTATGCCTTGGCCGCTTCGGACGCAGCGCCGGCGGATTCCAGAATAGCTCCCATCTTTAGCCGGGCAAGCGCCTCGGCGTCAGCATTCTCGATCCCGCCCAGTTCGCGGCGGATCTTCGCCACCGACCGCGCCCGCAACAGGTCGCTCGTCCATGCGGTTCGCGCCGACGGGTTCTTCTTTCGCCAGTCGGCGATCGTCTCAACGGCGCGGACGGCGCCCGCCTTGTCGCCGCACCGGGCACAGGCCATCGCGATGGTCGCCAGACACTCGCCCCGCGAAGGGGCGCCCTCGCCGGGCATCCGTATCGCCACGTCGATCGCCTCGTCGAGGGTGGCGGCCGCGGCATCACTGTCGCCGACTTGCCACTGTGCCGCGGCGGTCCTGACCAGCACGGCAATGACCTGTCGCGGCGCGGGGGCTTTTCCCATCGCGGCCAGGGCCTTGTCCTTCTCGCCGAACCGCGCGAACAGGATGGATCGGTTGGCCTGCATCTTCCCTTCGATGACCGAGTTGTGGACCTCGTTACGCAACACGTCGAGCGCCGTTACCATCCGGATGACCTGCGGCGGCAACGGCGACTCGTCGACGACCGCAACGGGGACCTCCGTGGCGTCCGGCCACAGGACGACCAGCGCAACGACAGCGCCGGCGACCGTAAGGGCCGCCGCCGACAGCCCGATCCAGAGCCCTTTGCGGGACGCCGGTTCGGCGCTGATCTCGTACTCGGCGAGGTCGACCTCGGCGATCTCCTCGTCGGTGCCCGGGGGGCAGGTCGCGGCATCGTCGGCGAGTTCGAGTTCGAACGCCTCATCGTCGGCGCGCTGGTCGGAGGTCTCGGCATGGGCGGCACGGTCCGTCGTTTCGGGCCGCCCCCCCGCCGGGGCTGGAGCAGCCCGCCCGACGGGAGGATCAACCGGCGGCCGAGAAGGCGCCCCGGACGCCGACGGTACGCGAATGATGCCGCGGCAATCGGGGCATCGCCCTTTCTTTCCGCCGTGGGCATCGCCGACGCGAACACTCGAACCGCACAAGGGACATGTGAATCGTATCATCGTATTCTCCCGATTGCCGTCACTTCGGCTCCGCCGCCCCCTCGCCGGAGCCCCCCAGCGGCCAGACCAGCACGGTCATGTCGGCGCTGGCGGTGTAGAGCGTATCGCCCGAGGGCGAAAACGCCACCGCCCAGACGGGCGCCGTGTGTCCATACCGCATCGCCGTCACCTTGCCGCTGGCGGTGTCCCACACCTGGATCACCTGCGTGTACTTCAACTGAGAACGGTATCTGCTGCTCAGCGGAAGCGCGTCGGCGACCATCACGTAACGCCTGGAGTCGCCGCTGAACGCCGCCGCTCGCACACTGGCGGAGGTCGGAACGCCTCGCCGCCATGACATTCGCGACACTCGCCGAACGCTGATCAACGCTCCAGGCAGTGAAGAAGACCCCGCCAGACCGTCCTTGCAGGGGGGCTTCGGCGCGACGGACTCCAACTCGACGACAGTCTTCTTCGTCTCGATGCTCCAGATCGAGGTGTAGTCGGCAACCCACTTGCCGTCGGGGCTGACGGCGTAGCCCCCGCGGGGCTTGGGCGCCCCGCTCGGTCGAGGCCGATGAGAACGCCGTATGATCCTGAAGGGGGAGTTGGATTCAATCGCCGTCTGCCGAAGGACATGCACGGTCTTCCCGTCGGGCGCGAACCGCAGGTCCACCGTCGCGGTGCGATCACCCGGCTGCGACCACATCGCCTTGCTGCAAGACGGAACGGCCCAGGTGCCGCTGGCGTCGTATCCGCCGCTGGCGATCAACGCCGTCGCCCGAGACGTTGGGCCCGATCGGCCAGGCCGGCGTCTCGCCGTCCAGATCGACGCCGTTGAGGCCCTCGAACCGCCCGTCCCCGCTGAACAGCGTCAGCGTGTAGACGTCCTCGGCGAGGTCGGCGTAGTTCAGCGTCAGGACCGTCCCGCCCAGGTCGATCGACCAGGAATCCACCGCGATCTGCCCCACTTGCGGGCCGGACAGTTCGAAGTCCGTCTCGTCAATGCCTGTCGTGTCCACCGCGGGGGCAAACTCGATGATGACCGTCACGTCCCCGGGGTCGAAACGGTCGCCCAACTGCACGGACGTCGCCGTCACGTGCGGAGGTATCCCGATGGTGAAGGGGCCGTGGTAGGCTTCAACCGATGCCCCACTGACGCCTGTAACACCGCCGGCGGCAATGCCCACAGTGTGCGGGCCCTCACTGACCGGCGCGGGCAGCCCGAAGGTGGCCGTGTCGGCATCAACGAGATCAACAGTTGCACTCGCCACGCCATCGACCGTCAGATCGGCCGCGTCAAGTGAGGACAGCAGGATCTGCTCGGAGAAGCTGACGGTGATCTCGTCAACTTCCACGTTGACGACCGCGCCGGCCGGACGACGGTCTTCCGCCTTGCGAGGCCATGCAACGTCGTGAGCGCCTGCTGTGCCGGGCTCCTGGCCGCTTCTTGAGATGCCTCGGCCAAGCGGCTTGTTCAACGCACTGGATCGGATACAATCACCATGGAACCTCCGCGATGGTCGCCGGGACAGAAGCTGTCCGCAGCGCCTGAGCGGGCGAATGAGCGTGCCGGGGACGCGCCGCGACTGGAGCGACTTCCGAACCACGTACAGCAGACATCCGAAAGGAGCAACTGTTATGAAACCGACAACCATCGCCCTGGTCCTGCTGCTGTGCACCGCATTCGTTGCCGCCCCGGCGGCTGCGGGCACGAACAAGACGCTCGTCGCGTGGGCCATCCCCGCCCGGCTGGATCAACGGGGCGGCAGCGTGCTGACGATCCAGAGCGGCGACAGGTTCGACGCGATCGTCTTCGGCGAGAAGGCCCCCCGGCGGTGGATGGCCGGCAGCAACTTCTTCCGCCGAACGCAGGGCAACCAGAGCGGCTGGCCCGCCGAGACCGCCGACGCCAAGACGATGGTGCAGATCGCGATCGTCTACGACGGCGGCGAGATTCGCATCTACCGTAACGGCAAAGCCTATGCTGCGTACCGGACGAAGAACATCGACCTGCTGGGCATCGACGACCACGTCGCGATGTTCGGGCTAAGGCACCTTGGCGCCGGATCCCAGTACGGCAACTCATTTGCCGGAGCTATCGAGGACGCGCGCATCTACGACCGGGCGTTGACGCAGGACCAGGTCGCCGCGCTGAAGCCGAACGTCAAGTCCGAGCCGGCCCCCATAGCCTGGTGGGACTTCCAGGGCGACAAGATCGTCGACAAGGCCGGGCGCTTCGGCCACAGCGGGATGACCGACGGCGCGAAGCTCGAAGGCGGACGGCTCGTGCTGGACGGCAAGGGCTATCTCGTTGCCGCCCGCACCGCCGAAACCGCCAAACTGGCCACTCGCAAACACAACCCGCGCCTGCCCCGCCCGCCGTACGAGCCGGAGACTCCCGCCTGGCCCGCCAGGCCGCCTGCCAACTGGGTCACGTTCCACCTGGCCCACCCGGGACCGGGCAAGGCGTTCCCGGGCGACCCCAACTGCGTGTTCGACTACAAGGGCACCTACCACTTGCACTACATCTACCGGAATCGCACGGGCTTCGTCTTCGCACACGTCTCCAGCGACGACCTGGTACGGTGGACGTGGCACGCGACGGTGCTGGCCCCGCCGACGACGGGGCACGGCATGTTCAGCGGAACGGGGTTCTACACCACCGAAGGCAAGCCGGCAATCATCTACCACGGGCAGGGCTCGGGGAAGAACTGGATCCAGTATCCGCTTGACGACCAGTTCAACAGTTGGTCCGAGCCTGTGGCGGTCTGGCCGAAAACCGCCGACGGGAAGCTCCCCAAAATGCGCCACTGGGACCCGGACTGCTGGCTGAACGGCCAGACGTACTACGCGCTGTCCGGCGGGGGCAACCCGCCGCTGCTGAAGTCGAAAGACCTGAAGAACTGGACGTACCTGGGCGACCTGCTGCACAAGGACTACCCGGCGAAGAAGCTCGGCATCGGCAGGGGCGAGGACATCTCCTGCGCCAACATGTTCAAGATCGGCAACAAGTGGATGCTGCTGTGCATCAGCCATCGGCTCGGCTGCCGGTATTATCTCGGCGACTTCAAGGACGAGAAGTACCTGCCCGAGTCGCACGCGATGATGAGCTTCGGGGGCAATATGTTCTTCGCGCCGGAGTCGATGCTGACGCGCGACGGCCGCCGCGTGATGTGGGCGTGGCTGCTCAAGACCCGCGCGGCGCCGACGGGCATACAGTGCCTGCCGCGCGAGCTGGCACTCCCCGCCGACGGGGTGCTTCGCATCAAGCCGCTGCGCGAGTTGGCGTCGCTGCGACACGGCGAGAAGAGCTGGCAGAAGCTCACGGTCAAGGATGGCGCCGCCCGTGCGCTGGACGGCCTGTCCGGAGACGCGATCGAACTGGAGGTAACGTTCGCCTCGCCCGTCGCGCGCGAGTGCGGACTTCATCTGTTGGCCGACGAGGCCGGCAAGGGCGGCATGAGCGTCATCGCCGGCGCCGGCCGCAAGACGCTGAGGGTCGGCTCGATCGAGGCCCCGTTCCAACTCAAGCCGGGCGAGGACCTGACGCTGCGTGTCTTCATCGACAAGAACCTGGTCGAGGTCTTCGCCAACGACCGCCAGGCGGTCGTCTTCGCCCACGGGCACGTCCGCAAGGACCCGAACGTCCGGGTATTTGCCAAGGGCGGCGATGCGGCGGTCAGATCGATCAAGGCGTGGAAGATGAAAACGATCTATCCCTCCGATTCCTCCACCGGTGCAGCCCAAGGGGATGCTGCCGCGGCCTTCGCCGACAGCTTCGAGGGCAAGCTCGGACCCGGCTGGCGCTGGCTCCGCGAAGACAAGAAGGCCTGGCGCATCAAGGACGGCGGCTTGGAGATTCGCGTCCAGCCGGGCAAGGCCAACAACGTCAGGAACGCCCTGGTGCGCCCGGCGCCGGACCGCGGGAAGGGCCCCTTCGCGGTTGACGTGACGGTCACCAACCATACCCTCCCGACCGTCCAGTTCGAGCAGGCGGGCATCACGTGGTACCACAACGGCAGGCCGAGGATGAAGCTCGTCAAGGAACTGATCGACGGCAAGCTGTACATCATCCCGGGCCGCAAGCCGATGGACGCCAAGACCGTGCAACTGCGACTGGTCGTCTCGGGCGACCAGTGGACAGCGCAGTACCGCCCTGACGCGAAGGGCACGTTCCTGACCGCGGCGGCCGGCCGCCTGCCCGGCAAGGGCACCGACGAGATCAGCATTCAATGCTACAATGGCCCGCCGAAGGCCGACCACTGGATCCGATTCGATGACTTCCGCATCACACGGCTCGACAGGTGAGAGCGGCGGGCAATACAACGTGATGTCAGTCGCCCGACGACGCAGCCGGGCAGCCTTCGATGAAGGGAGAGCAATCATGACGTCTGGGAGTTGGACCGGCCCGAGCGAGGATTCACCGTCACGGCGGACGGCGAGACGGTGCGGGTGGTCCAGCCCATCGCCGAGAGCGACCTGCCCAAGGCCGCCCGCAGCGCCGTCCGTAAGCTGTACCGCAAGAACACACTCTCGTACGTTCGTAAGGTCACCGAGACCGGTGACGTGAGCTACCGGATGGAAGTGATGTATGGCGACGACGACTCAGACCTCCACGCCCTCATCGCCCTTATCGTCACACCGGAGGGGAAGATATCGGAGGAGTACGACTGACGCCGGGGATGCATGGAGCCCCCGCGCCTCATTGTTCTACACATCTCCTGAGGGGGCCGTGGCTTGACGCAAAGCGGCAACTACGGCACCCCCGCTTTCGACTCTCAGCCCGTTGGGCTGTCGGCCTGAGCCTTGTAGACGCCCTGGCCGCCCCGTAGCCGCGATGTATCCGAGAGGGTACCAGAGACCCGCCCGAGCGTCCGAACGTCGCTTAGGCCGCTTCTGTGGGCGTGCCAGGCGTATCAGGCCGCGTCGAATCCGTATCACGCGATTGCCGCAAGTCCGCGACGGGCGGCCTGGCGGATAACGCACTACTTATCCGGACTGAACATCTCCGCCGCGAGGGACTTGCCTCCGCCGGGGCGGGGCGTGAGGGGGCGGCCGAAGGCGGCGGGGTCGAAGCCGGTCGCCTGCTTGGTCGGCAGGGCCTGGTCGCGGGCCTGGGGTGTCCGGTCCGGCGGAACGGTCTTGCCGACCGGCACGCGGTCGTAGGGCCAGGGCGGCAGGGGCGGGGCCTGGCGCCGCCCGACGTCCATGAAGCCGGGCCCCGAGCCGCCGCCGGCACGCTGGAAGATCTGCTTGCCCACCTTCGGGCCGTACGCGGCGTGGAACACCCGGATGTTCTGCACGCGGTCCTCCAGACGGAACGGGCGCGTGGTGCGGTAGATCGAGCAGTTGCGGACGCTGGCCCAGGCGCTGCCCCGCGTGCCGCGACACCTGAAGCCGATGTCGTTGTCCACCAGCACGCAGTTGTCGACGACGGCCTGTATCTTCTCCTTGAAGTTCATCGCTGCGCCGTTGACGATCTGCCCGTGGCCCCAACCCTGGGCGAGGGTCGCCCGGAAGGTGATCCGCGCCCGCGGCTGGTCCGGGTGGGTCTTGCTGTCGAACGCGTTCTCGCCGGGGCGCTGGCCCTTCTTGAAGCCGGCGGCATCGGCTGGTAGCGGGCCCGTCCAGAGGAAGCAGTGCTCGACCAGCACGTTGTCCCAGGGGTAAGGCTTGTTCTTCCGCGAGGGGTCGAACTGGAGGCCATCGCCCGAGACGTAGGCGATCTCGCAGTTCCGCACGGTCAGGCCCAGCGGCCGACCCGTGATGCCGTGGGCGTCGCGCTGGTCGCTGAACGTGCCGGCCAGCACGTGGTGGATCTTGCAGTTGGCGATCAGGACGTTCCGCGCGTAGACCTCCACCGCATCACGGCGGCCGAATCGGATCGTGCAGTTTCGCAGGACAACGTTGTCGGCGCGGATCCGGACGAGATCGGCATCGGCCCAGCGGCCGTCGACGATGATGTTCTCGTACAGCCCCGGGCGGTCGATGCGCAGTTGTCGCACCACGCGTGCGCCGGGGGGCGCCCCCACCGGTCCGGACAGCCCCGCCATGACCGGCTTGGTCGGACGTTCGGCC
>CAZVEV010000189.1:0-11930 GCA_964625865.1 uncultured Planctomycetaceae bacterium | reverse complement strand
GGTCGAACCATGCTCTATTGTACTCCAGGACAAAACCTAAACCAGGAAATCCGGGGTTAACGAGTTAACCAACACTCAATCTTCGATAATCACGCGGAAGCCGACGTTGAAGACCATCTGGTAGGACTCGTAGGGGAAGCGGACCGAACTGCCCGCCGTCTTGGGGCGGTCGAACCACGAGCCGCCGCGGGCGACCTTCTTGGTCTTGACGTCGCCGTCGTTGCGGCCGTCGTCGGCTTTGTACGGATAGGCCCTGTAGTCCGACCGCGTCCACTCGTTGACGTTGCCCACCATGTCGTACAGGCCCCACGGGTTGGGCTTGTACTGCTTGACGAAGTCCACGACGATCCACTTGTCGGTGAAGCGGTCGTCGCGGAGGGGGTAGAGGTAGTCGGCAGGGTAGTCGCGGCGCTTGTGGATCTTACTTCCGCCGTCCCACTTAACGTACGTGCGTCGTCTGCCGGCGTCGGCGAGGTTGGCCAGCGTCGAGAAGTCAGTGTCCTTGTCGCCGTAGAAGAACTGCGTGGTCGTCCCAGCCCGGGCGGCCCATTCCCACTGGGCTTCGGTGGGCAGGGTGACTTTCTTGCCCGTCTTGGCCGACAGCCACTTGCAGAACGCCATCGCCCGCTGCCACGAGACGCGCGCCACCGGCTGATCGGCGTGGTTAGCGATGAAGCCGGGTACGGCGTGGTCCTTGCCATGCTCGTCGAGGTATCGCGTGTCGTGGGTCGGGTCGAACGCGGCGTACTGCTTGTTGGTCACCTCGGTGGTTCCCATCAAGAAGGGCTTGGCGATCTTCGTGACCGCCCGCGGCGCCTCGTCGGCGTAGCCGCCCTGGCTGCCCATAACAAACGTACCCGCCGGAATGCGCGCCAGCGTCATCGTCACGCCGTCGGCCAGCTTCAGTTCGACCGGCGCGTCGGCGGGCGCCTTGGGGGCGGCCGGTGCGGTCAGACCGTCGGGCTTGGGCTTGGCCTGCTTGGGAGGCATGATGGGCTTGATCGGCTTGGCCTTCTGCGTAAGGGCCAGCGCGATGCGGTGCTCTTCTTCCGGATTGTCGGTCAGTCCCGCGTACAGGATGGCCAGGTCCAGCCGGCGCTTCTCGTACTTGCCGTTGTTCCACATGCCGCGGTGCGGGGCGTTCAGGTCGATCCACGTGTACAGGCGGTCCCACGCCTCGTCGTCCAGTTTCACGCCGTTGTGGCCCTTGCGGAGCATCTGGATCAGCGGGCTGGTCGTCACGTGCCACTCCATCGCGTTGTACAGGTCCAGATCGCTCTCGGGGCCGGGCTTGCGCGTGAAGGCCACCAGGTTCAGGTACGACCGGTCCTTCCGCCAGTTGCCCGGGTCGCCCTTGGCGAACGAGATTCCGCCCTTCTTCTTCGTCTCGTCGTGACAGCCGACGCAGTACTTGTTGAGCATCGGCTGAATCTCGGTGACGTAACTGAACGGCCTGACCGGGCCGCGCCACGGGGCGATCTTGTCCGGGGCGCGGCGCCCGGCGAGGGTCATCTTGGTGGGGGTCACTTCGTTCTGGTCTTCATGACAGCCGTTGCAGGAGAGCATCTCGCCGGGCATGCCGACCATCCACGACCGCATCAGGGCCAGCGACGCGCCGTCTTCGTCGAGCGGCTGAATGGCCAGCGGTGTGTTGGCCGGGGCCTCGAAGCTGAACGAGCCGTCTTTCTCAACCGGCACCGTACCGAGAACGCGCTTGATGTCCCAACTGGACTCGAGCCCGCACGACTCATGCCCGCCGCTGCGGATGTACCCGTAGTGGTAAGCAAAGACGCGGAGGGTCTTGACCTTGCCGCGCGGCACGCCGATCAGCCCGCGCCCGCCGTAGATGTCGGTGCAGAAGATCGTCGCCGGGGCGCCCTTGCGGGTACGGTCGACCAGCACGGGCGGGGCCTTGCGGGCGACCAGCGGGATCGGCTCGAAGATGCCGTACTTCTTGTCCGTGTAGATGGTGGTCATGTTGTCGAAGACGTCGACGAGGCACAGTGTCCAGCCCCCGCCGCCCCCGCGTCCGAAGCCCTTCAGTGAAACCAGGAAGTACTTGTCCGACAGCGGCCAGGGGGTCTGGAACGTGTACTTCTGCCCGCCGCCCTGGTTGTCGTAGACGTTGCCCACCACGTCGCGTCCCCAGCCGGGGATCTCCTGCACGCAGCCGGTTTCGCTGGCGGGCAGGACCTCGGGGTGGATGTTGATCGTCGAGCCCTCTTTGCCCCAGATCTTGTCCTTCGGCTTGTACTTGAACGGATACTTCCGTCCCAGGGCCGGGTCGATCAGCACCAGTCGCCCCGTCTCGCTCTTGGCGTGGTGACCGCTGACCGTGCCGACAATCATCGTCGCGTGGTTGGGGATCGGACGGGCCCAGCAGTACGCGGTGGGGAAGTACGACCCGGAGCCCCACAGTTCCATCTGGCTGGTCCCGTCGGGATTCATGTGGAACATGTATCGCGAGAAGTAGTGAGGCGTATCGGTGTATTCCCACCGCAGGTACATGATGCGCCCGTCATGGTGCACCCGCGGGTGCCAGTCGCTGTCCTGCTCGAACGTCAGTTGGCGGACCGCTTTGCTCTTGGTGTTGACCTTGTACAGGTTCACCATCGGCTGGGAGCCGTTGACGCACGGAAGCCCCTGCATGCCCGCGGTGGAGCAGCCGACGATGTGGTTGGCCTCGGGGAGGTAGCAGCCGTCGAACCACTGGATGTCCTTCTGGTCGCTGGGGGTCAGTTCCTTGACGTTCTTGCCTTGGGCGTCGACCTCGAGGATGGCCCACCGCCCGTTGGACCCGGCGCCCGAGAACATGATCCGCTTGCCGTCGAAGTGCAGGTCCATGTGCTTCATGACCGAGGTCTTGGGATGGCGGTAGACCGTACGGACCTTGACCTCGCCGCGGAGGTTGGACAACTCGGAGATCTCGTTGTCCCAGCCGGTCCGCTTGATCGTGTCGCTGGTGTAGGCGTTGAGATTGCGGTTGGCTTCGCGCGTGCGACGGATGACCAGGATCTTGTCGAAGTCCAGCAGGGGATTGGCCAGCGACGCCTCGCGGATCAGCTTGGCCAGGGCGGCCTTGTTGTCCTTGACCTCTTCGAGGCGTGCGAGGAACTCCTTGCCGCCTTTGTACTCCTGGCCGTAGGTCTTGATCAGGTCCTGGATCATCCGCCTGGCCGACGCGGCGGTGTTGACCGGCACGGAGCCGTTGTTGACCGCCATGGCCGGTCCGGCCGACAGGATAACACCCGCCAGGATCACGCAAACGCCTGCTCTGCTCATTGCTGTCATCATCGTTCCTTCTTCCGTGGGTCGGGGGTGACCGTGAAGTACTCTCGCTGCCGGGGGATTCACCAGTGGCACGTGCCCTCTGGTTGTCGCGGCGGGATTCCGGCGCGGCCGTCCACCGGCGACTAATCATCTCATTATCGCTGAATCGTCGGCCTGATTCAACGGTGACTTGAACCCCCGGCCCGCAAACGGGTTCCGGCCGAGTTCATGTTCCAACGCCCGCCTGATCGAGACGGACAGGGGCTTCGGCACGACGAGTTGACACTTGGGGGAAATCCCTATACAACCGCCGATGGGTGATGGCTATAATAACCATCGAGGCTTCGCGGGTTCGCCGGTCGCCGGTGCCGAAATGTGCGTTGAAGTCTATCGTAGCCTGGTTAGCTTGTTGGGCCGCGTCGGCGCCGTGACGGGTGCCGTTGCACAGTACTGCGGGTGTGGAAGACCATGACTTCATCGAAACGATACGTCAGGCCGTTGTCCTCCGACGGATTCACGCTCATCGAACTGCTTGTGGTGATCACGATCATCGCCCTGCTGGTGGCGATCATGGCGCCATCGCTGACCAACATTCTGAATTACGTCAAGGCGACGATCTGCAGGAACAACCTGCACCAGTTGGCCACCACGTTGCGAAACAAGCATGACGGCAGCAGTTCACAGTTGCCCTATGCGGGCAGTTGGTACAGTTTCATCACCGAGCGCGGCGGGGTCGATCTGCTGCTCTGTCCGGGCGACGAAGAGGAGCACAGCCTCGATACGTCCGACGTAACGGACCTTTCGGAGGTCTACGTCGTCCAGAACTGCACGCTGTTCACGAACCTCCAGCACGCCCTGGATACAGGCTACAGCCCCGTGGACCCCCAGGTCCTCGTCAACCCGCCGGGCATCGCGGGGGACCACAACTGGGACCCGCCGGACCCGCGCGAGGATCAGGCGCTGATCTGCATCGACGACGACGCGGCGTTCATGGTCACGTTCGGCGACAACATCACCATCGACTCGATCGATCCCCCGGGCGACGGCGGGCTGTGCTGGTCGGAGCACTGGATCGTTGTCGACGACGGCAGCCCGAACTTCCAGGCCGAGGTCGAGGCGATCCTGCGGAGCGTCCGCAACTCACCCACGCCCGGGCCGGAAAGCGGCGACCCGCGGATCGTCATGCGCCTGACGGGACGCAACTACGGGAACATCGTCGAGCCGACCTACACGGTGTATCGCCAGAACGCGTCGTACGGCATGAGCACGGCCGTGTCGAGTGTCTCGCCCGGGGCGGGACAGTTGATGCTCGTTGAGTATCGCACGTCCGTGGTGTACGCCGACCAGAACTACGCCAACATCGACCGCTACCTCCGACCGAGGCACTTGGGCAAGGCGAATTACGCCCTGACCGACGGCAGCGTCGAGGCGATGACGGCCGAGGAACTCGAGTGGCAGTTCGACAGTACGCCCGGCAGGGGGATCTGGGGCACGGGTGAGAATCCATGATCATCCTGGCGTCGACACGCAGGCGAAGAATCGCCGCGGGACTCATCGTCGTGCTGGGCGTCGTGACGGCGACCATCTACTGGCCCGGCGGGCCGGACCCCGATTCGAGCGACCCTGACGAGCGGCTGGCTGCGGCGAGGGACCTGGCCGGCCGGACCGACGAGGACTCCGTGGCGACCCTGCGCCGCCTGAGCGACGACCGCCAGGCACGGGTGGCGATTGCGGCGGTCGGCTCGCTGGCCAAGGGGCGCACCGCTGCGCGCAATCGCAAGACGCTGGTGGCGATACTGGACGAGTCCGACAGTCGGGCGGCGCGCAGCGCGGCGGCCGCCGCCCTGGGCGACTGTCCCGAGGTGGACCTGAACCTGCTGACCAGCGTGCTGCACAATGTCCGGGAGGACCCGGTCGTTCGCGCGGGGGCGGCCAAGGGGCTTGGCCGCAGACGCGACCCCGCGGGCCTTCCTCAACTGCTGGACGCCCTGGAAGACGGCGACCCCCGCGTGCGCCTGTGGGCCATCACCGCCATTGGGCGAATAACCGCGCTGCGTTTCGAGTACGACGCCGCCCGCCCGCCGTCCGAGCAGATCGAGAAGATCCGCCGCATCCGCACGACCCTCATCACCCGCCGAGCGCCCCCGTGACGTCCGAGCGAGACAGCGGGGCGATCCGCACCCCCGCCAGGAATTCAAGCGGATCGCCCTTGCATGGGGCGGGCACGAAGGACATAATGACGCCCGCGGCACGTCGGTGCACTAACTTGCCGCTGGAAGGAGCCATGGCAATGATGCAGACAATGGGACGAGCAGCGATTCTGGTGGCCGCCGCCGGGGTGTTGATCGGGTGCGGCAACGGGCCGGTGCGAACGGTAAGCGACCCGGCGGAACTTGCAGCCGCCGAAGCGGTCGAAGTGGCCCGCGTGAACTACCAGTTCACTCTCGAGGTGCTTCGCGACCGGATGAAGGAAGGCGGGGACATTCGCAAGCAGATCTGGGCCACACGCGAACGGGACAACCTCATCGAGGCCCACACGCTCCAGTGGAAGGGCATCGGCCAGATCACGCCGCCCGAGCAGGCCACGCTGGCCAGCGCGAACGAAGCGCTGCTGGTCGAGTACGTCGTCGGCGCGCGGCGGGCGTATCTCAAGGCCCTCGACGACCTGATGTCGATCTACCAGGGCCAGCAGGACCGCAACGGCATCAAACGCGTCCAGAGCGTGCTCGACACCTTCAATCCCGTTCACACGTACCTGTACTACCTGTCGGCCGAGATCCCCTCGCCGCGACTGCGCGGGCTCAAACGCCTGGCGCCGGCGACGGCGGCGTTCAACGAGGCGCTGTCCACGTATGAAGACGCCACCAAGCCGTGGGTGATCGGGCGGGCCGCCACGGTGAAGCGCGCCGCGGCGCTGAAGGCCTTTCGCGGAATCATCGAGAAGTACCCCGAGTCGAACAAGATCTCGCGCTGCGCGTTCTTCATCGCCGAGATCAACCGGACCTACGGGGAGTACGAGCGTGCGGCGGTCTGGTACGACCGGTCGTGGCAGTGGAATCCGCAGACGCAGGACCCCGCGCGATATCGCGCCGCGACGCTGTACGACTTCAAGCTGAAGAACCCCCGCAAGGCGCTGGCCTACTACCGGATGGTCCTCCAGTTCGAGACCAATTACGACAACCTCGAGTACGCCCGCAAGCGCATCAGGGCCCTGGGTGGGAACAAGAAGCCCGTACGATAGGGGGCGATCTGTCCTTCCGTGTCCGTGGCGCAACCCACGCCCCCCGACTGCGTCGGGGGGCTCCCCACGATGTCCCGATGGACATCGGGATGGGGCTTTCTCATGGATACCGTGTTATTCGGCGAGGCGACGCGTTGGGCCCCACCCCCGATTTCCTGAAACGTCCCTCCTGTCTGCACGTTATACTTAGTGTGCAGTCCAGCGCATCGTCGTGTCGATATTCGCCCCAGGGCGCGCGTAGACCCGCCGCGGTGGAAAGGAGCATGGTCATGGTGATTTCCGGCAGAAGATGTCTCTGCGTGCTGTTGGCGTGCCTGGTGGTGGCGGCGAGCGCTCCGGCCGTCCGGGGCGCCGAATGGCAGAACCCCAAGGCCAACAAGCCCCCGCGCGCCAAGCCCCACCGGCGCAGCGCCGCCGAGAGCCTCCCGCCGCTGCCCCTGCCCGCCACGCCGCTGAGGCGCTCGGAGCGCAAGCGCCAGCCCTCGCCGCCGGCACTGGTGGGGATGATCAACTTCTCCGAGTCCAAGTTCGCCATGGTCGGGGGCCAGCGAAAGCGGGTCAGCGCCTTTCCGACCACGCAGATCGATATCGAGCGCCTGATGAAGCACGCCAACGGGCGCCTGCGCGTGCAGTATCGGTTCACGAGCATGACGCTGGAGAAGTTCTCGTGGAACCCCACCGAACTGCCCCTGCTCTACGTGACCGGCTGGACGCCCATGCCCACGCTGTCCGATGCGCTGATCGCCAAGCTGCGCCGGTATCTCTATGACGGCGGGACCCTCGTGGTCCACGCCCAGTGCGGGCGCCTGCCGTTCCGCAAGACCGCCCGCGAGCAGATCGCGCGCATTTTGCCCGACCGGCGTCTCGCCCCCGTCGACACCGACTCGCCGCTGTTCAATGCCTATCACCCCATCGCCACCATGCGAATGCGGCGCGACGACAAACCCTTTGTGTCCCGCAAACCCTACATCGAGGCGGTCTACCTCGGCTGTCGCCCCGCGATTATCTACTCGCCGGTCGACCTGAACTGCGGGTGGGACGTGGTGAGGAACCCCATCGTGGGTGATACGATGATGTACCACCAGGACGACGCGCTGCGATTGGGGGTCAATATCATCACGACCGTGCTGGCCAACTTCGAGTACGCCCGGGCCTGGTCCACGCAGAAGATCTACACCCAGCAGGGCGACAAGACGCGAGGGCAACTGGTCATCGCCCAGGTCTCGCACGAAGGCGACTGGGACCCCACGCCCCACGCCCTGCCCACTCTCATGAAGCACATCCAGACCAAGACCACCCTCGACGTCCAGTTCAAGCGCGAGGTCCAGGACCTGGCCAACGTCTACGTCTCCAAGCACCCCGTGCTCTACATGACCGGGCTGCGCGACTTCAAGCTCACCGACGCCCAGGTCGCCCGCCTGCGGAGCTACCTGGCCAACGGGGGCGTGCTCATCGCCGACTCCGCCGCCGGGCGCGCCGCGTTTGACGAGGCGTTCACGCGAGAGATCAAACGCGTCCTGCCCCGGGGCAAGCTCAAGGACCTGCCCCTGACCTCGCCGATCTACCAGATGCCCAACAAGATCCGCGCCGTCGACTACACCGGGCTTGTCAAGGCACGCAACCCGTCGCTTAACGCACCGTCGCTGAAGGGCATCGCGATTGACGGGCAACTTGCGGTGATCTACTCCCCGCTGAGCCTGTCCAACGGGTGGGAGCACCTGACATACGCCTACAACCGCGGTTACGCTACGTCAGACTCGATCCGCCTGGGCGTCAATGTCTTCGCCTACGCCCTGACGCACTGACCGCCGGCCTGGGGCTCGCCGGACGCCCTGCAGCCCACACCGCCTCCTCTGTGGAGGATCCTTGTCGCGGGGTGACTTGCGCAAAAACACGGCCGACTGGGAAAAGGAGGACAGAAACCCAGTCGGCCGGAGCGGCCTATTAGAGCAGGCCGCTCTCGCTCGCTCTATTCCTATTTCGACACAGCGGCCCGCGGAGTTCAGCCAAATTCTCGGTATTCTCGGAGTTCTCTGAGTTGCGAGTGGGCGGGAATTGTGGTAACTGTCTTGCAATAAGAGAGTTGTGTGCGATAAGGCAATGTCAGGCGATCTCCTTATTCTCTGGGAGCGCCCAGGGCGCAGGGCACCGGGTTCCGGGATGCGAGAACCGAGTGGTGCCGACGTTCCGGCCAAGCCTCTCTAACCCTTCTGGCCGCCCTCGTGGCGCCGAAACGACCTCTGAGTCGTCGGCCGCGAGATAGACCCGCAGGCCGCTTCTCTGGGCGTCTCAGGGGGTCTGGCTGCCCACCGAGCGTTACGAGGCGGAGCGATGGTCTGGCCGAGACCTCGCCGATCTACAGCGTGTACTGGGGGACCTTCATCAGTTCGCCCCCCTTGAGCGCCGACGCGTGGGCCACGATGCCGGCCACCGTCATGTTCAACGCCTGCGCCACGTCCACCAATGGCTTGCGGTCTCGCAGGATCGCATCGATGAAATCACTCATGAGGTAGCCGTGGGAGCCGCCGTGTCCTCCGCCGCTGACGCCCGGGGGCAGGGGCGGCCGAGCAGTGCTTACCTTGCGTTTGTCGTATTTCTGTCCGTACACCCGACCCCGTTCGCCGCCGGCTACGGGGATGTCCCAGGTAACCGCCATGCGCGCCATCCCTCCTTCACTGGTGCGGAACAGAGCGATCTCGCTGCCGAAGGGGTTCTTGTAATCGTTGTTCTCCGGGCGCAGGTGAGGCACGATACTGCGTTTGCCCATACACGAGACCTCGGTGAAGCTTCCCCCCGTGACCCCCACGTAGTAGGCGTTGGAGTGAGTCGGATACCATTGGGGGGGCAGACCCTTGCGCCAACCGTTGGTGTCGACCTTCTTCGTCTTGGGGTTGTATCCCCCTATGGGCTTGCGGAAGAAGTGAAAGTACTCGCCCTCGGAGTAGATGATCTGGCCGAGCAGACCCGCCCGGTACCGCTGTCGCCACGCGTGCAGGTCCGCGTGGAAGCAGGACGTCTCGAACATCATGTATTTCAGGCCGCTCTTCTTCACTGCCTCGAACAGGCGGGCGGCGTCCTCAAGCGATCCGTGGACGGCCGGCACGGCCGAGGCGACGTGTTTGCCATGCTCCAGCGCCGCGACCGCCAACCGGGCGTGGCTGGGCGCATCGGTGGCGATGAAAACGGCCTCGATCTTGTCGTCCTTGATCATCTCCTCGCACGACGGGTAGGTTGTCTTGCAGCGGCACGCCCGGGCCAGGGCGGCGCGTCGGTCCGGGATCAGATCGGTCACCGCGACCACCTCGACGTTCGGATGGTTCTGAAACCCGAACGCCGCGCCGAACCGGCAGTACCCGTACCCCGCAATGCCGACGCGGACCTTCCGGTCGGACACCGGTTTCCAGTCCTTTGACGCCTTCGGGTCGGTGGGCTGCTGCTCGAATCCCTGGATCTTCGGCGGCTTGCCCGCCGCGGCCAACTGCGCCAGCCCGAGGGCCGCCCCCGCTCCCGCCACGTGGACAAGCGAACGCCGCGAAATGTCGCTCTGTTGTCGTTCCTTCATCTCGTTCTCCTTCGATTACGCTCGGGCAGCGGTCGATTGGACCCGGGTATCCCGGTTTCGGTTTCGTTCCTCGGTACACTAGAGCATGGTTGGACCGCGTAAACAAAGGGATTCCTCTCCGTACCCCCTGACCTGCCTGAAAGAAAACCCCAGTCTGAGCTATTTAGCACTTGACTTGGCCGCGCCGGGGGAGTACATTATGTCCAGTTGGTCCGGGGATGGCCCCCGGACGTCAACGGATTTCCGAGGCGAGCCAAACGGATGGGTCACGTGCTGAGAGCCACGGGCACAGAGGATCACGCGAGCGCCGAACGTTCCGGCCTCCCGCAAACCCCTCATCCCCGGTTTACCCTGCAGTGCTCGCAGAGCGACGCAGGGGCCACCGACGCACCGTCACGCGGAATCAGATTCCCTGTCAGAGATGATCTGTGCAGGCCGGGGTGAGTCACTACCGCTATGGACGATGTACTCGCCGGTCCGCAGGCCGCTGTTTGCGGGCCGGCAGAGCGGCGGTGGGGGGGATCTCGCCTCGGAGCAGTCGCCCGCCCATGCCGACCAGCCAGAGGTAATGGTCCGAGGGAAGGTTCTCGTAGGTCAGGAACCTGCTTGCGCCGACCGGCGGGTCGTTGGTGCACTTGAAGATCGCCGTTCCCTCGTCGACCTCGTCAAACATGGCCTGGTAGATCATCGTGGCGCCGGCCTTGCGGGCCTCGGTGTACTGGGCCCACAGGAACTTCCCGCCCAGGCGGGGGATCTTCCCGAGGGGCGAGTCCCGTTTCATGTTGTGCCAACTGAACCCCGGGAACACCACGGGCAGGTATTCCTTGCCCCGGGCCTTGCACCAGGCGATGTCCGGGGCCCAACGGTCCTTCCCGTGACGGACGACCTTCGGAATCGTCGTGTACCGCCCGACGGTCCATGGGCTGACGATGGCGGCCTTGCCGATCACCTCGTGCAGGCGTCTGTCTTTCACCGCATCCTGGTCAAGCGTGCGCCATCCCGTCGGTACGCCCAGCATCACGGTGGCCCCGCCGTACGTCGCGTCGCGCGCCAGGTAGTCCACCAGCTTTCCGCACTCGGCCAGCGTGTACTGCCTCCCATCCTTGAAGCCCACGCCCCAGATCGCCACCACCGGCTTGCCGCCGTGCCGCAGGTACGCCCGGTCATACCTGTTCCGCGCGACACCCATCGTGTTGACCAGTCGCTTCCAGTCGTCGATGACGATCTGCGTCTGCCCCCTGCCCAGGCCTGACAGGTCGTACATCACCGCGTAGGCGCGCCCATACGTGTTGGCGCCGAGGCGGCAGTTGGTCAGCACGGTGTCGCAGTGGCGGCGCGTGTGCTCGCGGCGGACCTC
The DNA here is from genome assembly GCA_964625865.1 of uncultured Planctomycetaceae bacterium. Classification (GTDB taxonomy): domain Bacteria; phylum Planctomycetota; class Phycisphaerae; order SM23-33; family SM23-33; genus CAZVEV01. Next base: position 500 of record CAZVEV010000189.1, on the reverse strand, counting down.
CGTCGCGAAACGCTGAACGAACACGCCGTCAATCCCGTACTCGCGCATCCAGCGGAAATGACGCATGACCGTCTGGCGGTTGGCCGAGCTGAACACGTGTGCCACCCGCCCGTCCTTGTGACGAAACGCGGTGGGGTACTTCTCGTCTCGGCCCAGTTCGCTGACGTCAGGCCAGAGATCGATCGAACACCGCCCGGGCCCGAATCGGCCGCCCCGTCCCCAGTGACGCCACCCGAGCCCCGTTCCATCCCCGACGGCTCTGAACCACCCCTGGTAGCCGCACATGACCTTGCCCCGCAGCGTGGAGGTATCGACGCGGCCGACTCCGCCCAGCGCTGATCGCTCGGCGCCCGCCGCGCAGAGGTCCGCCGCGACCAGCACCATCGCCAATACGTACATCTTCATAGTCGCTTATCCCGTACGGATCATACAGTTCCCGGGGCCCTGTCTCAGCGACGTTCTGGAAGTGTAGGAACACGGGCGGGTTGAAAATGGGGTCT
>CAZVEV010000188.1:0-11970 GCA_964625865.1 uncultured Planctomycetaceae bacterium | reverse complement strand
AAATTCGAATTCGGGGGACACCATCAATCCTGTTCGGCACTCGGATTGCAGCATGAGGCTCGCCTCGCAGAAGCCTCGGCGAAGGCGGGTCGAAGGTCGAAAGTCAACGGCCCCAGGGGAACCAGCAACCAATACCCACTCAACCAGTCAACCAGCCCAAACACCGTCCCTTCACAAGACAAGTGGTGTTCGAAGGGCGCATTTTGGGCGGGGAAATCGGGATATTTGACAAAGTTTTTCGTCGGGCCCTCGGGAGAACTGGCCGGCTCAAGCCGCCAGTCCGATCGCGCTGGGGCGGTGACCCTCACCCTTCAACCAACTGTCTTCCGTTGGACCTTCGGCCGTCTTTCGTCTTTCCGGGCAGAATCCAGAATCGTCAATCGTAAATCTACAATTGACTGACCTTCGACCCGCCTTCGCCGAGGCTTCTGCGAGGCGAGCCCTCGACCTTGAACCTTCGCCACGGAGAACACTCGAGAATGACCGGGCCAATGTCAATATATACCTCACCGTCACTCCCGCTGTCGCCCGGGGTGACGGAGGTTTACGCTGTAAAGGTCGTAAAGGTCGCCGACAAGGACTGGATATGCGCTAAACGATTTCATATTAAAAGCTTATCTTCCACTCGGCCCTTTGGACGCCCATGGGTTTACTCCGCAAAGTGTAAACCTCTGTGAACCAGGAGAGGGGCGGGGCGGAAATGGGAGGTCAGGGGGTCGATGAGGGCGTGGCGGCTTCGAGGGCGGCCAGGCGGTGGCGGGCGAGGTCGGCGGCTTTCGTGTCGGAATAGACCTCCAGGACGCCGCGGTATCGGGCGGCGGCCTGGTTGGGGCGGGACAGCTTTTCCTCGCAGAAGCCTCGCCAGAACAGGGCGGACGCCGCCCGCGGGCGGTCGCCCACGCCGGCCAGCAGGGGCTCGATCTCGGTCAGTTCAGCCAGGGCCTCGGCGAAGCGGGCCTGGTCGACAAGGTCCATCGCGTGGATGTAGTCATCGAGCAGCTCTCCGGTGGCTTGCGGGGCGCCCTCGACGTGGTGCCGGGTGTCGCCTGTGCGGTCGGCGGGAAGGGGCATGGCGCCGCAGCCGGCCAGCATGATCGCGACAATCGTCCAGAGGAGTGTTCTAGCTGACATGGTCAACTCCCGCCAGGATCATTCGGGTCTCGCGGAGCCACTCGGCCAGCCCGGGTTGCGTCGGCCCGGCGGCGAGCACGCGGTCCATTCGCGCTTCGAGGGCGGCCTTGGAAACCAGGGCCTTGAACCGCGCCACGGCCGGGGCGTCGGCCGGGTCGAGCATCTCCAGCCGCGTCAGGGCCACGTCCAGCCGGTCGAGCAGGTCCTTGATCTCGTCGTTGTCGCACTTGCGTCGCAGGGCGGCCCCGCGCTGGGCCAGCCGCATGCGCCGGGCGGTGGTCTTGCGGGCGGCCAGGCCCGTCTGGCCCGGGGCCCCCACCGCCAAGTAGAGCTTCCCGAACCGCTCGCGCATCAACTCGTTCTGCTTCCTCGCGGCGGCCAGTTCGGTGGAGACCTTCTCGTTGGCGTCGGCCATCGCGGCGGCCGCCGTGGCGTACTCGGCCTTCAGCTTCGCCTCGCGCCGCGTCAGATCGGCCACCGTGTCCTTCCAGCGTTTGACCTCCTGTCCCGACGCCTTGAGGTCCGCCAGCGCCTTGTCGCGCGCAGCGGTGGCGGCGGTCAGTTCGGTCTGCCTGGCCTCGGCGGCGAGTTGGGCCTTCCTGGCTGCATCGACGGCGGTGGCGATGGACACCTTCTGCTCGGTGATCTGCGCGGTCAGCTTGTCCAGTTCTGCCTTGTGGCCGGACAGGACGGCCACCCGCTGCCCGTCGGCCCGCAGCAGGGACTCCTTCAGGTCGTCACGCTCCATCTTGAGCTTGGCGTTTTCGGTGGCGAGCTTGCGGATGTCGTCCTGGAGGTCGGCGGCCGTTGGAGCGGCGGGCATACTTGGAGCTTGCAGTTGCGCCTCGGCCCCGGCCTCCCCGTCGGCCGGGCTGGCGCCGTGGATGTGCCACGTCAGGAACAGCGTACCGGCGGCGAGGAACAGCACGGCCGCCGCGGCAGCCGGCGCCCAGCGCAGCGCGACCGTCTGCCACGAAGGCCCCGGCGCCGTCTTGGGCGCCAGGTGCTCCCGCGCGGCGGCGCCGGCTTCGTCGGCGCCCCACTGTCGCAGCAGTTCTTCGAGCCGCGGGTCGGTGTTGTCAGGTGTCTCGTTCATCTTTCCGCTATCCTATAGGCCTGCCGGGCGGGCTTTGCGCACAATCGCCGCGGAGTCTATTCCAGCACACCTTTGAGTTTCAGACACCGTTCGAGCAGGCCGATGGCTTCGGTCAGTCGCAGGCGGACCGTCGCCTCGGGCAGTTCGACCGCCGACGCGATCCCGCGCGTCGTGCCGGCCGACACGTAACGAAGCCGCACGATCCGCGCCAACTCTTCGGGCAAATGGTCAACGCAATCGCGCACGGCGTCGACCTCTTCGCGGACCTCGGGCGAGTCGAGGGCGTCAGCCGGGGCGGCGAACATCTCCTCGGCAAGTTCCGGATCGAAGTCGACCGGCCCGGAGGGATTGGCCCAGACCTTGCGCGCGACGTTCTTCGCGATCGCGCCCAGCCAGTACCGCACGCGGCCGCGCTGGGCATCGAAGTTCGCCAGCGACTTGAACGCCCGCATGAACGTCTCCTGCGACAGGTCGTCGGCCTGGTCGGCCGAGAACCCGCACCGCCTGAAGTACGCCGTCACCCGCCACGCATGCAGGCCGTGCAGCGTCTCCTGGGCCGACTTCTTGCCCGCCAGACACCGCGCCACGAGTTTCTGTTCGTCTATCTTCACGTGCTCCCCAAGCAAGGCCAATGGTGCCGCGCTGCCGCCCCCGCGTCAACCCCCTGCGCTCAGTCTTCTTCCTGCTCGGCCCATCCCTTGTCCTGAATCAAATGACGTACGTCAGCCTCCATCGCCGCAAATGCCGTCAGACCGCGCAGAGGCGAGAAATCGCGTATACCCCTCGAAACGTGGAACGCGGCCTCATGGGGACGGGACCTCTTGCGGCGCCGTCCCGTCAGTTGGCTCGCCCGCACGAGCTGTTCGTGCAGTACCCGTTTGGGATTCGGAATGCTCTCGACCGATGCGGGGAGTTGCAGTGCCACCTGTCCGTTCGGATTCCCTGCCGCACGACGAATCGCAGATTCATCAAAGAGAAGCCATGCTTCGGTCATCCTGACGGGAACGACGCAGATACCCGGAAGGTCAGGGCATGTACTCCGCCCACGTGCATCTTCGATCTCCGCAACACGGTCCGCGCGAGGACTGCGATCCGCGTCACGATGTACGAACAGCAATTCGCAGGGATACAGATCCGAAGCAAGGTCTATCTCCCTGCAGAGGTCTCGCCGAGGTGGTGCCACCTGCCAGAAGTCAGCCCACTGATCGATGATTGCCACTCTTGGCAGATGTTCCCGCAGCAGCCAGTTCAGTATCGGTATGAGCGTCCGATCCGAGCCGCCCTCGGCAAGCAGAGTATATCGAAGTTGCATCATGACCGGGGGGCCATACCTGGGAGGTAGAGTTGCAGGTCCGTCCTGTCTGCAACGCGCCGTTTCCCGCTCTTGCACTTCGGCTGCTTTTGTTCATCAGCACGGTCCCCTGCCTCCAGCGGCGGTGTCGGATTCAGATAGGCCAAGAGCCGCCCCTTGGACACAGTAGGCGTGTTGCACGGTGATTTGGCCCGCCATGATTCGGGCAGACAACTGAAACACGCCCTTTTGAACCGCTGCTCTCCCCGCACCATTTCGCACTCTTCGCAGACCAACAAACTCTCTTCGGGAACTTGCCCCACAACACCGGGAGAATGCGTATTGATTATGACCTGTCTCAGAGGGTTATCGGGGCCAATACTCTCATCCGGATCGGTAGTGATGTCCTGCAAGAGCGTGAGAATCGCCGGGATCCGTCTGGGGTGGATTCCGTTCTCCGGTTCTTCGAGGCAGATCACCCCCTTGGACTCGGGATCCAACTCCAACACCGCCAGTGCAATGAACCGCAGAGTCCCGTCGGACAGCGACATGGCTGGATACATCGTCCCATTGCGATCGCCCACTCGCAGCGTCAGTAACTCACGTTTCTCGTCACGGTCGACCGATACATCCCAGACATCGTCGATTAGCTGCGAAACGCGGTTGGCCACCTCAGTGTAGATGTGCCCACGGTGCCGTTGCTGATCGGCACCTTGGCCAGACTCGGCAAGGTGATAGAGTGTTGCCGCGAGGTTCGCCCCGTCAGAACCCAGGCTTGTGGGCGATGTGAAGCTGTCTGATCGGCGAAGACAGGACGGCTCGAGCTGGAGCATTTGCCATGACCGCATCTCAAGCCGAGCCAGCGTTGCAGTGGGGCTTTCCGCGGCATTTGCGGTGGAGACCACCGTTCGTGGCAAGGTGTCGGCCGGGAGGCGCAGTTGTCGTCCGCGGCTGCCTCCATCCTGGTGCAACAGGATCATGCCGCCCCCCCCTTTGTTCTCATCCGTTGAAATGAAGGGCGCCGTTCGCCTGGCACCGGGCACGAGAATTGATCCCCGCCACTTCCGTGCGTGATGGGAGAACCGCAGGTGCTTCGGCACATCGCCCAGCTTGATGTACGTCAGATCCTCTTCAAGGATTTGCAGCACGCCGGAACCCAACCGTCCGCTGTTTCCTCTGTAGGCTAGCCGCAATGAGTACTTCAGAAAGGTCGTCGTTGCCTTGGCAATCTGTCCGAGGTCGTCGGCACCTTGCTTGGGGACGATCATCTCGGCTTCAAACGACATCTCGTCGTCGTAAGTGTCACCAACCCGATGAAACAGGCCGCGAACGTCCCCGGCCTTGCCTCGCGCATCCCGCACGTGCATGGCGGCCTCAAGCAGCGGACGATCGGCCAACAGGCTCAGGAAATGAACAGCATCGAACAGGTTCGACTTGCCCGTTCCGTTGGCGCCCGCGATACACGTGAACGGGCCGAAGCGGACGTCCACGTCAACGAGGTTCTTGAAGCCGGATACTTTCAGTCGAGTCAACATGTCTTCGAGACCTATCCGCACCCATCATTGCCACGTGCCCGCATGGGGCACTGACGCCTTGCTTCGCTGAGCGCCCCACCCGACACACTATCTTATGACCAATCTCCCGCGCCGACAAGGACGATCCGACGATTGAAGCTACGGATGCAGGATAACTTCTCGGACGGTTTCGGCGGTGACCGGTTCGATGATGCCGCGGTCGGTGATGATCGCCTTGACCAGTTCGGCGGGCGTCACGTCGAACGCCGGACAGTATGTCTTGACGCCCTGGGGGGCGGTGCGGCGGCCGAAGCCGTTGGTGATCTCCTCGGCGCCGCGCTGCTCGATGGGAATGCCCCTGCCGTCACTCAGTGACAGGTCGAACGTGCTGTACGGCGCCGCGACGTAGAACGGGATCCCGTGATGGGCGGCGGCGATGGCCAGCCCGTACGTGCCGATCTTGTTCGCCGCGTCGCCGTTGGCCGCGATCCGGTCGGCGCCAACAATGACCATCTGCACCAGCCCGTCTTTCATCACCTGGGCAGCCATCGAGTCGGTGATCACCACCGCGTCGATACCGCTCTGGCCCAGTTCCCACGCGGTCAGGCGGCTGCCCTGAAGCAGCGGGCGGGTCTCGTCGCAGTAGACCGTAAACGCCGCGCCGCGGGCGTGGGCGACGTACATCCCCGCGATGGCTGTTCCGATGCCCGCGGTCGCCAACGCCCCCGCGTTGCAGTGCGTCAGAACGCCCTTACAGGGAGCGATCAGGTCGGCGGCGTGTCGCCCGATGGCCAGGCACAGCCCGGCGTCTTCGGCGTGGATCCTGCGGGCCTCGTCAAGCATCGCATCGCGGATGTCGTCAAAGACGTTGCTCGCAGTCTGCTGGGCCCGTACTAACACGCGCTGGACGGCCCAGTTGAGATTCACCGCGGTCGGTCGCGAACCGGCGAGGTATTCCGCGGCCGCCGCGATACCCGCCATCGCGTCGCTGCCCTCGCCGATGGCCTGTGCCGCCACCACCATGCCGTACGCGCCGGCCACCCCGATCGCCGGGGCCCCGCGGACGCTCAGACGCTTGATCGCCTCCCAGACCGCCTCGGCGTCGCGACATTCGAGGTAGGTCGTCTCGTTGGGCAGCCGCGTCTGGTCGAGCAGCCGCAGGTACCCGTCGGCGGCCCCGCCGATCCACTCCATCACGGCCACCGGCGGGCAGATGTCCTGGTGTTTCTCGCTCATGTGCCGCACGGTAGCGGAATTGGCACTTCACTGCAAGCGGCCGATGGCTAGAATGGACTCATGGACCAGCCTACGCCCCCCGATGAATCGGCCGACGCCTCGCCGCCGGCGGCCCCGCTGCCGCGAAGGTCGTGGAAGCGACGATCGCTGCGCATCGTGCTGGGCATCGTCATCGTGGTGGTCATCGTCGTGGGCCCGTGGCCGGCGTTTGACGGGGACCTGGCGGGCGAGTGGGTCGAGACAACCGAGCAGCGTCTCGAGCAGATGACGCTGACGACGACGAGAGGCCCTGCTCTTGCGGGGGCGGCCGAGGTGGACATCACGCCGCGGCCGGGCGAACCGCTGGCCGGCTTCAGCGGGCGGGAGCCCATGAGTTGCGACGGGCTGGCCGACCGGGTCTGGGCCAAGGCGATCAGCCTCTCGGACGGCACGCAGACGGTGACCGTCGTCGGCGGGGACATCCTCCTGTTCCTGCCGGACCTGTGTGACGCCGTGCTTCGGCGGGCCGGCGTCGAACGCGAGGGGGTCTACTTCACCTCCACTCACACGCACTCCGGGCCCGGTGGATATGCCCCCGGGTGGCTCGAGCAGTGGACGGCTATCGGCGAGTTCGATCCGGCCGTCGCCGACCGGCTGGCCGACGCGTTTGCAGATGCGATCACGCGGAGCCGCGCCGCGATGCAGCCTGCGCGCCTCGTGGTGGCCCGCACCACGCCGACGGCGCGCCTGGTGGTCAATCGCATCGACAAGAGCATGCCGGGCAACAGTTCGCTGGCCTGCCTGAGCATCCTGGGGCCGGACGGCAAGCACGTGGCGGGCCTGGTGACGTTCAACGCGCATCCGACCTGTTACGGACGGCGTAATCGCCTGGCCAGCGGAGACTACCCCGGCGTGGTCCAACGCGAACTGGCCAAGCGGTACGGCGGGGTGTGGCTGTTCGCTGCCGGGGCGATGGGCTCGATGAAGGTGGCAACCAAGCAGCCTCGCGGGGCCAAGCGGCTGGCCGAGGTCGCCGCCAACGTGCTCTCGGTCGCCGTCCCGCTCGCAGGCGAGGCGTTAAAGGCCGCACCGGCTTTCCCGCCCGAAGGAGCAAGCGAGGGGAACAAGGGCCTGCCTGGGCGCGTCTTACACACAGATGACGGCACGACTTACGTGGGACCGAGCCGCTCCGAAGCGACGCTGGCCGCAGCCGTGCTTCGCGTCGACCTGCCCCAAACGGACTATCGGATCAGTCGCCACTGGCGTTTGTCGCCTATAATGACATCGTTGATTCATGGCCGCGTATCGACCATCCATGCCGTTCGGATCAACGAGATGGTCCTCCTGGGCATGCCGTGCGACTACTCGGGCGAGTTGTCGGCCCGGGCAGAGGCGTATCCGGCGCCGGGTCAGTGCAGTGGTGATGAGCTAGTCCCTGTTGTGACTAGCTTTAACGGCGACTACATCGGCTATCTGATTCCGCGCGGGCGGTACGACGCGGATCACTATGAGAGCCGCGGGGCGAACTTCTTCGGTCCGTGGTGCGGTGAGTATTTCTACAACCTGTCGACCCGGCTGGTCGAGCGTCTTGCCGAATCGGGCGTCTCCGGAGACGAGTGATTTGTCCGATTATAACAAGGAACTTCCGTCAAAGGTCTTGGACGAATAGGTCGATACATACGTCAGAGCCGGTCGGAAGGGAGTACGCCCGTCGCGTTCAACAGGCGTACAAAGGCAAAGAAATACTGAGCTTAGAAGCCAAAGCCGGCCGGTCCATGGAAGGAGCCGCGGATGCTGGTGCTGTCAAGACAACGCGACGAGACGATTGTCATCGGCGATGACATTGAAATCACCATCGTCGATATACGCGGGGAGAAGGTACGTCTGGGCATCTCGGCCCCCGCACACATAGCCGTCCACCGTAAGGAAGTCTACGATGCCATCCGCCGCGAGAGTCGGGCCTCCGGCGACACCAGCGGCCACGTAGCCAGCCTCGCCAAACGCAAGCACCCCCCCGGCAGCGGGTAGTTCCCGCAGCCCCTGTACCATCCGGCGCCCGAAAGCCCCCGCAGCACCCCGGCCAAGGGGTCTGTAAGCCTTCAGGCCGCCCGTTCTCCCCGAAAACGCCCTGGCCTCCCCTTTCGCGTCCCGGCACGCCTCCTGCGCAATGCCAGACCCCTTCACGAGCATCTGTCTCCGACGCGCCCCTGGCGCCACAGCCCGCAACCCACCCCTTGGCCACAAGCGACACCGGCGATACAATCGCCATAGCCATCCGCCGCATCGACACGCCGGAATAGCCGTCTTCCGGCAGCCGACCAGCGGCGTACTTCAACAGAGTTCCATCCACCATGGCTACGCCACGAAGGATAGAACCCTATACGTTAGGCGGAATAGTCGAGTGAACCCCAGATGAAAGTGCCCTGCAGAATATGTGAGGCTGAGATACTCCCCACTACAGCCGAGAAGACAGACGGCCTCTGTATGCCGTGTTACACGAATCCCAATAGAAACGAACCCTCAGTTATTGTGAGGCGGACACGAAGCAATCCCGCCAGGTGCCTCGCACCCTTCAGAGTAGCTAGCAGAATCCCCACGATGGGGCAGATCGAAAGAAGCCCCGAGCAAGCGATCTTCCGCATCACGTGCAGTTGTGGGAGCAACAAGTTCAGGGTTCTTGGATTCCCTATGACTTCACCTGGCTATCCTGACCTGGAGATCTTTGCGGCACCCATCTATCTCAAGTGTGATGCCTGTGGAAAGACGGACCGCCTCTTCGACCCCGATCATGACGGGTACAATGCGGAAATCGACTCCTCCTGCGGTGTGACAGGAGACGGAGGCCCTGAAGAGTATCCCTGCCCTGTTTGTGGCAGTAGGACATTTGAACCCGAGGCATCCCTTGAATACGCTCTGGAGGATGAAGACATGGATGGCCATGAAGAACTTGCGGCCAGGCCGCAAGACTTCTTCACCTGGTTCAGTCTAGAGGGCACATGCGCCAAGTGCGGGCAGGTGGCTGAAGTAACTGATTACGAATGTGCCTGACCAGTGGATTCATCAGACGCCTGGTCCCATCCCGACGTACATCGGGATCGGGACTGGTGATCCTTGACGTTATGACATGAGAAGAGAATGAAGAGACACAAGACGAGAGCGGTAGTTCGCGGAGCGATTGAGTCAGATCTGGAAGGTCTGGCCGTGCTCCTGACCGACCTGGCCGACGAGCACCTCGATGAGATCGGCATCGTGGTCGACACGAAGCCGGTCCTTCCGGACCATGCCGCCGCCATCCTCCAGCTCATGCGCAGTCAGGGGGGCTTGCTTCTCGTTGCGGAATGTGAGAAGACGCTTGCAGGGCTCCTGCTGCTGAGCCGCCCGGAGGAATCCGTCGGCACGCGGTTCGCGGGGCTTACCATGGCCGTTGCCCAGGACTACAGACGCCGGGGCGTCGGCTCCGCTTTGTTGTCCAGCGCCCAGCAATCGGTCAAGGCGCAGGGGCTGGACGAGCTGCGCTTGACCGTGCGCAAGCACAACCGGCCCGCAATTCGTCTGTACGAGAGATTCGCGTTCGAAACGATCGAAGAGACAGAGAGAGACTTCAAAATGAGATGGCAGAGCAAATCCATCCAGGCGATGCCTGACGGTGCGCCTGAGGGATGACGTTGGCCCAGAGAGAGGAATGGTCGCAGTGAGGCCGAATCTGTCAGAGAAGGACGACATTGTCCTGACCCGGCCACAGGCGTCCGCGTTACTGTCACAGTGGCGCGGCTCGACCGTCGATTGTTCTGACATTGCCCCGCTGCAAGGCGGAATATGCAGTGCGGTGTTTCGCCTGGGATTCGACCGTGCGCCGCACTGGGCAGTGGTCAAGCTGCGACCTGCCGCCGAAGACGACCCCCTGCCACGCGAACGTGTGCGCCTTGATTACCTCCGGGAGCATACCAGCGTCCCCTGTCCGAAGGTCTACCTGCAGGACGACTCCCTGTCGATTGTCCCGTACTCCTTCCTCCTCGTCGAGCATCTGCCGGGTGTCAATCTGGAATCGGCCCGGCTCGGGCCCGGTCAGCGCGCGACGGTTGAGCGCGAACTCGCCCGCGTGCTGGCCGAACTCCACAGCCGCACCCGCGATACCTTCGGGAATCTCGGGACGGAATCCGGAACGCGGGAGTGGGTCGATGTGTTCATTCCGAGACTTCAGGATATCCGGGGCGAGATGGACGAGCTTCTCCCGTCTTCGCTACGAGAGGAACTCGACCGAGCCCTGCCGCTTGCCGAAGACGCGCTGCGCGCCCAGGGCGTGCCTGCGCTGATCCATCACGACGTGTCGCCGGGCAACATCATAGTTGAAAACCGCAGCGGCAGTTGGCATCTGAGCGGCCTCGTTGACCCCGTCGGGCTGCAGTACGCTGACGCCGAACTGGAACTGGCCTACCTGGAGGCCTGGACGGTCGGCAAGTGCTTCTTCGATGCCTATCGCCGGGAGCGGCCGCTTCGGCCGGGGTACGAGTTCCGCAGGCTGTTCTATTGGCTCCACACGTACATGGTGCACGTGTGGCTTGGCATAGGCGGCGATCTGCACGATCGCATCCTGTCGACAACACGACAGGTGATGAATCTCGCCTCCAAGGGGTGACTGGCGGCATGGGACCACGGAAAGGACCAACAAATTGTTCGAGCCGACGGCGAGGGCGCCGGGGTTCAACTCTACGTTCGCTTGAAGAAGATGGGATTGGCCTCGCACAAGTAGGTGACGTGCGAAGTGGACTGGCCGAAAGGACTGGAATGAAGGAACGGTTGGCAAAGACGACGGCACTGACTGCGATAGTTGCCGCTTTGATGATCATCTCGTGTTTGGAGTGCCAGGGGGCCGACAAGGCGGCCAGGATTGGCAGCGCCCACGCCACGGACTCGTCCTACACGCTGGTCTGGCACGATGAGTTTTCCGGCAAGAAGCTCGACCGAAGCAAATGGATCCCGGTAGACGACACCGTGGTCGGCAAGTATGGGCACGGCAACGGAGAGGCGCAGGCCTACGTTGATGCCGAAGGCGAGACCTTCTATGTGAAGGACGGCAGGCTGACGATTGTCGCTCATCACGCACCGGGCAGGAAGTACCCGCTTCGCAAGGAACCGGGAGGCAAGGTAACCAAGCTGATCGGCCATCAGCCCTTCCGCTCGGCGAAGATCACGAGCGAGAAACTGGCGTCGTTCACCTACGGGATCATCGAGGCGAAGATAAAGAACCCCACCGACGCGACGGGCAAGCGGACGGCGGTTCCTACGTGGCCCGCCTTCTGGTTGATGCCGGAAGCGAAGACGGCGCCCTATTCGGGGTACTGGGACAAAGCGGCGGCAGACAACAAGCGGAAGTGGGCCCACAGCAGTTGGCCGTACAGCGGCGAGATCGATGTCATGGAGATGTCCGGCCGTGCGACACGACTCTACCACGCCGGTGCGGTGTACCATAAGAGCCCGAGAAACTGGACCGTCGGCCACGTCGGATGGTACTCGCATTACCGGCGTTTTGACGGCGCGATCGATCCGAAGCAATGGGTCGCTGACCAGGTACTGGATGGCTCACTGCAGCCGAGACCTGGCGAGGGCTCCTACCCGCAAGACTACCATGTCTACGGCTGCAAATGGACGAAGAAGAAGATCATATTCAGACGCCTCCCTCAGAATGCGGTCACGCGGGGGGATTCGTCTTAAGTGAATATATT
>CAZVEV010000187.1:0-11991 GCA_964625865.1 uncultured Planctomycetaceae bacterium | reverse complement strand
GGTCGCTCTCAGGATACCTTGCGCGGGTGCGACTGGCAGCGGCGGCGGGATACTCCTGGCGGAGTTGGTTAAGGTCGGCACAGATCTGGTTATCTCTGATCATGATGTCGGCGACATGTGTGTATTCTAAGCGCAAATGCTTAATCATGTCCATGTCCACTAATGCCTGAAAAAGGTCAATAGTATCGGCGCCTTCCATGCGGCCGTACTCATATGCTTCGAGGTACTTGTTGAGGGTGTTGAGGTTAAGGTCTTTGATATCCATTATTGATCTCCTCGCTTCTGGTTCCAATCCAAGTTGCTCTCCTCGTCGTCGTCGTAATAACTGTCGTGGAGGGGAGCATAACATATGTCGTCGTCGTTGAAGCATGAGCGCTCATCTCGCTCTCTCTTGACGGCAGCATACAACTCGCCTAGCATCTCGTCGCTGAGATGCTCAACATCGACCCGGCCAGATCGATCCACGCCGCGTTCTACTCCAACAGCGGCAAGCCGCTGGATTCGGGCTGGGACAGTCAGACCTGGCTGGGCGATCCCCCCGCCCCGGGGCGGGTGACGTTCTACCCTGGCACAAGCGCGGCCGACGCCAACAAGGGCACGGTCTACTCGGCGATGGTGACCGACTGGCAAGGCGAACTGGCCGCGCTGGGCGCCCCCTACACGATCAAGGGCATCATCTGGGTCCAGGGCGAAGCGGACACGAAACATACGATCTCCGCCAATCGATACGCGACGAGTCTTGACCGTCTCGTCGATCGGCTGCACGGGGATTTCGGCTTGTCCGCCGGGTCCGTTCCCTTTCTGTACTCGCGGCTGCTGTCGACCGCGGCACACTTCCCCTACGCCGACGATCTCCGCCAGCAGCAGGACAACGCCGACCGCGACTCCGGCCACGCCGATTCAATCCCCAACGCCTATCTCGTGGACACCTCGGGCCTGACATTCACCGACGGCGTGCACTACGACGCGGCCAGCCAGACCACGCTCGGACAACGGTTCGCCCATGAGCTGGAAGGCCCGCCCCCGCCGGGGCCGTCCGTGATTACCGGCGTGACCGCTACCGCATCGTCACAGGTCAACGGCAATACCCCGGCATCCAGGACCACCGACAGCAGCGGGTTTGACGGCACGAACCACGGGACCGCCTACAAAGGGCATTGGTTTTCCAACAACATCATCTCGATCGACGAGCAGTACATCCAATGGGACCTCGGCGCCCCGTATGTGCTCGATTCCGTTCAGGTGTGGAATGGGAATCAGAACGTGGCGGGGTCCGGCTTCGGCACGGATGAAGGGGTCAATCAACTGGACATCTACGTTTCGTCGGTCGAGTCGCCCGGTGACCCGGAAGGCGCCGGCGCGGCCAACTGGACGCTGCTCAAGGCCGACGCGACGTTCACGCAGGCGCCGGGATCGACGACGTACACCGGATTCGACCTGGCGACGGAGATCGGCACGGCCCTGCCGTCGTCCGCCTTCCGCTGGATTCGGTTCGAGGTGGACTGCTTCCTTATCGGCAGCTATCCCAACGTGGCCTCCCTGTCCGAAATCCGGTTCTATGAAGTCCCCGAGCCGGCCACCGGCGCCCTGATCCTGCTGGGCGGCCTGCTGATGGCCCGCCGCCGTCGAGCGTAGAGGATCGCGGGAACACTCTGTGCGCGGAGACCCCACGGGATGGTGCTCAGGGACGTTTCGGAAGGATTGCGGGGATGATATGCTCTGTGCTCCGTGTGATGACCGTTGAACCGGCGACAGTCGGGAGACTCTGATGATGAATCGATGTGTGGCCGCCGCTGCGATGTGCGCGATCATGGCCGGGCCAGCGCTTGGGGCCGAGACGCTGGCGCCGCTGAAGGACGGCAAGGCGCCGCGGACGCTGGACGAGCTGTGGCGCGGGTACGATCCGACGGCTGAGCCGCTCGAGGTCAAGGTCGTGCGCCAGTGGCAGCGAGGTCCGGCGACGGTCCAGATGCTGGTGTACACGATCGGCACGTTCAAGGGGGTCAAGTCCCGCATGGGCGCGTACTACGCGTTTCCGACCAAACGGACCGGCAAGGTGCCGGGCATTCTCCAGATGCACGGCGGCGGGCAGCGGGCGTTGAGCGAGCTTGCCGAGGCCGCCGCCGCCAACGGATACGCCTGCATCTCGATCAACTGGGGCGCCAAGCCGATGGCCGACCAGACCCCCGGCGATCCGGGCACGGACTGGGGCGCCGTCGACGCCACCCAGACGACCCACGTGACGCACTACGCGTCGCTGGCGCCCGACGACAAGACGCTCGACGCGGTGGTCAGCCCGCGGAACAACAACTGGTTCCTGATCGTGCTCGCCGCCCGGCGGGCGCTGACGTTCCTGGCCCAGCGCCCGGAGGTCGACGCGGGCCGTCTCGGCGTGACGGGCCACTCGATGGGCGGCAAGCTGACGGTGATGACGGCGGGCATCGATCCGCGCGTCAAGGTCGCGGTCCCCTCCTGCGGCGGGACGGCCGCGGCGCCGAAGAAGCTCCGCGACCGCCCGGGCTCGTCGTGTCGGCCGGTCAACCGCGAGCCGCTGTACCACACGACGATCGACGACGTCAACTCCATCCGCCGCATCACCTGCCCCATCCTCTACATCGGGCCTCACAACGACTTCGCGGGCAACCTGGACAACCTCTACGCCAACTGGCGGCATATGCCCGCCAAGACCGTCCGCTTCAGCATCTCGCCCCACCTGAACCACCGGCACGTCGACGAGTCGTACTTCGCGGGCAAGCACTTCTTCAACGTGGTCCTCAAGGGCGAGGGCACGTTCCCCAGGACGCCCGAGATCCAGGTGACGCTGAAGACCAATGACGGGGTTCCGCTGGCCACGGTCCGTCCGGCCGACCCGGACAAGGTCGTCACCGTCGAGGTCTACTACAGCGTCGATCCCCACGCGCTGACCCGCTTCTGGCGGACGGCCCCGTCGAAACGCACGGGTAACGCGTGGTCCGCCAAGTGTCCCGTCATCTCCACGGACATGCCCCTGTTCGTGATGGCGAACGTCACGTACCCGCTGAAGCAGCCGATCGTCGGCCCGCGCTGGAACCGCACGTCACCGAAGACGTTCCTCGTCAGTTCGCGGGCGCTGGACTTCGACCCGCCGGACCTGAAAGCCGCCGGCGTCAAGGCCACCGACGCGCCGGATCGCCTTATCGTCGCCACGTTTGACACGTGGCAGGACTGGTATCGCCTGCAGGTGAGAAACGACCACCATCGCGTGTGCGGCACGCGGAAGATCAAGGACCCCAAGTGGCGCGGGCCCGACGGGGCGAAGCTCGCGGTCGACGTCCTTGACCCCAAGGGCGGC
Source organism: uncultured Planctomycetaceae bacterium (assembly GCA_964625865.1). Taxonomy (GTDB): domain Bacteria; phylum Planctomycetota; class Phycisphaerae; order SM23-33; family SM23-33; genus CAZVEV01. Next base: position 8,660 of record CAZVEV010000187.1, on the reverse strand, counting down.
CACCTGGTGCTGGCCTTCGACGTCAACGCCTGGAACGCCTACGAGGGCGTCAAGAAGGGCACGTATTACGCGGCCAAGCCGCTGGCGAAGTCCGACCGATGGCAGACAATCGCGTTCGGCCCTGCGGACCTGGTTCCCATCGACGCCCGCTCGCCCAAGGCCCCGCCGACCTGGCGATACGTCACCGAACTTCGCATCGAGGCGATGGCCCGCACACGGAAAGACGGCAAGAACGTCGTGCTGGCCGGCTCGCCATGGCCCGCAACTCGCAAGCTCCGCAACCTCCGCTGGACCGGCGGGTCGCGACTGACGCAACAGCAGCGGGCCAGCGCATGGGTGCCGTGGCGCACGTTGAAAGGACCGAAGACCATGAACAGACGACAGTTCCTCACGAGTGCGGCGGCGGCCGTCGCGGCAGGGTCGCTGGGCAGGCGCGCGATGGGCGCGGCAGCCCGGGCGACTGAGGCCAAGCCCAACATCATCCTCTTCCTCGTCGACGACATGGGGTGGCAGGACACGTCCGAGCCGTTCTGGACGAAGCGCACGGGCTTCAACACGCGTTACAGGACGCCGAACATGCAGCGGCTGGCCGCTGGCGGCATGAAGTTCAGCCAGGCCTACGCCTGCGCCGTCTGCTCGCCCACCCGCGTGAGCCTGATGACCGGCCTGAACGCCGCCCGCCATCGCGTGACCAACTGGACGCTCCACAAGGACGGCTCGAACGATCGGCGCCTCAAAGAGATTCGCTTCCCGAAGTGGAACGTCAACGGGCTCAGCCCCGTCGCGGGCGTCCCCCGGGCGGTCCACGCCAAGAGCCTGCCCGCGTTTCTCAAGGAGGCAGGCTACCGGACGATCCACGCGGGCAAGGCGCACTTCGGGGCGCGCGGCACGCCGGGAGCCGACCCGCGAAACATCGGCTTCGACGTCAACATCGCCGGCCACGCCGCCGGCGGACCGGGCAGCTATCTCGGCACGCAGAACTTCTCCGCCGCCTTCCGCAAGGGCTCGCGCGTTTGGGACGTGCCCGGCCTGGAGGCCTATCACGGCAAGGACATCTTCCTGACCGAGGCGCTGACGATCGAAGCGAACAAGGCCGTCGACAGGGCCGTCGCGGACAGAAAGCCGTTCTTCCTCTACATGGCCCACTACGCCGTCCACGTGCCGTTCGCCCCCGACAAGCGGTTCATCGCCCGGTACACCAAGGCCGGGCTTCACGCCACCGAGGCGATGTACGCCGCGATGGTCGAAGGCATGGACAAGAGCCTCGGCGATCTCCTCGCCAACGTGCAGAAACACGGCCTGTCGGACAACACGGTCGTGCTGTTCATGTCCGACAACGGCGGGCTCAGCGCCCACGGGCGCGGCGGGCCTCGCCACTCGCACAACAAGCCGCTGTCCAGCGGGAAGGGCTCGGCGCACGAGGGAGGCATCCGCGTGCCGATGATCGCACGCTGGCCCGGCGTGACCAGGCCCGGGGCGGTCTGCAATGAGTACCTTATCATCGAGGACTTCTTCCCGACGATCCTCGAAATCGCCGGCGTCGCGAAGCCCAAACAGGTCGGCGGGGTGATCGACGGGGTGAGCTTCGTCCCGATGCTCCGGGGCAAGACGGGCGGCTCGCGCGGGCGGGCGCTGGTGTGGCACTTCCCGAACAACTGGGGCCCGAGCGGGCCGGGCATCGGCACGTACAGCGCGATCCGAAGGGACGACTGGAAGCTCATCGCCTACCACAACCCGACGTGGAAAAAGCGTTTCGAACTGTTCAACATCGCCGCCGACATCGGCGAGACGACGAACCTGCTGACCAGGCACCCGGACAAAGCCAAGGCCCTCTGCGCCGAATTGAGCGCCTTCCTCAAGTCCGTCAACGCCCAAATGCCGACTGACACCGCAACCGGAAAGACCATCCCGTATCCCGAATTGCAGGACAGTTGATTATGAACACTCGATCCACTCACCGGAAGATGGGTACAGGCACCTCCGCTTCCTGCTTCGCAGGACGAGACGCTGCGGAGCCAGTCCCCATTTTCCACGCCCGCCACGATCCGCACCCTGGGGCTGGCCACTTCAGTGGCCAGCAGCGGGGCCCGCAGGCCCCGCACGACCGAACCATCCGCCTGACATGCACACACAGACCTCCACAGCAAACCGCCATAAGGAAACCCACACGATGACCCACACATTCCGCACCCAAACAGCGGTCAGTCTCATACTGATTGCATCTCTGTCCATGGCGTCTGTCGCCGCCCCGCCGCAACGGACGATCTCTATCGTCCCCCAGCCGCGTAAGGTCACGCCGCTGGAAGGGCAAGCCTTCACGCTGACAGACAAGACGCAGATCCTCTACAACGGCGAGAAGGCAAAGCAGCCGGCCGAGATGCTCGCGGCGATGCTCCGCCCGGCGACGGGCCTGCCCCTGCCGGTCAAACGCGGCGCCAAGGCCGATGCGACCACCGTGCTGCTGACGACGACGGGCGCCGATGCGAAGCTCGGCAAGGAGGGATACGACCTGAAGGTCACCGCGGGCGGCGTGACCATCACCGCCCCCACCGCGGCCGGGCTGTTCTACGGCGCACAGACGCTCCGCCAGCTCCTGCCCGTCGATATCTTCGCACCTAAATCCGTCCGCAACGTGCAATGGGTCGTTCCCGGCGCGACGATCCGCGACGTGCCCGCCTTCCGCTGGCGCGGCATGATGCTGGACGTCTCGCGGTGGTTCATGGACAAGGCGTTCGTCCTGCGCTACCTCGACATGATGGCCATGCACAAGCTCAACGTGCTGCACTGGCACCTGATTGACGATCCCGGCTGGCGGATCGAGATCAAGAAGTACCCCAAGCTGACGACCATCGGCGCGTGGCGAGGCAAGGGCGAGTATCGCGTCGGCGGGTTCTACACGCAGGACGACATTCGCGAGATCGTCTCCTACGCCGCCGCCCGCCACATCCAGGTCGTCCCCGAGGTCGAGCTGCCCGCCCACACGCTGTCGGCGGTGGTGGCCTATCCGCACCTGTGCTGCACGGGCAAGCAGATGGAGATTCCCACGCGCCACTCGATCTCGCGCGACCTGTACTGCGCGGGGCGCGAGACGACGTGGCAGTTCCTGACCGACGTGATGGCCGAGGTCTGCGAGCTGTTCCCGGGCACGTACATACACATCGGCGGCGACGAGGCCAGGTACGACCGCTGGAAGGCCTGCCCGCATTGTCAGAAGAAGATGAAGGCGCTGGGCCTGTCGTCGGAGAAGCAGCTCCAGGGCTGGATGACGCGACGGATCGAGGAGATTCTGCAGAAGCGCGGCAAGCAGATCCTCGGCTGGGACGAGATTCTCGGGTGCGGAATCTCCACGCGGGCGGGGGTGATGACGTGGCACCGACCTAAAACCGCCAGCGCGGGCGCCAAGCGGGGCAACCCGGTGGTGATGGCGCTGACGGGGCACTGCTACTTCGACACGCCCGAGAGCAAACTGCCCGGCGAACCCTACGCCGCCTCGTGGATCGCGCCGATCTCGCTGCAGAAAGCCTACCAGTGGGATCCGATCCCGCAGGGCCTGACCGGCGAGGCCGCCGGGCGAATTCTGGGCGCCCAGGGCTGCCTCTGGACCGACCAACTGCTCATGCGAGCCCGCCTGACCAACGCCAAGAGCGCCATGCTGAAAACGCCGGGCCCATACGTCGAGTATCTCACGCTGCCCCGCGCCGCCGCGCTGGCCGAGGTCACCTGGACGCCCAAGGACCAGCGAGATTGGGACGACTTCTCCGCCCGCATGGGACGAATGCTCCCGCGCTACGCCCGCGGCGGATTCAACTTCCGCATGCCCACCCCCCTCATCACCGTCCGCAAGCAGGCCGACGGCTCGGCGACCATCAGCGCCCGGTCGCCCATCGAAGGCGGCACGGTGCGGTACACCACCGACGGGACGGCTCCCACGGCGACCTCCCCCGCACTGACGCAGGCCGTCACCGTGCCCAAAACCGCCACGTTCAAGGCGATCACCGCCGACCCCCAGAGCGGCCGGGCCAGCCTGGTCTACGAACACACCGACACGTCGGTCAAGTACGCCAGGCACGGCAAGCAGATCGGCCGATGGCAGGCCGGAAAGATCGCCGCCAAGACGCCCAAACCGGCCATCTTCGACGCCACCGGCATCATCAACAAGCCGGGCACGTACGTGGTAACGTTCCTCTACACAGGCGGCCGCCACCGCCTGGACATCGACGGCGTCGAAGTCCTCAAGAACGACCGCCCCACGCCCGCCAAGGACATCCATCACGGCTACACCGGCGGCAAGTCCAAAGGCAACACCTACACCGTGAAGATCGCCGACTACGAAACCGGCGCCTCCTACACGATCCGCGCCGCAATCTACGGCGACATCGGCACGGACTCCAACGGCCTGGTCTTCATCAGAAGAACGAAGTAGGTTGCGGTGTGACGGCGAGCAGGTCGCCATCGCCCACCCGACCTCAGCCGGACCTCGTGAGACGCTCCAGCAGGCGGCCTAAGCGACGATCGGGAGGTGAGTGGGGGTTGACGCCGTTTTCGTCGGCCGAGGGCGGCCAGGGGCGTCTATGGGGCTTGGCCGGGGTGGGGGCCACGGCCCCAGCCCGGCGGCCACGGGCCGCATGGCTGACCCGTGCCGATTGTGAGTCGAGCGATGCGCCTCGTACACCGATTCATTCTCCATTGGACCGTACGGGACCTTCGGTCCCGTGCTGGCCACTGAAGTGGCCAGCCCTAGTGTGCGCTGAGGTGCAGAGACCTCCTTCGCCCACTTCTGGCCCACTCCTGAGCGCACGTGCCGATCACAATCGGTCTTACAGGTCCATCGCGTAGCCGTATTCGCTGTAGGGCATGGCGCCGTCGGTCATGTCGCGCTGGCCGATCTGCGCGAGGCCTCGCTTGGCGTAGAAGGCGTGGGCACGGGTGAATCGCGTGTCGGACCACGAGACCAGGCGCGCGGCCCCGCGCGCCGCAGCCCAGGCGACAACCGTGTCGAACAGCCGGTCGGCCAGCCCCGTGCCGCGCAGGTCCTCGTGAACGTACAGCCGCTTGAGCGTCGCCTCTCCGGCGGCTGCGTCCAGCTTGACCGCCACCGTGCCCACCAGCTGTCCCGCGCCGTCGCGACAGACCCAGAACTCCCCGCCATGGCCGCGGTACGTCTCTTCAATCGCCACCAGATCTCCGTCCGCCCCCTCGAGAAACATCACCTCACCGTACTCGCCGTAGATCTCCTCAATCAGCGCGACGACCTCCGGCGAGTCGCTGTCCCGCCCGGGCATGATGTTGACGGTGTCGGCGTCCATGGGCGTCACCCGAAGCTCCTCACAGAGAACACCCGGCGGTTATCGCCGTCGCAACCGCTCTTATCCACTCCCCGACGGTGGATACGGCGTATCTGTGAACGAAGAACCACGCTAACCTACTGTAGCCGTAGTACGGAATGGTCACGGCATCGGAGATCGTCAGATCGACTCCATGTTCCTTGAAGACGTCCTCGATCTCCATCTCGAACACGACGGGGTCGATATCTCCAGCATCAACATCAGGCCATCGGCAGCGTGAGCGAAGATCGGGCACCATCAGCGGACGCAACTCATCGATCGGAAGGTCCGGGTGGATGTACCGGACGGGGATTCCGCACCGCGCGGCCAAGGCCGTTCGAATCGCGATCAGCAGGAGGTCGGGAACGCCGGCCGGCATCGCCAGGGCTTCGATGTACTCCGTATCGCCGCACGTCGGGTGACTGCGCCGAAAGGCCCTTCTGAGGGCAAGGACCTTCTTCCTGGCTCTTGAGAGGCGCCCGATCTTCATTGCGGTATTCTATGGGTCCCGGCGAGGCACGCAACGTGGTTGCTCCGCTTCGCTCCGCAGCCCACGGCACCCGGTTATTGACTCGACTCGCGAGGGCGGCGGTTGCGGACGGGGGAATCCTGGCCGAGGGTGGCGCGGCGGCGGAGGATGTGGTGGTAGTGCTGGGCGAAGCGGTGGGCTTCGTCGCGGACGGACTGCAGCAGGCGCAGGGCGGGGTTGCGGCGAGCGAGGCGCAGGGGGTCGTCGCGGCCGTGGACATAGATCTCCTCCTCGCGCTTGGCCAGCGAGAGCAGCACGGGCGGGCGGAAGGCCAGCTCGTCGAACGCGCTCCAGGCGGCGTTGAGTTGCCCCTTGCCGCCGTCGATCAGAATCACGTCGGGAAACAGGTCGGCTTCCGTGCCCGCGACCTTGTAGCGGCGCCAGACCACCTCGCGAATGCACGCGGTGTCGTCGCTGCCGGCGACGGTCTTGATCTTGTAGCGGCGATACCCGTCCTTGAACGGTCGCCCGTCGATGAACGTCACCAGCGACCCGCACATCTCGCCGCCCTGGAGGTGCGCGATGTCGATGCCCTCGACCGTCCGCGGGGCGGCATCGAGCCCCAGCAGCTTGCCGAGCTTCGCCAGCCCGTCGGCCGGGTCGATCGTGAACAGCTCCGGCTGCATGCCGTCATGCACCAGCCCGCGCTTCTGCAACGACTCCAGCGCCCGCAGCTCGTCGCGGAGCTTGGCGGCCTGCTCGAACTCCAGCGCCGCGGCGGCAGACGCCATCTCCAACTTGAGCTGTCGCCTCAGTTGCGAGCCCTTGGACTCCAGGAACTGGCGCAGGTGCTTGATCTGCTCCGTGTAGTCGGCCTTGCTGACCAGGGCGGCGCACGGCGCGGTGCACTGCTTGATGTTGTAGAGGATGCACGGGCGGTAGCCGCTCTGGAACGCCTGCCCGTCGGCGAGGTCCAAGGTGCAGGTGCGGAACTTGAAGACGCGCTGCATCAGCGGGACGGCCGCCCGAAGGTCGTTTACCGACACGAAGGGCCCGTACAGGCGGACGTTCTTCTCGGCGGGCTGGCGCGTGATGCTGACCCGCGGGAAGTCCTCCCGCGTGGTGATCTGCAGATAGGGAAAGCTCTTGCCGTCCTTCTGGCGGGCGTTGAACGGCGGCTGGATGTCCTTGATCAGGCGGTTCTCGCGAAGCAGGGCGTCGACCTCGGAGTCGCATTCGAGGATGTCCACGTCGACGACCAGATCGTCGATCATCCGCTTGATCTCGGGCCCGCGGCTGGCCAGCAGGTCGGCGCCGGGCTGGAAGTAGCTCGCCACGCGAGGCCGCAGGCTCTTGGCCTTGCCCACGTAGAGCACCACCTCGGCGGCGTCCTTGAACAGGTAGACGCCGGGGCCGGCGGGGAAGTCGGCAATCTTGGCCCGCAGGGCGGAAAGGACGGATTGGCGGTCGGGGGACGGCATGGCGACATTATACGATCTTAGATTTTAGATTGCTTGCCCTGAGCCTGTCGAAGGGACGATTGTAGATTTGCGGGGAACGGTTGAGCGGCGGGGACAATGGGATGCGTGTAGTCGGAGCGTCCCGCCAAGAGGCAAGCCGCTGCGGACCCGGCGCGACGAGATGTGAGGGGCATCTGTCACTGGCGCGGGTCTCTGTCGTTTCCCTATCCCCTACACCCTGTTCCCTACCCCCTGGTCTACGACATCCGGTCAACGGTCAGGTCGGCGTGGGAGCACTTGTCCGAGAGGGTCAGCAGGTACAGGACGCCTTGGGCGATTTCGCGGGGGTCGATGAAGGCCGACATGTCCATCGGGCGGTCGGCGGCGGTGAACAGGTTGGTCGCCATCTTGCCCGGGCAGACGTTCAGGATGCGCACGCCCGTGCCCTTGACCTCGAGCTTGAGCGCCTCGATGAAGCCGTTGAGCCCGTACTTGCTCGCACAGTAGATCGTGTGGTCCGGCACGGGGCGCTTGCCGCCGGCGGAGTTGATGTTCACGATCACGCCGCTGCGGCGCCCCTTGAACAGGCCGATCACCGCCTTGGTCAGTTGGATCGGCACGAGGAGGTTGATCTCGATCAGGTCGCGGACGCGCTGGTCCGAGACGTCCTCCAGCGGCGTGATGTCCACGATGCCGGCGTTGTTGACCAGGACGTCGATCTGCTTGTCGAGACAGATGGCCTTGACCTCGCCCAGGATCGCCTCATCGCACAGGTCCCCCACCACCGTGACGCACTCGACGCCGAACGCCGCGACCTCTGCCGCCACCGCGTCCAGCAGTTCGCGGCTCCGCGCGGTCAGCACGAGGTTCGCGCCGGCCTCGGCGAACACCAGCGCCATCTCCCGCCCGAGGCCCTTGCTGGCCCCCGTGATCACGATCCACTTGTCCTGAAGATCCTTCATCCGATCACACTCCTGCCGCCGCGGCGGGGCTCTTGACGTACTCAGCCCCGCGAAGGATACCCCCCCCGCCGCGCCCGCACAACCCGCATCTCACCGCAGCAAGACGCGTTGCGAGACCCCGACACAAAAAAGTTGCGTACGGGCTGGTTTTTCTCTTGCGTCCGGCCCGATTGGCCGTATAATCTGGGCGCGTGGTAGAGAATGAGCCTTCTCTGCAGATCGTCTCTGAAGGGATCGAGCACACCTGCCCGTGAACCTGTGTCGGAAGTTGTGTTGTTATTCTTGATCGGTTTTCACCGGGAGTAAGACAGATGAAGCAATTCGGTCAACTGAGTCTGGTCGTAGCAGTGGTGGCAGCACTCGGCGGCGCGGCGCAAGCGGACTTGATAGGCTAGTGCCCGTGCGGAAAAGGCGTCTTTTTGCGGCGGGCGGGGCCGTGGGGCGT
>CAZVEV010000186.1:0-12054 GCA_964625865.1 uncultured Planctomycetaceae bacterium | reverse complement strand
ATCGTCAAGAGAGGCCTGCTTTTATGACATGATTCACCTTAACCTCGGGCCATTAGGTGGTGTCCCCCGAATTGCCGGGGCCGTGTTTGTAAGAACACGGGTTTCCGGGGGCCGCCCTGCGCTGCGCTTGGTCAACCCCCGGCCAACTGCTCTGGACCCCCTCGGGGCCCGCCGCGCCCGCGCAACGTTCGGCGCCCTACACGACCACGCCTCCTACACGTTTGGGACGCTACCACCGAGTTGCGCGCCCTACACCTACGACGGATCTTCGACGGTCTTGTCGGATTGGGTGCGGCGGGTGCGGCGGAGGTGCTCGCGGTAGGCCGCCATGCCGGGGGGTTCGGGGAAGGCTTTGGTGAAGTCCAGGGGCGGGTTGGCCTGGGCGCACTGGCGCTTCAAGGAGGGGGCGATGCGGTCGTAGATCATGCGTCGGATATCGGCATCGAGGGCGGTGTAGAGGCGGTGGCGGTACGGCAGGGAGAGGTAGCGTCCCATCATTCGCGGCCTGACGAGCATCGCCGCGACGGTATCGGCGGCGAGGACCTTCATGGAGGGCAGCTTGTATCGCTGGGAGGTTTCGGGGTTGAACACGGCGTGGACGCGCAGGGCGTATCGCATGAGCATGCGGTACTTGTTCTGGGCGGCCTCGGTGCGGATGGGCAGGGCTTCGTAGGCGGCGATCAGCGAGCCGCGGATCTGGGTGCGTGCGAGGCTGGGGATGGGCCTGCCGTCGCGGCGGATGTCTTCGACGACGTAGTCTTTCAGGGGCAGCTTCCACAGGTCGCCCTCGGGGGCGTAGTTGTCCTTGATCCAGTCGTAGAGGGCCTGGGCCCTGTCGACGCGTCCGGCGCGGTAGAGCATCTCGATGCACTCGGACAGGAAGTTGATGTGCCCGGTGCGGTACTTGTTCTGGTCGAAGACGCGGCGTGCGGCGTGCAGGTCGTCTTCGAAGTGTATGGCGATCTTGCCCAGGTCGACGTGGGCCTGGTGGGCCGGCTCGATGAACCGCCAGTCCGGGAAGCGCCTGATCGTCGGGCTCCTGCGCTCGTCGGGGTTCTCGATGTAGGTCATCCTGCCGTAGAACGTCAGGTCCCTGAGCGAATACAGGAGCGTGCGGTCGATATTGAGCGAATCTTCGGCCCCGATGATCTGCTTGCAGCGGTCCTGGCCGAGCGTGATCCAGTAGATCGCGTGCGCCGGCGCCTGTCGCCAGTCGAGCGGGACGTTGTACCGTTCCATGACGCCGAGCATCCAGGCCGGGTCCAGGCGGTAGGCGTTCCAGAGCACCTGGGCCCGCACGAAGGCCAGGGCGGCGGTTCGCGCCGCGGCGCGGGCCGGATCGTTGATCAGCGCAGCGATGGCGCGGTCGGCCTCGGCGGGCGGGCCCAGCGGGCGTGCGCGGACGGCCTCCATGGCCTCGTCGCGGCTGAAGCGGTTGTAGGCGGCCAGCAGCGACTCGTCGATTCGCAGCCCGAGAGCCGCCAGGTCGTCGGCCAGCGCGCGGACGTCGGCATTGCCGGCCAGCAGGACCTTGAGCTGGTCGCGCTGGATCGACGAGTCGCGCCCGTCCCACCGGCGCAGCTCATCGCCACCCAGCCGGTGGTGGTTGCCCCTGAACGACCCTTCGCGGGGCCTGTACGGGTCGCGGTCGAGCGGGGCGGCGGCGATGGGCCTGAACGCGTCGATCACCTCGTCGGTCGTCCCGAAGACCGGGGCGGCCAGCAGGTCCTGCATGCGTTCGGCCCACCGCTGCTTGTAGACGTAGTGCATCTCGTCGGTGCCCTGGCCGAGCTTCTCGTAGTAGATCCAGCCGAGTTCCTTGTAGAGGCCGAGGCTGCGTGGGTTCAGGGCGATTCCGCGGTCGCGCAGGAGGTTGATGCCGCTTTCGAGCCAGCGCCAGCGCTCGTCGCCGCTGTGGGCGGTCACCGAGACGTTCCAGACCATGTTCCACGCGTGGTAGTCCCACACGCCGGGGTAGCGGGGCATGAAGCGGCAGATCCACTCGCTGAGGTCCCGCATTTCGTGGAAGCGCCCTTTTTCCTTGAGTTCTTCGGCCCGCATCCAGAGGAAGCTGACAATCGGGGCGCGCAGGCCTCCGGGGGCGAGGGTCAGGAGGGTCTGGAGCGGGCTGGCCACCACGGTGGTGTCGCCCGGGCGAGACAGGTCGTAGGCCTTGGATTGTTCCTCGAGCGGCTCGTGCAGCAGCGCCGCGCCGCCCAGTGCGGCGGCTACCACGCCGGCCAGGATCAGTTGTGTTGTCTTGGGGCCTGCTGTCATTGTCGTCTTCCCACTATGCCTTCTACGCCACCTGCACGCCGGCCAGTTCACGTTTGGTGAAGATCAGCATCGCCAGGGCCAGCAGGACGACGGTCGGGACGCAGACGGCCAGGCCCATCGAGGACGCCACCTCGCTCCAGGCGACGGACATGCCGTCGACCAGGGCGTCGCCGCGGTTTGTGGCGTTGAAATCGGGCAGGATCGTGCCCATGACCTTCAGGATAATATGTCCGACGGCCGTGATCGGATCGGCGTCAGCCAGCCCGCCGCCTCGCGGGAGCTTGACCGACTCGGTCAGGAACTGTCGCCCCAGGGAGAACGGCAGGACGCCGAAGGCCAGCACGCACGCGACGGGGAACGACAGGAAGCTGCCCGCCATCACGCCCAAGGCGGCCAGGAACATCAGTTGACCCAGGACCAGGACCATGACGCGGAAGAAGTTGCCCTCGAAGCTTCCGACGCGGTAGAGCACCGACACGTCGTCGCGGAGGATGCGGAGGCTGGCGGGGTTGAGGTTGAGGACCTGGACGGTCATCTCGCTGTTGTCGTCGACGGCGCGCCCGGGCACGACGAGTGTGCGGATCATGCGGGGCGGGTCGCTGCGGTTGACGTAGTAGACGGTCACCGGGCCCGTGCGGTTCCTGATGGTCCACGAGGTTTTCATCTTCCCGCCGGGCAGCTTCCCGCCGGCGCTTCGGGCCTTGAACGACAGTTGCAGCGTCGGGTCCAGGCGCACGTCAATCGTGTCGCCGACGTCCAGGCGCCCGATCTTGGTGTTCTCGCCCGCGTCGTCGAGCATGAAGGCGGCGACGAACCCCTCGGTCAGGTCGCGGACCTGGGCCTCGGCCCCGCCGACCTGCACCGGCCCGCGGTAGACCAGCTTGCGGATCAGCGAATCGGGCCCGCCGAACCGGACGTGCCACATCGTGCCCACCTGCCCTATCACCTCGGTGACCTTGACGGTGCCCGTGGCGGGCTGGCCGGCCAGCTCGATGTTCTCGAAGTCCCATCTCATCGACCGGAAGGGCCCGACGGTCTGGCTTTTCTGGCTCTCCTGCTTGTAGATTTCCCTGTAATACGCATCGAGGGCCGCCTGCTCGTCGCGAGCCCCGCCCCGGGCGCCCAGTTCGCGCTCGAACTCGGTGGGGTTCTCCTCGCGGAACTTCGCGATGCGCGCCCGGACGCGGGCGGTGAGCTTGTCGTCGATGGACACCGGCGCGATCCGCGCGCGGGCGGTGAAGACCTCGGACTCGACGGCCAGCCCGTCCAGCGGGTCGTCGGCGCTGGTGCGCTCGCGTCGCATGGACTGGGCGACGACGTAGACGTCGGCGGCCGCCACCGCCAGAAGCAGCGCGTCGAGCAGGACCACGCCGAGCCAGCGCCCCAGCACGTACTGCCACCGGCCCACCGGTTTGGTCACCACGCTGAAGACGGTGCGGTTTCGCACGTCGGAGCTGACGACGTCGACGGCGAGGAAGACCGTCAGGACGCTGAGGGTCAGGGCGATGATCGTCGTGCTGTACGACAGGTACGCCCGAATCCGCCCCGCCAGCGTGCCGTCGCCCTGCAGGCCGCCCGGCAGGACGACCAGGAAGGCCGCCAGCACGAGGATGAAGACCCACGCGGTCTTCGTGCGGAGGATCTGTGCGAGGGTCTGCCTGGCAACGGTCCAGATGCCGCGCATGGGTCAGGCCTCCTCCTGGCCGTCGTCGGAGCCGAGAAGGGTGTCGATGACGCTCTGGTCGGCCTGGGGCTGGGCCTTGGGCGGCGGGGCAGGGGGCTGATCGTCGTCGTCGCCGCCGGGGGCCGCCGCGGCGCCCAGGTCGCCCAGAAGGTCTTCGTCCACGACCGGCTCCGCCGGCGCCGGCGGCTGCTCGGGCGCGTGGACGTCGGGTCCGACGTCGGCCTCTCGCGCCTGGTCGACCAGTTGGTCGATAACGGCCTGTCCGGTGGGGGCCTCGGCGCGGAGGAACTCGGCGACCTGTCCGCCGGCGACGGCCCCGCCGGTGACGATGCGCCGGGATCGCGCGTCGGCAACCACGCGGAGGAACAGCGCTTCGAGCTTGTCGCGCGGCGCGGTGATCTCGTGGACTTCCTTTCCGGCCGCCACGAGCAACTCGTCGATGCGCGCCAGCGTCTCGTCGTCCAGTTCGTCGGTGACCAGTTGGGTCAGTCCCTGGCGGGCGAGCAGGTCGTCGATCGTGCCCTGTTCGCGCTGCTTTCCGCCGTAGAGAATGCTCACGCGGTCGCAGACGTCTTCCACGTCGGCCAACAGGTGGCTCGACAGCAGCACGGTCTTGCCGCGCTGAGCGAGCGTGCGGATGATGTCCTTGATCTGGCTGGTGCCGATCGGGTCCAGGCCGGTGGTTGGCTCGTCGAGGATCAGCAGGTCCGGGTCGTTAATCAGGGCCTGGGCCAGTCCGATCCGCCGCTGCATGCCCTTGGAGTATTCGCCCACTCGCCGGTAGGCGGCGCCCTTGAGGCCGACCATTTCCAGGAGCATTTCGGCGCGGCGGCGCCGCGTCTGGCGCGGCTGATGGAACAACTTGCCGTAGAACTCCAACGTCTCGTAGGCGTCCAGGAACGGGTAGAGGTACGATTCTTCCGGCAGGAAGCCGATGCGGGCCTTGACGGCGACGTCGGTGGCCCGCTTGCCGAACACCGAGACCACCCCGCGCGTCGGAAAGAGCAGGCCCAGGATAATCTTCAGCGTCGTGCTCTTGCCCGATCCGTTGGGCCCGAGCAGGCCGAAGACCTCGCGCGGGCGGATTTCCATGTCCAGCTCGGACACCGCGGTGACCTTCGCCCGCAGCCAGAAGTCGCGGAAGATCTTCGTCAGCTTGACGGTCTTTATTACGCTGTTGTCGGCGTCAACCATGTTCTCACTCGTGCCCGTGGGGCTTGGCCAGGGCCTCGAGCTTCTTCTTGACCTGCTCGGCCAGCGTCTCGGGGTCGCGGTTGATCTTCAGCACGGTCTTGCCCTTGCCCGCCGAGATATAGTACTTCTCCGCCGCCGCGGCCAGGATGTCCTCCCGCGCCGCAGCCCACAGGCGTTCGACGGTCAGCCTCGGTGCCCGCTTGTACTCGGGCAGGAGGCGCTTGTACTGGTTCAGGCGGGCCTCGAGACGCTGCTTGACCCTGCTGCCGTGCGCGCGGGCCTGGGCGATCAGGCTGCTGGCGTCGCCGGTCAGTTCGTGGCTGACCAGGACCGCGTCGATCTGCTTGAAGACGGCTTCGGCCTGCGCTTCGAGCGTCTTGACCTGGTCGGGGTCGGCGGCGCTGTCGGCGCGGCCTCGCAGGGACGAGTACTGTCCGATCAGGTCGTAGGGCTTGGTGTTCTTTCGGGCCTCTTTGGCGGCGTCGGGTCCGCCCCGGGGGTTGCCCACCAGTTGCGTGTAGGCCTGTCCGGCGGCCTTTCGGAGCATCCGTTCGGCCTCGCTGGCCGCCGCGTCGGTGCGTTCCCTTGCGGCCTGTCTGGCGGCGGTTACGGCGGCGAAGTCCGCGATGGCGCGGAGGGGCCAGGTCGTGTCGGCCAGCACGAGGCGCTTAATCCGCAGCCCCGTCGCCTCGCGCGACCCGTCGGCGCCGCTGAGGGTCTGGTTGGCGCGTCGGAGCACCTCGTTGGCGAAGACGGTGCGTTCGGAGGTCTGGAGGTCTTCCGCCGTCCCGGTCGCCGCGGTGATGATCGCCGCGCTGCAGACGGCTGAGCGGATCATCTCCTCGGTCGGGTCGATCATCATCATCTCGTCCGTGCCGGGGATCTGCTCGGGGTACGCGTCTCGCATCTGCTGCCGGTAGACCACCGGGTCGTCGATGACGAAGCGGCAGTCGATCTTCATGTGCAGGAGATAGCGGTCGCCGGTCAGCAGGGCCCCGTCCCAGCCCGGGCGGAGCCCTTCGGCGGGCGCCCGGCGCTGGGCAAGCGGCTTGTCCAGATCGCCGGGCATCTCGTTGATCCAGAAGTCGTACAGCGTGACGCGCTTCTCGTCGGTCTTGACGATCTCGATTCGGCCGATGGGGAAGGGCCAGTTGTACGTCAGTCCGGGCCCGGCCGTCCTGACGGTCCGGCCGAAGATCTTGACGATGCCCACCTCGTTGGCTTCGATGCTCTGCAGGCCGGTCAGGGCAAAGCCGATGACCATGAACACCATGATCACCGCGAGCAGCACGAAGCTGACGCGCAGGGCGTCGGCGAGGGACTTGCTGCCCGGATCGGCGGGCTCAGGGATCGGGCCGTGATCGTGGCGATGGTCGTGATGCCCGTCGCAGCACAGTCCGCCGGTGTGTTTGTCTTCGCTCATTCGTCCTAGTCCTTCGTGCCGGTCTTGTCGGCGGCGCCCACGTTGGGGCCGTCCTTGAACCAGCGGATGTGGGGCAGGCCCGTGCCGTCCAGCAGGAAGACGGTCTTGTGGGCCAGTTCGACCTTCAGCGACTCGATGACCCGCAGGAAGTTGGCGAACTCGGCGTCCTTGAACTCGGTGTAGTACCGTGCAGCCGCCTGGTCGCCTTCGGAGCGGATCTCGTTGGCCTTGCGCTCGGCGAAGTCCATGATCTGGTCGCGATCGCTGCGGGCGCGCTGCTCGATGGCGGTGGCGACCGCTTCGCCTTCCTGCTGGTAGCTGGTGATGTCTCTCTGGCGCCCGGCCTTCATCGCGTTGATCACCTGCTCGGTGACCGATTCGGGCAGCGCGAGGCTCTTGATGCCCACGCGAACGATCTCCACGCCGTAATCGGCCATCGCCTTGTCGCGGACGCTGGCGAGGATTTCGCCCTCGATCTGGTCAAGCTTCATCAACTGCGGATCGGTGTTGATGAAGTCGACCATCGTGTGCAGGCCCATGACGTCCTTCTTGGCCGAGCGGAGCAGGTTGCGGATGCGGTCCTGGACCTTGGCAACCTTCTCCTCGAAGTCGTCGGTGTTGACCGACCGGTGGAACTCGCGCGGATTGCCGATCCGCCACGCGCAGTACATCGTGACGATCAGATTCTGCTCATCCTTCGTGGAAGCCTGGTCGCCGGTGTCCTCGAAGACGCTCGTCCGCCCGTCATAGCGCACGACCTTCTGGATGGGATAGGGCCACTTGAAGTTCAGACCCGGGGCATCCCGCCCGACGATCTCCTCGGTCACCTTGCCGAACGTCTCGATCAGCACGATGTCCTTGTTCTCATCCACCTGGAAGGCGATGGTGTTCAGGGCCAGGCTGCCCACCACCAGCACCGCCAACGCGAGAATCCCGATGTGTTTTCTCATGTCTCGTATTCCTTGTTCGGGGTCTAAGGTCGAAGGTCCAAGGTCGAAAGTCCGAAGACCGCCCGTTCGCGGGGCGGGACTTTCGACCTTCGACCTTTGACTTTCGACCTGTTCATTCCTACTCACCCGTGCCGGCGCCGCTCAGGGCGCCGCCCATCGGATCTTCCTGTTTCTCGAGATTCAGCCAGACCTCGACCTTGTCGCGGTCGACGGCCAGCACGTACTTCCGAATGTTGGGCAGGATCTGGTCCCACACGCCCAGCCACCGGTCGGTCCGGTAGACCTCGGGACTGTTGGTGTAGGCCGCCAACTGCCACCGGAACGCCTCGGACCGGCTGCGCTCCTTCAATTCCTTCTCCCACCGGTCGGCCATCGCTTCGGCGACCAGGCGGGCAGGCTGGCCGGCGGCGCGGTCGAACCGCTGGTCGGTCCTTGCCCTTGCCCGGTCCAGTTGGCCGGCGTAGTCAAACGTGCCCGGCGACTTGGCGAGCGTGTCCAGCACGGTCAGATACTCCTGCAGTTCGACACGGTAGGCCGCCATTGCCGCCCGCCGAGCGCCCTGGCTGCGGGCGATCACCTTGTCCACGTCGGCCAGGTCGCCGCGGGCCCTGCTGCGGTACCCGTTAAGCAGTTTGGTCTGGTCTGCGGGGCGGTTGCGGCTGTTGTCCAGTTCCTGCAGGGTGTCGAGCACACGGATCGCCAGGGCGAGCTTCCGTGCCTCGTCCGGCGTGCCGGCCACCGCGGCAAGAAGCCGGTTGGCCTCGGCCTCGGCGCGGAACCGCTTCTCGTCCTGCGCGCGCTCGGCCTGCAGGACCTTCTCGAATTCCGGCGCGACCTCCGCGGGCGGGTGGACGGCCATCAGGCCCACGTGAACAATGCGGATGCCCAGCCCCGACGCCACGTTCTGGAGGCGGTCCTTGAGGGCCTTGGCCGCCGCGCCGCGCCCGCTGGTCATGATCGCCTCAGGACGCTTGCCCGCTCGTGCATCGTCCTGCTCGGTCAGCGAGGCGCTGGCGCAGTAGCGCACCATCTCCCGATAGGCGGCGCTGGCGAGCAGGCCATGGCCGTCCCGTGCGGCGCGGCTGAAGGCGTAGGGGTCTTCGATGCGATAGTGAACCGGCACGACGAGTTTGATGATGTGGACCGAGGGCGGGTCCTTCTTGCCTGGCGCCTGTCCGTTCTCGTCATGGCGGCGCTCGGGCGGGACGGCGACAAGGAAGTTCAACTCCTCGTGGTCGCCGTGCTCACTCGTCCACAGCGCCATCCGGTGCCCGTTGATGAACGACTCGTCATGCTCGTCCTTGCCGCCGTGTCCGTGTCCGTCGTCGTGCTCGTCCTCCTCGCCGCCGCGCTCTTCGCCTGTACCGAGCATGATCTCATAGACCTGTCCGGTGTTGAACATCTCGACCCGGTCGATCGGCCAGGGCCACTTCAGGCTGATGCCCGGCCCGAGGGTTTCCCGCTTGCTGCCGTCGGTCGGCTCGGGCGGCAAGGAGCCGAACCGGTACACGATCCCCTCGTGCCCTTCCGGCACGATGACGATGGTGCTCATCAGGAACATCACGACCGCGCCCAGGATCACCAGCGGCCCGAAGGCGCGGCTGAGCAGTTGGTAGAACCACGTCTTGGACACTTCGAAGCCGAACTGGTAGTTGAGGGTTTCGGCGATGGTGTGTCCGACGCGCCCGGGCTGGGCGACGAGGTTGAACAGGCGCGAGTCGAACGGGGGGCGCTCTTCCTGCCCGGGCACGCGGGGGCGGTACAGGTCCAGGATGATGTTCAGCGCGAGTTCAGCCGCCAGCAGTAGTTGAACGGCCGGGGCGAGCAGCGCGATGATCCGGTCGGCGCGGGCGTAGGTTTGCGTGGCGGCGAGCATGGCGATCAGCACGCCGGTGATCAGGACGACGTTGACCAGCAGGTAGCTGCCCGCCGCCCGCAGCAGGCGCCACTGGCGCTGCGTGCCCATGCCCGTGCAGTAGCGGCTGAACAGGAACGACATGAAGGCGATCAGCACGGTAAACAGGGCCGCCGGGCCGAGACGAATGAGGGTCAGGGGCCTGTCAATCGCCGCCAGCGTGCTGATGGTCATCACGCCGACGGCCGCGTGTCCGGCGGCCCACAGCAGCGTGAAGATGGGCACGACCCAGCGTTCCATGACGTGCAGCCGCGCCGCGGCCGGCCTGGCCGCCAGCTCGTCCTCGCCCCCGAAGATCGTGCCCCCCTGGCCGCGGGAGGCAATCTCGTCGAGCTGGGCTTGTTCCTGGTTGACCAGTTGGCGGCAGTAGAACAGGACGGCCACCATCAGCCACAGCAGGACCCCGCCGGCCAGCACCCACGTCGCCGCCATCGCCGCAAGCGACTTGGTCGCCAGCCACAGCGCCAGCATGGCCCCGGCGATTGCGACCTGGAGGACCGTCCCAAAGATCGCGACCTTCTTTCCGCGTTTCGATTCCGTCATGATTTATCCTTTGCGCTGCATTGAGCGTTCTTTCGGACTGGCCGCTTCAGCGGGCCAGTTGTCCGGGCCCTTGCTCGCCAGGCCGCCGCGAGCGTACAATGCCGCCGATTCGCCCCAACCTTCGGGCCGTTGGCGGCGTATGACCACTGTGCCGCCGGCGTGCCGGACAGTCCGGCCGCGGCGATGACCCCGACCGGACACTGCGACAAGGCCCCTGTCCCGACATGACCAAGTTCCTTGCAATCAGTCAGAACACCTTCGTGCAAACCGTCCGCCAGCCAGTCTACACCTGGATGCTGCTGGTGGCGTTTGCGATTCTCCTGATCTCCCAGCCGCTGGCGGCCTGGGCGATGGGCAGCGACTTTCGCGGGTCCAACCAGCGGATGCTCGAGGGCCTTGGGCTCGGCACGCTGCTGATCTGCGGCCTGATCGTCGCCTCGCTGAGCGCCTCGAGCGTGCTCAGCCGCGAGATCGAAGACAAGACCGCCCTGACGGTCATCTCCAAACCCGTCTCGCGCCCGATGTTCGTGGTGGGCAAGTTCGGCGGGGTCGGCGCCGCGGTGATGCTCTTCTTTTACATCGCTACGCTGGTCTACCTGCTGACGCTCCGCCACAAGGTGACCCCGGCGGCCTACCACGACCTGGACTGGCCCGTGATCGTGCTCGGCACGTCGGGGTTCGTCCTGGCGTTGGCGGTTGCGGTGGCCGGCAACGTCCTGTTCGGCTGGACGTTCACGTCCGCCTACGTCTACTCCCTGACCGCCACGCTCTCGCTGGCTACGCTGGTCGTCGGTTTCGTCGGGATCGAGTGGACGCTCATCCCGTTCGGCGAGGAGTTGATGCGGTGGGATCTGCTGTGGGCGCTGGTGATGTTGGCGATGGCGCTGCTGATCTTCGTGGCGATCGCGATTGCCGCCTCCACGCGCCTGGGACGCGTGGGCACGCTGCTGGTCTGCCTTGCCCTGTTCGCCGTCGGCTCGGACCACACCATGCTGTTCGGCTACTACCGCAACCGCCTGGTGCTGTCGCACGCGGCCCACTGGGTGTGTCCGAACCTGGGCTTCTTCTACGCGATCGACGCGCTGACCGAAGGGACGCCGATTCCGGGCCATCACGTCGCCCTGCTCGCCGCGTACGGCGCCTGCTACATCGCCGGCGTGCTGGCGATCGGGGCCGTCCTGTTCCAGCGCCGTTCCATGGAGGGCCAGAGCGGCACGACAACGATGCCCGGCGCGGTGAGCTTCCTGGCCGCCCTGGGGCAGGTCGTCGCCGCCGGCGCCGCGCTGGCGGGGCTGGAGGCGGCCCTGGCGTGGCTGGTGGGACTGTGGAGCGACGGGTTCGAGCCCATGCTCTCGCCGGTCTGGACGTCGCTGATCGCCGTCGGGGCCGCGGGATGGATATTCTGGTACGCGTTCGCACGTGGCAACCGGTGGTGCTACTGGGGCCTGATGGTCCTGGCCGCCGCCGCCGCACTCGCCGCGGGCGTCTCGGTGGTCGGGCTGTGGGCCTGGCCCGGCCGCGTCGCGGGAGGCGCCGCCTGGGTCCCGCCGGCCCTGCTGGGCGTTCTGTTGTTGCCACGAACGCGTCGTCATTTCCACACCGTTGCCGTCAAGACGGCTCACTAGGTGGCACAGTCCTTCCGGGCTGTGCGGCACGGCCCGGAAAGACCGTGCCACCGGTCCCGCTACGTTGCGGCCACCGGTTCGGCCCGCAGTTGGGGCCCCTCGTCTTCGAGTGCCGCGGGCCTGTGCAGTTCCTCGCCGAACCGCACGAGGCGGGCACTGTTGAAGATTACGAAACTCGCCGCCAGCATGTGCAGGGCGGCGCCCAGCACGGGCGTGATCCACGCCAGGGCCGCCAGAATCTCGAACACCACGATGAAGATCACCCCGCAGAGCAGGTTCTGGTGGATCACCTTGACCGTCCGCCGGCTGAGGCGTACCAGGAAGCTGAGGCGGCCCAGGTCGTTGTTCATCAGCGCGACGGCCGCCGAGTTAATTGCCACGTCGCTGCCGGCGGCGCCCATCGCGATCGACAGGTCGCCCGCCGCCAGGGCCGGCGCGTCGTT
>CAZVEV010000185.1:0-12224 GCA_964625865.1 uncultured Planctomycetaceae bacterium | reverse complement strand
GTCAGCCTACCAAACGGGGCCAAAGGATGCCCTCTCTTCATATCTTCATGGCTTGCGGAGCGAAGCGGAGCAACCACGTGGAGGGCGTCCGACAATACGTGGTTGCTCCGCTTCGCTCCGCAGCCCACGGCACCCACGTGAAGGACGCACGGGTCTTCCCTCGCTGATACCCCACGCAGACCCAAAGCCCCATGACGGCGTCATGGGGATCCCCCCGACGCCGTCGGGGGGCTTTGTCCTGTGTCCGGGTCCGAGAACGGACGATTGTCGGTCTTCATCCCCCTGCGGCGATGCCCTCGGTCTTGACGCGGACGATCTTGTTGTCCTTGAGGAAGCACTCGATCCGAGCGCTGCGGACGGTCTTGAGCGTCGCGCCGGCGGCGGGCTCGTACATGAGCGTCGCCGGCACGGTCTTCGTGCCCTCGATCACCACGATCTCCTTGATGCGGTCGTACGTCAGCACCTCGCCAAGCATCCGCCGCTTGCCCTCGGCAAGGTCTACCTGGCCCACCGCTCGGAAGCGACGAAGCTGACCGAGCGCCACCGCGCCGGTCGGCTTGACCGCCTTGGCCGGCTCGTCCGGCTTCGAGTCGCCGAACGTCGCGGTCATCTTCTCGCACGCGAGCCTCACGTTGCGCCCGGGGGGCAGCTTGCCCAGCCCGGCCACGTTGAGCCGATCGGCCAGCACGATCCGATTGCCCGTCCGGTTGACCATCGTGACCCCGCCGTGGAGGACGACCTGGCGGTCGGTCTGGGAGAAGGCCATCCCGCGTTTCCAGACGAACAGCGCCTGTGACGGCATGGCCGGGGCCTTGCCGACAGGCGGCTTGTAGTCTTCCATGGACATCGTGCCCGGCCCCGAGACGGTCATCTTGGCGGCGCGGGAGTCGGCGGCCGCCCCGGCGTCGTAGGTCAGGTGCTCGCCGGTCAGGCGCATCCGCTGGATCAGGCGCCCGTCGGCATCGTTGACGACGCGCTTCATCGACACGGCGCGGCGGCAGACGATGGTCTTGAGCCGTCGCTTGTCGAGGCCCAGGTCGGCGGCCTTGCCCGGGGCAGCGGCGGCCGCCGGGCGGGCGGTCTTCTCGAACGCCAGGTCCATCTCGCCGCACGTGATCTGGTCGTCGCCGCTGGTGACGTTCACGTCGCCGATCAGGGAGGCGGCATCCTTCTTGCCCGCGAAGGTCATCTGCCTGGACCACGTGGCCACCAGCGGGCGCGGCGTCGTCAGCGTCTTGCCGTCCAGGTCGCGGTCGGTCTTGAATCTCAGGCGCCCGCCACCGACGACCACCAGCGACTCGCTGGCCTGGTCGAGATGAATCGTCTTGCCCCTCAGGCTGCTGTCGCCCTGGACGACCTCGGCCGGTACGCCCTCGAGGACGGCCTTCTCGTCCAGAAGATTCGTCGTCAGCTTGTCCGCCGACGCCACCAGCGGCGTCTTGCCGCGCGTGTCGCTGATCCTCACGCGCCCAACAGCTACCAGACGCACCGGGCGGACGGACAGGCCTTTCTTCTCTTTCTCGGGGTCAGCCGCCGCCTTGTCCTTACCGTCACGCTGGGCAAACTCGACGTCCATCTCGTCAGCACTGATGTCGCGTCCTTCCTGGCGGGCCCGAACGTTCCCGATGGCCTTGGCTCGCGAGGGATACGTCCGCTGCTTTCCGTCCTTGCCGGCCCCGCGGGCCATCCACACCTGCAGCGTCTCATCGCAACGGACATAGTCGCCCGTGCCCGCCTGGGCCAATTCGACCTTGTCGGTGAAGGTCGCCCCGGTGATGACGCGTCGCCGCTCGGCCTTGCCGGTCTTGTCGCGCCCGCGGACGTCCTCGAACGTAGCGGCCAGCCGACCGCCCCACGTCACGCGGTCGCTGCCGGGCGGGTCGGACAAGGCATCGAGGGCCAGCGCCAGCACGGGGTCCTCAACCTGGTCCTCGTCGGGAGGCATGAGGATCCGCCCGGGGCCCTTCAGGTCCGCCCGCCCGCCGTCGCGCATGAACGTGATCTCGCTGCACCGGATTCTCTGCCCGCCACTCGAAGCCGCCATGGCCAGCCGAATGGGCGCCTCGGCGGCGCCGGCAAGGTGAACCGTCTGGACCAGCTTCTCGCCCACGGGCCGCTGGCGCACGGTGAAACGGCTGCACACCGACGCCATGCTCTCTGACTGCCACACAATCCGCTTGCCCTTGGCCTCGACGACGTAACGCTTGGTGTTGGCCTTGTCGACCCGCCCGACCGGTTCGACAACCAGCGGCCCGGACCACGTGATAACGGTGGGCTCGCCCTGGTCCTTGCCCTTCGCCGGCCGCGAGGTCGGGCGCGACGCCGGACCAACGCGCCCCGTCCGATTCGCCGCCCTGGGGCTGGCCACTTCAGTGGCCAGCAACGCTCCCCGCGCATGGGTGCCGTAGGCTGCGAAGCGCAGCGGAGCAACCACGTCTCTGCGAATGGATGCAGCGTGGTTGCTCCGCTGCGCTCCGCAGCCCACGGCACCCGGCGGATCGCCCATAAGCGAGCAGTAGGCGGGGAAACCAAGCGGGATGCTCCGTTGTTCGGCGCCCATCACGTACCTGGCGAGCCCGAGGGGCTCGCCGCTGGCCACTGAAGTGGCCAGCCCCCGTGTGCGGGACGGGAGGGGCAGGGCTGCCGGGCGGGAGGCGTCCTTCTCTTCTCGTTTCTCGCCGGGCAGGCCCTGGACGTCGCGGTCCCACTCGAACGTCAGCGACAGCGTGCGGGCGTACCGCAAACTCCGCTGCCCGGAAAACACCGACACGCTGTTGGTGAACGTCGCGAGATATACGTTGCGGGCCTTGGGGGGCTTGACCGTCTTGGGCGCCTTGGGCGCGCCAGCCGCCGTCCGCACGATCCGTGCCGGACCCGCGCCGAATCGGGGAAAGTACACCGCGGACGTCGTGGCACCTCTTGCGGGCCTGGCCTTACCGCTCGGCGCCGGGGCGGACGACTCGGTGAGCATATCGTCACTTGCGTAGACGATCATGCACCGCCCGTGGGCGAGGGTGAACCGCTTCAGTTCGGTCTCGGGCACCTCGTGCCACGTGATGCTCAGGTCGCTGCCGAACACGTCGGCTTCCGCGGACAGGACGGCCACCTCGCCGCCCATGCGAATGGCCAGGTCCTCGCTGTCGAACTCCACCTCGTCGCCGAAGATCCTGACCAGGTCGCGGCTTGGCGCGTCGGCGGCCGGTCGGGTCGGGTCCGTGCTCCGGTCGAAGAACACGCGGACGCGCCCCTTCAGCACGCCCCGCCGCGGCCGCGTTCGCACGCCGAGGTCGGCCGAGTAGAGCATGCCCTTGTCGGCGTAGATGTAGATGCGCTGGCCCCTGCGGAGATAGAGGATGATCTTGGGGCGCGTGAGCATCCAACTGGTTTCGGAGAGCTTGCGGCTGGTGTCGGCTTCGTACAGGCCGACCAGTCGCCCGTCGCGGTCGCGGCGTTCGGCGCGCCACTTCTCGACGCTGACGGTCCGGCTGGTCCTGGCGCGGGTCTTGGGTGAGCCGCCGGAGCGGTCGTCTCGGGCCATCGGCAATCCGGCGTCGCCGGCGAAGAAATTGTAGACGAACACGGCGGCAACCAGGACGCAGGCAACGACTGCGGCAATGACGATCCGCCGGATCATCAGGTCTGGTCTCCAGAGTCGGCGAGGTAGCGGGCCATGATCCGGTCCCACCGGCCCGAGCCCTTCAGGACCCGTTCGATCAGCTCCCGCACCGCCCCGCACCCGCCGGGAGTGTCGGTGACGATGTCCGCACGGTCGCGCACCTCGGCTACCGCGTCGGCCACCGCGACGGCCAGGCCGCAGTGACGCATCAACGGAATGTCGGTCAAATCGTCTCCCATCACGGCCGTCTGGTCGGGCGAAACGCCCAGGTCGTCAAGGATCTCCTCGAGAACGGGCAGCTTGATCTTGACGTTCATACGAACCACGTCGACGTCCAGTTCCTTTGCCCTCCGCGTCACCGCGGGCGAGCCGCGCCCGGTGATGATCGCCAGTTTCCCGCCCGCCCGTTTCCAGTATTTCATGCCCGCCCCGTCGCGGACGTGGAAACTCTTGATCTCGTCGCCCTCGCCCGTCAGCGTCACGCGCCCGTCGGTCAGCACGCCGTCAACGTCCAGCACGAGAAGGTCGATCTTGCCGTAGTCCATTTCAGCCATCGATCACCGTCTTGATTCCCAGAAGGTCCTGCACGTCGATGATGCCCACCGGCCGGTCGTCGGCATCCAGGACGGGCAGCTCGTCGATGCGGTATTCGTTGAGGATGGCCAGCGCCTTGCTCGCCAACTCGCCAAGATGAATGTGCTTCGGCCCGGCGGTCATGAACTCGCGCACGGGGCGCGACATGATGTCGGTTCCGCGACCGGCCAGCACGTGGCGACGCAGATCGCCGTCGGTCAGGATGCCGCTGAGCCCGCCGTCGTCGTCGACGATCAACATCGCCCCGGTGCGGCGCGGGACGGCTTCGGCCTCGGCCAGCGCGTCGCCCAACGACTGATCGGCGCCGACCAGGGCCAGCCGCTCGCCTTTGCGGAAGGTCATGGCCTCCTCGACCTTCAGCAGCTTGCGGCCGAGGGCCCCGCCCGGGTGGAAGACGGCGAAGTCCTCGGGTGTCAGGTCTCGCATGGCCATCACCGTCATCGCCAGCGCATCGCCCAGGGCCAGCATGCACGAGGTGCTCACCGTGGGGGCCAGCCCCAGCGGACAGGCCTCCTGGACCTCGCCGTACGTGATGGTGATGTCGGCGTTGCGGGCGAGGGCCGAATCGACCGCGCCGGTAATCGCGATCAGTTGGGCCCCGCGGGCCTGGATGTGGTCCAGCAGGCGCACCAGTTCCTCGGTCGAGCCGCTGTGGGACAGGGCGATCACCACGTCGCCGCGGCGCAGGCGCCCCAGGTCGCCGTGAAGGGCCTCCACCGGGTGCAGGAAGATGCTCTCGGTGTCGGTCGAGGCCAGGGTGGCCGAGATCTTCTGGGCGATCAGGCCCGCCTTGCCGATGCCGGTCAGCACGACCTTCCCGCCGCAGCAGAACACCGCCCGGGCGGCGTCGGCAAACGAGGGGCCGACCTTGTCGGCCAGGGCGGTGATGGCGTGGCCCTCGGCGGCCAGCGTCCGCCTGGCCAGGTCCAGATCAACGTCAGGGGCTGTCATGGCAATGGTTCCTTGGAGCCGGATCGAGCCAACATCCGCAGCGGCCGGATCTTATGGCACACCACGGGCGCAGGGCCTTCTTCGGCCTGCGCGCATTATGCTTGCCCGACCCCCGCCGGTCAAGTAAAAGGGCACCCATGTTCACCCCCCAGGAGATCCACCGGATGCTGCTGACGGCCCCGCCGCTGCTGCTGAGCCTCACGCTGCACGAGTACGCCCACGCGCGGATGGCGCTGGCGTTCGGCGATCCGACGGCCAAGTACAACGGACGCGTGACGCTCAATCCGCTCAAGCACCTCGATCCGCTGGGCACGCTGATGATCCTGTTTTCGGGCGTGATGGGCTGGGCCAGGCCCGTGCCGGTCAACCCGTACAACCTCCACCCCTTGCGGCTTGGCAATATCATGGTCTCGCTGGCCGGGCCGCTGACGAACCTTGCCCTGGCGGTGGTGGCCGGCTTGGCGCTGCGGGGGTGGCTGACGTGGGGGCCGGCGGACATGCCGAGCATCCACGATACGGTCGAGACGGTGCTCTGGTGGACGGCGGTGGCCAACCTGGGCCTGTGCTTCTTCAACCTGATCCCGCTGTTCCCGCTGGACGGGCATCACATCGTCCGCGAGATGCTCCCGGACAAGGAGTCCGACGGGTTCATGCGGTGGCAGATGCGATTCGGCGCGATGACGCTGATGATCATGATCTTCGCCCCGCGCCTGATCGAGGTCGTCACGCAAAAACCCTCGCCCTTCGACCCGATCAGCCTCTACCTCGGCCGCGTCATCCGACCCCTGATCAGCCTCCTGGCGTACTGACCGGTCTCCTGAGATGCACGTCGAGCGTTGCTCGGTTCGGTGCTTCCGATTTGCCTTCTTGGCTGGAATCGGGTACGCTGGGTATCATGACCACGGTAAAGGAAATCGAGGATGCGGTGGCGTCGCTTTCGCCCGACGACCTGTCGCGTTTCAGCGCCTGGTTTGCCGACTTCGCCGCGGCGGTCTGGGACGAGCAGATTGCCGCTGACGCCCGGAACGGAAAGCTCGACGCCCTCGCGGATGACGCGATCACGTCTCTCCGAAACGGACAGTGCACCGAGCTATGAAGCACTTTGCCAGTCCGGCATTCTGGGGGCGCTACAACACCCTTCCCGAGCCTGTCCGCCGATTGGCGGACAAGAGCTTCGCTCTCCTGAAGGCAGACCATCGACATCCGTCGCTGCATCTCAAGCGCATCGGTCGATTCTGGTCCGTCAGAGTCGGTCGCAGATATCGCGCCCTTGCCGTTGAGAGTGCGGACGGTCCCGTGTGGTTCTGGATCGGCACGCACGCCGAGTACGACGAGATGCTCACGTCCTGATTCCCCACCAGTATCCAACCCGCTACCCTCCGACCCGATCAAGCTCCACCTCGACCTCGTCATCCGCTCCCTGACGGATCTGTCGGTCCACCAGTCCCGCTCCGGGCGACGGGGGCGGATCTCCTCGACGAAAAGAAGCCCCCGTGCGCCTTGTCCTGACGCATCGTGATGCATATACTATGTGAGCAAATACTCACATAGTCATGCAGTGACTTTGAGCGACGAGGGACGAGATGAAAGACGACAACGGACTGATCCGCATGAAGGCGGAGGTGTTCAAGGCGTTGGGGCACCCGATTCGCCTGGCGCTGGCCGAGGCCCTTCGCAACGGGCCGATGTGCGTGTGCGACCTGGCTGAACTCGCCGGGGCCGAACGCTCCAATGTCTCGCGCCACCTGTCCATGATGGTCAGTGCAGGCCTGCTGACGAGCGAGAAGCGCGGGCTGATGGTCTTCTACCGTCTCCGCGCCCCGTGCGTGCTGAACGCCCTGACGTGCATCGAGGGCGTCCTCCGCGAGAAACTATCCGACAGTCGCGCCGCACTGGAGCACCTGTAGTACGACGTGGCGTAAGCACGAAACACGAAGCACGAAATACTAAACAATGTCCAAACGACAAACGGAAATGCTCGAAACGGCGCCGCGAAGCGGACAACTGGTTGGAACGTCCAAAGCCCGATATTCGGACGTAAACCGACGACATCGTCGTCGTCACACGTCATTGGGTGAGAACGCCTCAATGAAGACCGAACCAAGAGAATTCACCTCCGTCGCAGGTCTCCCCGCTGCAGCTTGCTTCTTGGCGGGAACGCAATGAAGACCGAACTGAAGAAACTCGCCCTCATCGCCGCGGTCTTCGCCGCCTGCTTCTTCCTGCCGGTGGGCAACGCACGGTTCGACAACGCCCTGACCGAATCGCTGCACCTCGTGCGCGACTACGCCCGCGAGCACGTCCTGCTGTGCCTCGTGCCCGCCTTCTTCATCGCCGGGGCCATCAGCGTCTTTATCAGCCAGGCCTCCGTGATGCGATACCTCGGCGCGAAGGCAAACAAGGTGCTGGCCTACGGCGTGGCGAGCGTCTCGGGGGCCGTGCTGGCCGTCTGCTCGTGTACGGTCCTGCCGCTGTTCGCCGGGATCTACCGCATGGGCGCGGGGCTGGGCCCGGCGGCGGCGTTTCTGTACGCGGGGCCTGCAATCAACGTGCTGGCCATCCTTCTGACGGCGCGGATCCTCGGGCCGGGCCTCGGCCTGGCGCGGGCGGTGGGCGCGGTGGTGTTCAGTATCGTGATCGGCCTGGCGATGCACGTGATCTTCCGCAAGAGCGAAGCCGCCCGCGCCGAGGCCCCCGCTATCGCCATGGGCGACGACCATCCGCACCGCCCCCTGTGGAAGAACGCGACGGTCCTGGCCCTGATGGTGATGACGCTCGTGTTCGCCAACTGGTCGGTCTCGGGCGAGTTGACGGTGGGCATCAACTGTTGCCCGGACGGCAAGGAAGTTACCGAGTACATCGAGGGCAAGGTCCTGGCCGAGGACGACCACGCGATCATCCTGAGACTGCCCTGCGGGGATGTGAAGAGGTACACCAAGGACTGGATCGGCTCGCGCCAGAACCTGGAAAGCCCGCTGTACGTCGCGATTCACAACGCACGGTTCTTCATCGCCGGCGCCGCCGTGCTCGCGCTGGCCGCGGCACTGATGGCGTGGTTTACCCGCCCGGAGCTGGCCCACTGGACCGGGGCCAGTTGGACCTTTGCCAAGCAGATCCTGCCGCTCCTGCTGGCCGGCGTGGTCGTGGCGGGACTGCTGCTGGGCCGGGGCCAGGCCGGCCACGAGGGGCTGATCCCCTTCAAATGGGTCAAGCAGGCGGTGGGAGGCAACTCGCTGGGAGCGAATCTCTTCGCCTCGATCGCCGGGGCCTTCATGTACTTCGCCACGCTGACGGAGATCCCCATCGTCGAGGGGCTCCGCGGCGCGGGCATGGGCGACGGGCCGGCGCTGGCGCTGCTGCTGGCCGGGCCCGCACTGTCGCTGCCCAACATGCTCGTGATCCGGAGCATCATGGGCACGAAAAAGACCCTCGTCTTTATCCTGCTGGTGGTCGTGATGGCCACCGCCAGCGGAATGATCTACGGCGCCATCGCCTGAGACATCGCGAAAATGAACCAACGTCCCACCGGGACAGGAGTAACGTCATGAGAACACTGAAAGTGCTCGGCGTGGGCTGTGCCAAGTGCAACCAACTGGCGGCCAACGCGGACCAGGCCGCCGGCGAACTCGGCATCGACTACACGCTCGAGAAGGTCACCGACATCAACGAGATGATGGGCTACGGCGTGATGATGACGCCCGCGCTGGTGGTTGACGGGGCGGTCGTGGCGGTGGGCAAGGTGCCTCCGGTCGACGAAATCAAGGACATGCTTGTGTGAAAGGACACCCATGGACACGAAAGGAAGGATAGGCATTGTCGCGGTCCTTGCGGTGGCGATCTGCGCTGTGATGGCCGTCAAGTGCTGGCCCACCAACGGCGGGAATCCGTCGCCCGGCCCGGCGGCGAGCAGGCCGTCGGCCCCCCTGCCGACGCTGGTGGACCTGGGCAAGGGCAAGTGCGTCCAGTGCAAGAACATGATCCCCGTACTGGACGGGTTGGCCCGCGACTACGCGGGGCGGCTGGCCGTGGTGAAGATCGACCTGACGGAGGAGCCCGACGCGGCGGAGGCGTATCGCGTGCGGCTGATCCCACTGCAGATCTTCGAGGACGCTGACGGGATGGAACTGTTCCGCCACGAGGGGTTCATGTCGCGCGAGGACATCCTGGCCAAGTGGAAAGAGCTCGGCGTGGACCTGGACGCGGCGCCTGCCGAGACGAAGGAACCCTGACCATGGGCGAGGCCCTGACCGCATTACGCGAAGCTGTCGAGGGGACGTGGGCCATCGCGGTGGCCGCGTCATTCGTCTGGGGCGTCTTCAGCGTGATCCTCAGCCCCTGTCACCTCGCGAGCATCCCGCTGATCGTGGGATTCATCGACTCACAGGGGCAGATGTCGACGCGGCGGGCGCTGGCCGTCTCGAGCCTGTTTGCGTCGGGCATCCTGGTGACGATAGCGGTGATCGGCGCGATCACGGCCGCCGCGGGAGGCATGGTGGGCGAGGTCGGACCGGCCGCCAACTACGTCATCGCGGCGGTGTTCTTCGTAATCGGCCTGCACATGATGGACGTGATTCCCGCCCCGTGGTCGGGTCCGGGCCAGGTCCGTACGCCCCGCCGCGGGCTGGGCGGCGCGCTGCTGCTGGGGCTGGTTTTCGGCGTGGCGCTGGGGCCCTGCACGTTCGCCTACATGATCCCCATGCTCGCGATCACGTTCGACTCGGCGACCACCAATCCGCTGTACGGCTGGGGGCTGCTGGCCGCTTACGGACTGGGCCATTGCAGCGTGATCGTGCTGGCCGGGACGTCGACGGCGCTGGTCCAGCGGTATCTCAACTGGAACGAGGAATCTCACGGCGCGGTCATCCTGAAGCGCATCTGCGGGGCGCTGGTGCTGGCCGGCGGGCTCTGGCTGATCTGGATCGCCTGACGTTTATTGACAAACGGTCGCCCACGGCGCCGCGGCGCCCGGGCGGGAAAGGAACGGGACCATGGAACGTGATCTGAATCGAAGACGGGTGTTGGGGACGGTAGGCGCCGCGGTGGCTGTCGGGGCTGCCACCGGCGCGATGGCCGCGCCGGCGGACACCTCGGCCGGGAAGAAGACCAAGATCGTCGGCGTCTGTTGCAGCCCCCGGGCCGGCAGGACGACGGCGACGTCGCTGAAGGTCTGCCTCGCCGCCGCCGCAGAGGTCGAGGGCGTCCAGACCGAGCTTATCGAGTTGGCGGGCCTGTCCATCCCGGGCCAGCTCGCCGCGGGCCTGCCGCTGCGCAAGGGCGAAACCGACGACTTCCCCGCCCTGGCGCCGAAGCTGTCGGACCGAGGCGTCGGCGGGATCATCATCGGCACGCCGGTGTACTTCGGGAACATGACGGCGTTGTGCAAGGCCTTCATCGACCGGTTCATCGCCTTCCGCAAGGCCAATTTCGCGCTGTCGGACAAGGTCGCCGGCGTGATCGCCGTCGGCGGGGCACGAAACGGCGGGCAGGAGCTGACGGTCCAATCGGTCCAGGCGGCCCTGTTCGCCCAGGAGATGATCGTCGTCGGAGACGGCAGGCCCTCGGCGCGGTTCGGCGCGACGGTCTGGTCGGGCGGCAAGAAGGACGTGACGGACGACGAGTTCGGCATGTCGACGGCGCGGAATCTCGGGCGGCGCGTGGCGGAGTTGGCGCTGCGCCTGGCCTGAGGACGACTTCGTGCCCGCGAGTCGCGGGGGAACACGGTCCAGCCGGACCGTCTGGCACGCACGAGGCCGCGGCCTGAGCGACGTTCTCCCGGCCGAGGGGGGCAGGGGCGTCTCGGGACCCGGCATGCGGCTACGGGGCGTTTACGGGGCTTGGCCGGAATGCCGTGTGAAGATCAACCGGGCCGGACAATCAACAGGGCTCTTCGCCTATTGCCTGGGCGTATCTTATACTCCTTGCAGAAGATGCTCCGTACGCCTGCTGGATGATGCCTCCCGGCCGCCCGAAATGCGCAGCCATATCGAAACATGCTGCGATATCGAAACATCTGGCACACGGGGGCAGACAAGCCATCAGAAAGCCCCAAGACCGGAAAGACGGCACACGAATGTTTCCATCGAGAAACATTCCCAAACAGGCGGAAAAGCTTGCCTGGATTCACATCGGGTAACAACCAAGCGTAAGTCTCACCTATAAAACCGGTTACAATAAGACAAAACCACCCATGGGGAGTGTGTGAGTCTGGCACTGCCGTTGCATTGCTTAGGGCAGTAGTATATACTCTCATGTTGTGGGCGTGCTGAGGTGGAGAACTGCCATGAACGAGGCGGTGATCAGGGAAAAGCTGGCTGAGTTGTGCGAGGCGATATCGCGGTCGCCTGTTTCCGGAAGCGCCAGTGGCGCTGAGGACGAAGGAACATACCTCGCGGCAACGACGTGTCCGAAGTCCATTGACGAGGCCCTGAACTCTCTCCGACTCCAGATCAAGTACGTCATGTTCGATCTCGACGCGACGCGACGGGAGAACCGCTACCTCAGGCAGATGCTCGAGAGCCGCCCCAAACGCCCGGGCGAGGGCAAGGGCGAATAGCGCGTAGCGCACCCCGCGCGTGCGGTTGCGGCGATTGAGTTCAGATCTCTACCAAGCCAAGACGCCAAGAAGCAAGCTGCTGCGAGCGCCGTTCGCGCTATGGGAGCGGGTTACTCCGCGTCGGTGACCGCCTGGGCGACCAGGTCGCCTACTTCGGTCGTCGAGAAGCCCATCCTGCCGGCGGACTGGCTGGTCATCTTGGGCGTTACCGCGACGATGGCCGCCTCCACGCGGTTGCCCGCATCGACGAGCTTCGCATCGCCCGTGTTGGTGCCCGTCTCGCGCAGCAGCATCGCCAGCGACGCGATGGCCGCGATGGGGTTGATGACGTTCTGGCCCGTATACTTCGGGGCCGACCCGCCGATCGGCTCGAACATGCTCACGCCGTTGGGATTGATGTTCCCGCCGGCCGCCACGCCCATGCCGCCCTGGATCATCGCCGCAAGGTCCGTAATGATGTCGCCGAACATGTTGCACACCACGATCGTGTCGTAGTACTCGGGGTTCTTG
>CAZVEV010000184.1:0-12266 GCA_964625865.1 uncultured Planctomycetaceae bacterium | reverse complement strand
CGAGCCATTGCAGCCCAGGCCTCGTCCAGTTGGTCGGTCGCCTCCTTGCTGAGGTGTTTCCCCCCTGCGCTGGCCAGCATTTGCAGTTTGCCGCGGTTGCGTACAAGACTCTGCACCTTGCTGGCGGGGATGGCGAAGTTCAGGCTCGCCGCGGCGCTGGGGATGAAACTGACTCTGACACCGAAGCGGAAAGGCAAGAGGTGATACGATGGCCAACGCATTCAAGCGAACGTACAAGGACAAGAAGGGCCGCAAGCGGAAGGTCAGGACGTACACCGTGGACTGGTGCGACGCGAACGGGGAATGGCATCGCCGGAGCACGAAGTACACCGACAAGCAGGCCGCCGAAGACCTGGGCAACCGGCTGGAGCGCGAGTCGGCGCTGGGCCTCGAAAACAGGCGCGACCTGTACGCCAAGTCGAAAGCGCGGCCGCTGGCCGAACACTTCAAGGAGTACCTTGCCGACCTTGAGGCCAAGGGACGGGCGGAGAAGTACATCGACAACTGCCGCAGGCGTCTGGACAAGCTTGCACGGGAATGCGAATGGACGCGCCTTGACCACATAACGGCCAACGGTTTCACCCAGTGGCGCGCGGCGACCAAGGGACCGCGTCAGGGTGCCAAGACGCTGAATCAGTATCTCGACACGGCGCGGGCGTTTCTCGGATGGTGTGTCGGTCACAGGCGAATCATGGACAACGCGCTGGCGACGGTCGGCAAGCTGGACGTGACGCGGGACGTTCGCCGTAGGCGGCGGGCGCTGACGGTTGAGCAGTTGCGGCGGCTGCTGGACGTGGCCCCGGCCGACCGAGAACTGGTGTACCTGACGGCGGTCTACACGGGCCTGCGGCGGTCGGAACTGGAGGCGCTGCGCTGGGGCGACGTGCGACTGCTGGCCACCACGCCGTACATTCAACTGCGGGCCGAGGCGACGAAGGCCCACCGGGCCGACCGCGTTCCGCTGCGGACCGAACTGGCCAGCGCGTTGCGACAGGCCCGCCCCACTGCTGCTGGCGACGGCGCGCCGGTGTTCCCGGGCATGCCGACCATGGCCAACTACAGGACAGACCTGCGAGGCGCTGGAATCCCCTACAAGGACGCTCAGAAGCGTCAGGCGGACTTTCACGCCCTCCGGCATACCTTTGGCACGATGCTCGCTCAGAGCGGCACAGGCGTCCGCACAGCGATGGAGTTGATGCGGCACACCGATGCGAAGTTGACGATGAACGTCTACACCGACCCGCACCTGCTGGCGACGGCCAGCGCGGTCGAGAGCCTTCCCGCACTGACGGGCGAGCACGCGGACGCCGACACCGATGCGACCGAAGCGCTGGCCACGGGCACGGACGACAGGGCCATGACGGACGGCGAAAAACTGTCAGTCATACTGTCAGTCGAAAACGACGTAAGCGGGCCTGAGGCGTCGCACGGTGGCACGGTCGAAGGAACTGGCCCGGACCGTCCAACGCCGCATACACGGGGCACGGCGTGGGACACTAAGTCCATGGAAACAAGGGGTTCTGACACTGGTTGTCCCGCCATGTCACACGCTGCCACAGGGAACCGCCCCGCCGGAATGACGGGGCGCAAGGAACTGGGCCCTGTAGGATTCGAACCTACGACCAATGCATTATGAGTGCACTGCTCTAACCGCTGAGCTAAGGGCCCCGGTACCCTCGATATGGTACGCCATTGGCGCGACGGTTCAAGCGGATTCCGCCGATAGTGCTGCTCTCGGCGATGGTTCTGCGTTAGAATGGGACGGAAGGTGCAGCCGAAGCTGACGCGCTGGAGTGCCCCGCACGACCAGCCGTCCCGAAGCCCGACCCATGAGGTCAATGCCCCTTGAAGAAGGAAACGTGATATGGCCATTCGTGATCTGACCCGATCGGCAGGCCTGGCTGTCTGGGCTGTTCTCGTGATGGGCGGAGTGGGCCCGGCGGCGCGCGGGGCGGACTGGCCCGCCTATCGTCATGGTCCGGCGCGACGGGCCTGCACGTCCGAGCAACTCAAGACGCCTCTGACGCGTCAGTGGACCCACGTCCCGCAGGCGGGGCCGAGGGCGGCCTGGCCCGATCCGGTCAGGGAAATCCACATGATGGACTTCGACCATGCCTTCCACGCCGTCGCCGCCGGCGGGACGGTGTTCTACGGCTCATCGGCGGACCACCAGGTCCACGCCCTGGACCTGGCCACGGGGCGGCGGCGATGGACATTCCACACCGATGCTCCGGTGCGTTTTGCGCCCGCCGTCAGCGACGGGAAGGTCTATGCGGCGTCCGACGACGGGTGCGTGTACTGCCTCGCGGCGGCCGACGGGAGGCTCATCTGGCGTTTCCGCGCGGCGGCCGACGAGCGGGTGATGGGCAACGAGCAGATGATCTCGCGCTGGCCCCTGCGAAGCGGCGTGCTGGTGGCTGACGGGGTGGTGTACTTCACGGCGGGGATGTGGCCGGCCGACGGCGTGTGGGCTTTCGCGCTGAAGGCGAAGGATGGCGCGGTGGTGTGGAAGGTTCGTCAACCGGCGGCCTTCGCGCCGCAGGGCTATCTGGCGGCCGATGCGAAGTACCTGTTGGCCCCCGCGGGCCGATCGCAGGTCTGGGTGATCGACGGAAAGACCGGGGCGTCGCGTCGCGGCAGCGGGCACGCGCGGGCGATGGTCGCCGGCGGCCTGGCGGTGACCGGTTCGCCGCCGTTCAAGGCCAACGAGTCCCTGCCGATTGCGGGCAGTCCGGCGCGCCGGCCGCGGACGCAGTCGGCAATCGTCTGGCCGCTCGCGGGCAGGGGCAAGGGGCGGCGGATCAAAGGCAAGGGCCCCGTGGCGGCTGACGACAAGACGCTCTACGCGGCGGGTGACGGCAAGCTGACGGCCTACGCGTTGGGCAGCTTCGCGCGGAAGTGGGAGGTCGCGTGCGGGCGGGTGTTCGCGCTGGCCGTTGCGGGCGAGGTCGTGATCGCCGGGGGCGACAAGACAGTGACGCTGCTGTCCGGCGCGACGGGCAAGACGCTGTGGACGGGGGCAGCGGACGGCGAGGCCCGGGGGCTTGCGGTGGCTGACGGGCGCCTGCTGGTCAGCACGCACACGGGACGGATCACGTGCTTCGGCCCGGGCGATCCCCCCACGGGCGCCGCGCCGGCCAAACGACCGCCTGCGACTGCTCCGGACGCGGTCGCATCGGCCCTGGCCGGGCGAATCCTTCGTGACACACAGGTAGCCGACGGACTGTGCCTGATCGTCGGCGAGGGCGGAGGGCGCGTGGCGCGGGAACTCGCACGCCAATCCAGGCTGCGAATCATCTGCGCCGAGGCCGACATGCGCAAGGTCGCCGCGGCGCGCAAGGTCATGAATGGCGCGGGGCTGTACGGTTCTCGCGTAATGGTTCACCACATTACGGGGCCCGCCCTGCCCTACCCGGACTACTTCGCCGACGTGGTCGTCGTGCTCGGCAAGGGCGGGAGCGACGGGGCGCCCTCGCCATCGGAACTGTATCGCATCCTGCGGCCATGCGGCGGGGTGGCGTGGCGCGGCGGACCTGCCGGCGCGGACAGCCCATGGATACGCGGCGCTGCCCTGACCCACCGACGGACATCCCCAACCACCGAGTGCGTACGGCGAGGCAAGCTGCCCGGGGCGGGCGACTGGACGCACCTGTATGCCGACGCGGGCAACAGCGGGTCGTCGGGCGACTCGCGGGTCCGCTGGCCGCTGAAGATGCTCTGGTTCGGCAAGCCGGGGCCCGGGCGGATGATGAACCGTCACTGGCGCGGCACGGCGCCGGTGGTCGCGGCCGGACGGATGTTCATCCTCGGGCAGCACAGCATCATCGCCGTCAACGCCTACAACGGACGCGAGCTCTGGTCGCATCGCATGCCGTCGATCCAGCGCCGCGTGGTGGACATTCGCGGCGGCTCGATGGCCGCTGACACCGAGAGCCTTTACGTCTCAACGGGGGACGTGTGCCTGCGATTCGACGCGGCAACGGGCACGTTGCAGCGGACGTATCGCCTGCCCGTCCCGCGACCACGACTGCTCGTCGGCGCCGGGCGAACGTTGACGCTGGGCGATGACGGCCGGATTGCGATCACCGCCCATGCCAACGGCCTGACCCTCACGCTGACGACAACCGATGCCACCGTCGTCAACGCCGACCCCAAGGCCCCCCCCGCCGCGGGCGACTCGTGGGAACTGTTCTTCGACTTCCGCCCCGCGGCGAAACGAACAGGCCTGTACGGCCCCGGCGCGTTCCACGCCGTCGTCGTAGCCGGTGCCTCCCAGGCCCCGGGACCGCCGTGGCAGTCAGGACCGTGGTCCGCCTGCCCGCCGCTCCGTGTGGCGGGGAAACTCACTCCAACGGGCACCGCCACGACCGTGCGAATCGCCTGGGACGAGATCACGAAACTCGTCGGCGCCCGCCCGGGGGACTTTGCGTTCGGCGCGATCCTCAACTCGTCTGATAACGGCAAGACACTGACGAGGCGGACGTACAAGTACGCCAACGCCGCAAGCTACCGCCTGGCCAACTGCCAGGCCACGCTCGTGCTTGAAGCGAAGGGCCCCGCGGGGCAGGCCTCGGGCCCCGTCTTGGAGGTCTCCGAAGCGCCCGAGTCGCTGGGCTGGGGGCAACTGTACATCAACGGCGACGTGATCGTGGGCACGGTGGCCGAGCAGAGCGACACGGCGGCGGCCCTCAAGTACGGGTGGGACTTCGCCAGCGAAAACGGCGACTACACGGGCCCGCCGGTAGCCAAGGTCCTCGGGATCGTCGGCGTCAAGCCGCAGACGCGATACGTCTTCGCACTGAACAAGGATGACGGCCGGCCCCTGTGGGTCCACGCCGCCGCGGGGACCGTTTCTCACAATGCGTTGGCCGTCGGGCCTGAGCGGTTCTACCTGATCGACCGGACGGCCAAGGCCTCCCCCGCCGGCTCGAAACGTCGCGGCCAGACGCCCGCGACCGGCGGCGCGGCGCTGGAGGCCCTCGACCTGCTGACGGCCCGTCGCGTGTGGCGAATCGACGAGGGGCTGGGCGACGCGCACCAGTTGCGGCTGGGCAACGGCGTGCTGCTTGCGGCGAGCATGAAGGGGATGACGGCCCATTCGCCCGCAGACGGCAAGACGTTGTGGACCGTTTCCCGCAAGCAGCCCATGCACCACTGCAGCGCGTTTCTCCGCGCGCCGGTCATCACGCGCAAATGGGTTTACGATGAGCCGCACGCGTACGATCTGCGGACCGGCAAGGTGCGGATGGCGGGCGAGCCGGCCAAGCCGTGGACGTGGCACGGGGGGACGGGCTGCGGGACGGTATCCGGCGCCGAGAACCTGCTGCTGTTCCGTAACCGCGCGCCGGCGGCCCTGGACGTAGCCGGGGGGACGGGGCAGCACCTGTTTGCGGGCATCCGCCCGGGCTGCTACATCAACATGATCGCCGCTGCGGGCCTGGTGCTGATGCCCGAGGCCTCCAGCGGCTGCGGCTGCCCCTACAACTTCCAGACCACCGTCGTGATGATGCCGAAGTAGCCTCGTCGGGTCAGAATGCGGCCAAGCCTGGGTGCCGTGGGCTGCGGAGCGAAGCGGAGCAACCACGTGTTCACGGCGGGCACAGCCGCCCCCAGGCCGCCTGCCGACGTAGAAGACGCCCCGTACCCCTTCGGCCGGGAGATCGTCGCTCAGGCCGCAGCCTCGTGCGTGCTATGGGGTCCCGCTGGGGTCGCCTTGACTTGACCTCGGCGGGCGCGGGCCTACAATTACATGTGAACCCGTGGATAGGACACGTCATGTGACCGTTGTATGGGAGACAGGACCATGTGCCGAGCAACACTCCGTCGTTTCGCCGCCGTCGCCGCGTGTCTCGTCGTCATCGCCGCCGGGCCGGCCGCTCGCGGGCAGACTGTCAAGGTCGACAAGATCGTCGACAAGTGGGTCACCGTTATCGGCGTTGCGGCGGGGACGAACCTCCGGGCCGCCGACGAAGCGCTGGCTGCCGCACAGCGCAAGGCGGTCGAGCAGACGTGCGGGACGTTCCTCAAGGCCCAGACCAAGACGAAGAACTACCAGGTCGTCTACGACAAGATCTTCGCCAATGCCGTCGGCTACGTCCGAGAGCACGAGGTCGTCAAGAAGTGGACCGTCGACGACAGGAGTTTCTGCAAGATCCGCGCCCGGGTCTCGACGCAGCACTTCGAGGAAGAGTGGGCCACCATCGCCGCAACGGTCGATCGGGAGGGCAACCCACGAGTGATCGTCGCGGTGGCTGAGACGATCACGTGGGCGAATGGCATTCCGATCTACAAGGCCGAGGAGGGCGGCACGCTGCAGACGGCGCTGGAAGACTTCATGCTGTCCAAGGGCATCAAGCTGATGGACCGGCGCACGAGCGCCAAGGTCACCAAGCGCGACGTCCTGATCGCGACGGTCAAGAACGACACCAAGGCGATCGCGGCGTTGGGCGTTCAGTTCAAGGCCGACGTCGTCATCACCGGCCATGCCAATTCGAAGTACAGCCAGTCGCTGACGATCGCGGGCACGCGAATGCACCAGTACGTCGCGTCGCTGAATATCCGCGTCGTCCAGAGCGACTCGGCCGAGATCATCGCGGTCAAGAACTTCAACACGACAAGCAACACGCTTCAGCGCAGCGGCGGCGAGCGCGGGGCGCTGGCCAAACTGGGCAAGGACGCCTCGCCGAAGGTGCTGGCCGCCATTATCGAGGCCTGGCGCAAGCGCCAGGTCGTCACGCGCACCACGCAGTTGAACGTGGCGGGGATGGACTTCGCAACGTGGAAGACGTTCAAGGCCGAAGTGATGAAGATGCGCGGCATCCAGGCGTTGCGGCTTCGCGAGATCACCGAGGAGGTGGCCCGGATAGACGTCGAGTACCGCTACAGCACGGAAATCCTCGCCGACCGCCTGACCGA
This sequence comes from uncultured Planctomycetaceae bacterium, assembly GCA_964625865.1. GTDB lineage: Bacteria > Planctomycetota > Phycisphaerae > SM23-33 > SM23-33 > CAZVEV01. Next base: position 5,351 of record CAZVEV010000184.1, on the reverse strand, counting down.
ACTGAAGTCCGTCAAACTCGCCGTCAAGGAGCTGACCGCCAGTCGGCTGGGATTGGCGGTCAAGAAGACGGAGTAGCTGGTTGACTGGTTGATTGGTTGACTGGTTAACTGGGGTCTGCTATCGAATACGTCGGCGAAGGGCGTGTGACGTGTCGGGTGGCGAGGAGAGTGCGACCGTCCTTCCGCGTGCAACGAGTTGCACGCCCTACTACTCTGGCTGTTCTCCTTGGACCTTAGACCTTAGACCTTAGACCTATGACTTCTGATTCCTGCGACGTTGAGATTCGTGTCCGATACGCCGAGGTGGACCAGATGGGCTTTCTCCACCACAGCCGCTACTGGGTCTACTGTGAAATCGGACGCACCGAACTGCTCCGCCGGACGGGCATGACCTACCGCCAGTGCGAGGACGCGGGGATCAGGCTCGTCGTGGTCAAGGCCGCCATCACGTATCTCGCGCCGGCCCACTACGACGACCTGCTGGTGGTGACCACGCAGTTGAAGAAGATGGGGCAGGTCAAGATGCAGCACACCTACGAGATCCGCCGCGCCGGCGAGCCGACCGTGCTGGCCCGTGCCGAAACCACCCTCGGCTGCGTCGACGCGGAGGGCAAGATCACGCCGATTCCCGAGATCCTCCGCAAGGGATAGCCGCGCCCATGACGTCCGCCCCGAGGTGGGCGCGACTGGATCACCTATAATGAACACACCGGCGGAGGACCGATAGTATAGCCATGACACAGACCTTACCTGACACTGCAGACCTCGATGGGCCGATCACCGTGACGATCGGGAACGATCCGGCGGCGATGCTCGATCGCGAGTGGCTGGTGACCAACCGGATCGGCGCCTACGCCTCGTCGACTGTCGTCGGCTGCAACACGCGACGATATCACGGCCTGCTTGTTGCGGCCGCCACGCCGCCCGTGGGCCGGTTCGTTGCCCTCGCGACGGTCATGGAGGAGTTGACCGTCGACGGACACACGGTCGAACTGGCGACCAACGAGTTCGAGGACGCCTTCTCGCCGTGCGGCACGGCGCACCTGGCGGAGTTCCGAAATGACGCGGCGGCAACGTTCGTGTACCGCGCCGGCGGGGCGACATTGACCAAGGAGATCGTCCTGGCCGAGTCAGCCAACACCGTCGCGGTGCGCTACACGCTGGACGGCGCGGCGGCAACGCTGAACGTCAGGCCCTTTCTCGCCCTGCGCGACTTCCACCACATCCGGCAGGCCGATCAGCCCCACCAGTTGACCTTCGAGGTCAGCGACGCCCACGTGATGGTGCAGGACCTGAAGTGGCCCGACCACGCGGTGTACCTGACGGCCGACGGCGGCAGTTTCACCGGCGAGAGCCAGTGGTGGTATCGTTTCCTTTACCGCGTGGACATCGCCCGAGGCCAAGGCGGTGCCGAAGACCTCTACTGCCCCGGCTCGTATGTGTTCGAACTGGCCCCGGGCCGATCCTGCCAACTGGTCGCCGCGGCCAACGATCCGGGCACGATGGACTTCGACGCCGCGGTGGCCTCCCGGCAAGCACGGAAGGCCGAGCTTGCCGATTCCGTCGGCCCCAACGCCAGCCGCGCCACCCGCCGCATCGCCGAGGCCACCGACGCCTTCATCGTCCGGCGCAACTTCCGCAACGCCAGTTCCTCGGCCACTATCCTCGCCGGATACCCCTGGTTCGCCGACTGGGGCCGCGATACGTTCATCGCCCTGCCGGGCCTGCTGCTGACAACCGGACGGTTTGACCTGGCCAGGCAGGTCTTCCAGACCTTCGCCTCACACATCGCTGACGGCATGGTGCCCAACCGTTTCGACGACTACTCCGCGGGGGCCCACTACAACAGCATCGACGCCTCGCTGTGGTTCATCATCGCTGCCGAGCGGTTTGTCCGGGCGTCCGGGGACGAGGTGTTCTGGCGTGACACGCTGATGCCTGCGGCCGACGCGATCCTGCGGGCGTACCATGACGGGGCGCAGTTTGGCATTCGTGCCGACGCCGACGGCCTGCTGACCGGGGGCTCGCCCCAGACGCAACTGACCTGGATGGACGCGAAACTCGCCGCCGAGGCGATCACGCCGCGGCACGGCAAGGCGGTGGAGATCAACGCCCTGTGGTATAGCGCGCATCGGATCATGGCCGAGCGGTGTGCGGCGAGCGACCCGGCAGGGGCCGCCCACTACGCGCAAGTCGCCGACCTGATCGGTCCGGCACTGGTCAGGGCGTTCTGGAACGACGAGGCCGGCTGCCTGTTCGACTGCGTCGCCGAGGACCATCGCGACGCCTCGATCCGCCCGAACCAGATCTTCGCCGTCTCCCTGCCGCACAGCGCCCTGGACGAGGCCCGGCAGCGATCGGTGCTCGATGTGGTCACCGAGGCCCTGCTGACGCCCATGGGCCTGCGGACGCTGGCGCCGAGCGATCCGCGGTTCCGCGGGCGATACGGCAGCAGTTGGGAGTCGCGAGACAGGGCGTATCACCAGGGGACGGTGTGGCCCTGGCTGATCGGGGCGTTCATCGAGGCGTACATGAAGGTCGAAGGGCCCACCCCCTTTGCGATCGCCCAGGCCCGCACCTGGCTGGACGGCTTTGATGAGCATCTCGACCAGGCCGGGCTGGGCTTCATCAGCGAGATATTTGACGGCGAGGCGCCTCACGAGCCGCGCGGCTGCATTGCGCAGGCCTGGTCGGTCGCCGAAGTGCTCCGCGCCCGGATGCTCGTCGAACACTGCGCGGAGGGCGCCAAGCCATGACCCGTCATACTCGATCCGCACGCGTCGCGGTCCTTGCGCTGACGCTGGTTTTTGCGGCGCCGGCCGGCGCGTATGACCCCAAGGTCGAGTTGACCCTCGCCCCGTCAGCAGACCAGGCCGGTGCGTCCGGCCCCTACCGCGTTGCGGACCTGACGCTGGTCAACCACAGCACCGAGACGCTTCGTGAAGTCCGCCTGCGATGGACCGAGGGAGGCCCGACGATGGTCCAGCCGGTGACACTGGCGCCGTCGGAGCGGCAGACGGTCTCCGTACTGCTTCCGGCCGGCTCGCAGGTGCAGACCTACCGCGCGACGTTCAGGGGCGATCCCAGGTTGGGCCCCGGCGAGGCGACGATCACCTGGCCCATCGAACAAGTCACGCGCGACGAACTGATCGCGCCGACGGACTACGCGCGTTACGGCCGGTCACAGCCCCGCTGGTCGGCGCCGCTGCGCCGGAACATCATGCTCGCCGCGGCGCTCGGGGCGATTGCGGCCGCCGCGACGCTGTTCCTGCGCCGCAGAGCGATTCGCCTGGCCGCCGTGCTGGGCGTGATCGTCGTCACAAGCGGAGTGGGCGCATGGGTACTGGCCGGCCAGGACGTACTCGTTGAGGGTGGACCTATCACAGAGGCCCCGGTGGGCGCCGCGGCATCCGGCGAGAGGTTTCTCTACGTCGTCTCGGCCCGGCGGACCTGCCGCTGGACGCATCCGGACGCAAAGCTGGCGCCCGTGTACGAGGATGACTCACACATGGAAGCCGAGACGATGACACTGCATCCACATCACGGGGCGGCGGTAGAGATCGCGCCGGGGCAGGCCAGGCTCTTCCGCGCCACGACAGGACGATAGCCCCGAATCAGTCCGCGACAGTGTCGTCTTCGTCGTCGTCCGACGTCTCGTCCTCGTCCAGCTCGAACCGCTCCCCGGCGGCGGCCCAGGCGTCAACGTACGGCGTGCGGGGGTGGCTTAGGGGAGGGCCGATCCTGCGAGCCCTGAACAGCCGTACCGCCAGCCAGAACAGTGCGACCAGGACCACCGAGAGGACGGCCACGCCCAGACCGGCCAGCCGGTGCATCGACTTCCGTGCGGGGCCGTCCAGCGAGCCGGCGGCGCTGGTGGCGACGACGATCTGGTAGACCTGCGCGGCGGCCACTGCAACCAGCGCCACGATCGCGATAATCCAGCTTGTCTTTCCAACTCTGTTTAGCGGGTCTATGTCCATGGCGCCCCTGCCCTCGGATCGTGCGAGTGGGCCTTGTCGAACTCCCGGAGCAGCGTCTTCTGTTCGGCGGTGAGGTCCTTCGGCGGAACGATACGGATCACGACGTACTGATCGCCGCGACTCTTGACCCCCGCGGCCCGAACGCCCTTGCCCCTGAGCCGCAGTCGCTGCCCCCCCGCCGTCCCGGGCGGGACCGTCACCGTGGTCATCCCGTCGATGGTCGGCACGTCGATCCGGGCCCCCAGCGCCGCCTCGCACAGGCCGATCGGCACGTCGACGGTGATGTCCTTGCCTTCCCGCCTGAAGTACGGGTGCGGCCCCACGTGCGTAACGATATACAGGTCGCCCTTTCCGCCGGGGCCGTCCCCGCCCTTGCCGCGCACGCGAACGCGCGATCCCTCGTCCACGCCCGCGGGGATCTTGACCTCGAGGGTCTCGCCACGTCCGCCCCCCCGGGGCGTCAGGCGGATCGACGCGGTCGTGCCCCACATGGCCTGCATGAAATCGAGCGTCAGGTCATACTCGATGTTCTCGCCCCGGGTCTTGGTCTTGGCTCGCCCCGGGCGGCGCCGCCCCCCGCGCAGGGCGCTGAGAATATCCTCGAGCCCCATTCCCATGAACCCTCCGCCCCCCCCGCCGCGGGCCTGGGCGGCGCCGAAGATCTCCTCGAAACTGGCCCCGAATCCGGCTCCCGGTGCCCCGGTCCGCGTATAGGCGCCCTGGCCGGCCACGCCGGCCCGGCCGAACTGATCGTACGCCGAACGCTTCTGGGAACTGCTGAGCACTTCGTAGGCTTCGGTGGCTTCCTTGAACTTCGCCTCGGCGCCCGGTTCCTTGTTCACCTCCGGGTGGAACTTCCGCGCGAGTTTGCGGTAGGCGGACTTGATCTCCGCCGCCGTCGCCCCGCGCTTGACGCCAAGCACCTGGTAGTAGTCTCGATCACCCATGGAGGGTATTCTAGGTGCCGTGTGCCACTATGTGAAGAGCGTCTCGCACGGAAGGCGGTGGAAGGTCCAAGGTTGAAGGTCAAGGGGGTGATCGACGCGGTGGCCCACACAAACGCCAAGCAGCGCTGCTGCAAAGAGTAGGCTTCCACTGCGGTCTCGGCGGGGATCGATCAGTCCTCCGGCCGACCCAGGACGCCGGACCGTGAGGGCGGCCGAGACGTTTAGCCGCCCCCTGGCCGCATGCCACGCCTCTATCCACCCCCCCACCCGTCGGCCGACAGATCGTCGCTTAGGCCGCGGCCTCGTGCGTGCTGGACGGTCCTCCGCCCCCCCCGACGCCACTGAAAACCGGCCGCGTCCGGACAAACGTCAGCCTGACGCCCAACCTTCGACCTTCAGCCCCCAAAAAACCAAGCGGGGACGG
>CAZVEV010000183.1:0-12351 GCA_964625865.1 uncultured Planctomycetaceae bacterium | reverse complement strand
AGACCCCATTTTCAACCCGCCCGTGTTCCTACACTTCCAGAACGTCGCTGAGAGGTGGGGATGTTCGTCGTGATGGCGATGGTCGTCCTGCGGTACATCCTCTCGATACAGGTGATCGTCCTGGAGGACAAGGGCGTCTTCGCGGGTATGACCCGCAGCAGCACGCTATCGGCGGGAAGCCGGTTCAAGCTGTTCCTCCTGTTCGTGGCGATCTTCATTATGTCGCTGATCGTCTCCTATGCATTCAGTTGGCTTGCCCGCACGATCGTCCCGGTCCCGGATATCAGCAGTCTGGACTCGTTGGAGGAGATGCAACGGGCGTTCACACATACGGTGATGATCCAGAACCTCATCGCACTGGTCGGCGAGATCCTGATTACGCCGGTCGGCGCCGCGGCGCTTATCCTGTTCTACTATGACCTGCGAATCCGGAAGGAGGGTTTCGACCTGGAGATGCTTGCCGAAGCGATCGGCGAACAGGCCCCCGAGACGGAGACGGCCTCGGATGCCGGATTCCCGGAAGCCTAGGTCGCATCGCCGGTACCTGGCGGCACGATGGCTTGTCAGCGCGAGTGTGGTGTTCGCGCTGACAGGCCTTGCCCCGGGCGGAGCCCCGCCCGCGAGGCCGTACGATCGCGCCGATGCCGAGTCCGTCCGGCGCACCGCGAGGGAGATCCTCCAGTCCAAGGAGTTCGCCCAGCCGCGCGATCAACGCAATCTGCTGGCCGAGTGGCTGGCGAAGATGACCGACTGGGACTGGTCGGGCAATGGCGAATGGGCCGAGGTGGTGTACACCATCCTGCTGATTGTCGCCGCCGCCGCGATCGCACTGATCGTGCTGCACCTGGTCTGGTCCATCGTGACGCACTACCGCTCCGGCGGGCGCGGCGCGGGGGACGACTCGGCGGTCCCCCACTTCCAGGCCATGTGCCTCAAACCCTACAACGAACTGGTGGCGATGATGGCTCGCCATCGCGACGCGGGGCGGTTCCGCGAGGCGATCGGCCTGATGATGGCCGCCATGCTGCGCTGGCTGGGCGACGCGAAGGTCGTCCACGTCGACGAGAGCAAGACCAACGGGGACTACGTGCGGGAGTACCCCCCCGCCCGCGCCGGACGAGAACCGTTCCAGACGTTCTCGCTGGCCTTCGACAGGCGAATCTACGCCGACCGCACCTGCCGCGACGCCGACTACCAGCACATGATCTCACTGTTCGAGGCCACCCAGAACGATGTCCGCGCAAAGCAATAGAACCGACTACATCATTCTGGGAATCCTCGCCCTGGTCAGCGTGGCGGTCTGCTATCACGTCGCGACCCGGGAGGCGTCCGACGTATCCCTGAGGCAGCCGCCGTACCCGACGAGCCTCTCGACCCACAGCAAGGGCGCGATGGCCTGCTACATGCTCTACGAGCGACTCGGCGTGCAGGTCAGCCGGTCGTTCGACCCGCTGGGGCGCGAGAGGCTGGCCGACGTCGACGTGCTGTTCATCGTCGACCCGATTCTCTCGCTCCACCCGACCGAGCACCAGACCGTCACCGAGTGGGTCCGCGGCGGCGGGCTGCTGATCTGCACTCCCGACGTGCTGTCCGACGTACACCACGTCGAGCAGTCCTTCACGGCGTACGACTTTGACGAGGAGGAAACCGTCAGCGGCTGCAGCGGCCCGCTGGCCCGCGACGTGGAGGCCGTCTCCGCCGGCGATCACGCGCTCGATGACCAGGGGCTCATGGAGGACTCACGCGCCCTGCGGACGCTGTTGGCCGACGAGGAGGGCATCCGAATCGCCGAGCGCCCCCTCGGGGCGGGGCGCATCGTCGTGGTGGCCGATGCGGCCTTCCTGTCGAATTGGCACCTGGACGAGGCGGACAACGCCGTGCTGGCGGCGAACCTGGTGGCCTACTCGCTAGCCGCGGCCAAGGGACGGCGCGTGGCGTTCGACGAGTATCACTTCGGAATCGGGCACGAGTCGTCGTGGTGGCTGATGAGCAGGATGCTCGCCCAGACCTCGCCCGGCTGGGCGGTGCTCTGCCTCGCGGTGGCGGCGACGGCGTACCTGGTGCTCAAGGGCAGGCGGTTCGGCATCCGGCGCGACGAGCGGGGCCGGCGCAGACGGAGCAAGCTGGAGTTCGTCACCAACGTTGCCGGCACGTTTCGCGCGGCGCGGGCCAACGGCCTGACGCTGCAGATCCTGCTGAAGTGGTTCTACCGAAGGTGCACCGCCCGCGTGGGCCTGCCCGCGACGGCCGAACCCGGACAACTCGCCGCCGCGCTCGAACACATCGGGCGCCGCAGCAAGGACGAGTACATTGCCGTGTTCGCACAATGCACCGCGGCTTCGAAACAGCGCCTGTCGACCAGGCGGTTCAATACACTCTTGAGACTGCTGACCGAACTCGAATCGGAGATCACAGATGGACATCCCCAAAGCCGGTGAACTCGCCACGCAGATACGACAGGAACTGGGCAAGGTCGTCGTCGGCCAGGACCGCGTCCTGGCGCAGATGGTTATCGCCCTGCTGGCCGGCGGCCACGCGCTGCTCGAGGGCGTGCCCGGGACGGCCAAGACGCTGATGGCCCGCGCGCTGGCACTGGTTTCGGGGGTCCAGTTCCGGCGGATCCAGTTCACCCCCGACCTGATGCCCTCGGACATCCTGGGCGTCAACATCTACGACACGAGCACGGGGCAGTTCGTCTTTCGCCCGGGGCCGATCTTCACCGACGTCGTGCTGGCCGACGAGATCAACCGCACGCCGGCCAAGACGCAGTCGGCGCTGCTGGAAGCGATGGAGGAGCGGCGCGCGACGGTCGACGGCGTCAGCCACTCGGTCTCCGACGTCTTTACCGTCTTCGCCACGCAGAACCCGGTGGAGTTCGAGGGCACCTACCCGCTGCCCGAGGCCCAGGTTGACCGGTTCATGCTGAAGATCAACATCGACTACCCCGCCGAGGCCGACGAGGCCCGCATCCTGGACCGGGTGGCCGCCGGCTTCGATTCGGGCGACCTGGCCACCGCGAACCTGCGCCAGGTCCTGGACGGCCCCGCCCTGAGAGACGTCCGCCGCACCGTCCACGACGTGACGGTCCAGGAGATGGTCCGCGGGTACATCACGCAGATTATCCGCGCGACGCGAACGATGAACCAGGTCTCGATGGGCGCCTCTCCGCGAGCCGCGGTCATGCTCATGCGGGCCGCCCAGGGCTGCGCGATCCTGACCGGACGGGAGTTCGTGACGCCTGACGACGTCAAGGCGATGGCCCCCGCGGTGCTGCGGCACAGGATACTGCTCCTGCCCGAGGTGGAGGTGGAAGGAACGACCACCGACGACTGCATCAAGCGCCTCCTGGGCGAGGTCCCGGTCCCGCGATAGGACGCCCGTCATGCTTCCGAGTCCACGACTGATCATCATGATCCTGGCCGCCGCGCCGATGTTCCTCGCCGGCGCGCTGTTCCCCGGCCTGACCCGGGCGGCGGGGATCTACTGCCTGGTCGTGCTCGCCTACGCGGCGATCGACGCACTGATCCTGCCCCGCCGCAACAAGCTCGAGGTCAAGCGGATCGTCCCGCCGCGCATCTCGCAGGCGGTCCCCACGCGAATCATCCTGGAGGTGCACAACACCACGCGGCGGCGCCTGCGGATCCAACTCGCCGACGCCCTGCCGGTCGGCCTCGACGCCCAACAGGCCCGCTGCACCGGCGTGTTCGACCCCGGCGCGCGGGGGACGCTGGAATATCGCCTGGTGGCCCCGAAACGGGGGCGGTACCCCCTGAAGGACCTGTACGTCCGGGTCCTGCCGGCGATGGGCCTGTTCTATCGACAGTTCACCCTCGCCCTGCCGACCAAGGTCTGCGTCTATCCCAATCTCGTGAACCTCAGCAAGTACGAACTGCTGATACGCCGCGGACTGCTCTTCGAGCAGGGCCTGGCCCGGCTGCGACGGGGGCAGCAGGGCTCGCAGTTCGAGAGCCTCCGCGCCTACGCCGAAGGCGACCCGCTCAGCAGCGTCGAGTGGAAGGCCACCGCCAAACGATCCGCCCTCGTGGTAAAGAACTTCGAGCCTGAACGCAACCAGAGCGTAATGGTGGCCCTGGACGTCGGGCGCGCGACGGCAAGCGAGTTCGACCGCGTCAGCCGCCTGGACACCTTCGTCAACGCCACGATGCTGCTGGCCTACGCCGTCCTCCGCCAGGGCGACTGGCTGAGCCTGGTGGCCTTCAGCGATCGGATAGAGACGTACCTGCCCCCCATGCGACACGTCAAGAACATCGAACAGGTCGCCAAAGCGCTTCACGTGCTCCAGCCGAGGCTTGTCGAGTCCGACTATGCGGGCGCCTGCCGATTCCTCGGCCTGAAGAACCGCAAACGAAGCCTCATCTGCCTGATGACCGATATCATCGATCGCCATGCCAACGCGGACATCCTGGCCTACATGGGGCGCTTCGCCCGGACGCACCTTCCGCTGGTGGTCACGTTGACCGACCCGGACGTCCACGCGGTGGCCCACGAGCCCCTGGGCCAAACGGGCGACCCGTACTCGAAGGCGGTGGCCCTGGACGTCCTGGCGGCGCGCGAGGCGGCCCTGAAGGACATGCGACGCAGCGGGGTAGGCGTCCTGGACGTCAAGCCCAGCGCCCTGAACCCGGCCTTGATCAACCGCTATCTGTCGATCAAGGCAATGCGCCGGCTGTAGGAGGGCTCTCGCGGCGTCCGGCCAGCAGGAGGTACGCCAGCGTCACGCCCAGCGTGCCCGCGCCGACAGCGATCTTCGCCTCGCCGGAGATCGAGTGCGCCGGCGTGATGAAGCCCTCGATGACCCCGGCGACGATGAACATGGGGACGGTGCCCAGCACGAGCAGGACGGCGCGCCTGGCCCCGCGCCGCAGCGACCGCCCTCGCGGCAGGGCGCCCGGCACGGCAAGCGACAGGCCCATCCCCAGCCCCGCGGTGGCCGCGACGAGTATCGCGAAGATCTCCAGCGCGCCGTGCGGGACGAGGAAGCTGTAGCAGGCGTATGACAGGTCGTTGTTGGCGAAGTGGGCGAAGAACGTGCCCAGCATCATCGAGTTGATCAGCAGCACGTAGCATGTGCCCAGTCCAAACGTGATCCCGAAAGCAAACGCCAGGAAGGCCACCGAGATGTTGTTGGTGATGATCGCCGACGCCATCGGCGGCCTGGACATCCGACGGTATCGCTCGGAGACGTCACGGGCGGTTACGGCGGTCCGGTCCTCGTCGGCTTCCAGGCCCTGGGGCAGGAAGATGTACGCGGTTTCCGGATGCACTCGCACGGTGACGTATGCGCCGAGCGTCCCGACCAGGAAGATCGCCAGCGTCACCAGCATGGCCGCCCAGTGACTGCGAAACAGGCGCGGATAGTCCCGCCAGAGAAACCGCCCCATCGCCCGCATCGGCCTGGCGTGCTTGCGGCGGTAGAGCATGCCGTGCGCCGCGATCGCAAGCGAGTTGACACGGTGCTGAACCGCCGGGTCCGCCCCGAGCATTCGCGCGCGGGCCACGTCGACGGCCACCGCCGGATACAGCCGCACCACTTCATGCAGTTCGCTCTCCGAGAGGCGCCTGGCGCCGCCTCGTCCGGCCTTGCGAATCAGCGCCTCGAGCCGGTCCCACGCGCCGCGTCGCGTTTCAATCAGCTTGCCCGGCGTCATGGCGCATCCTCCGCGCGGTCCTCTTCAGACGCCCTCAGTCCCTGGGCCTCAAGCAGTGCGTCCAGGGGATTGCCCTGGCTCGGCGAGGCTGTGCGAAGGTGGGCGCTGAAGAGACGCTGCTTGACGAACGTCTCCATCCTCGCAACCGTCATGTCGGGCAGCGTGACGCGCAGCCGGCTCAGCACGGGGGTCAGTAGCTTCAACAGGAGGCGCTGACGCACATCCAGGGGGAACTGGTGGCGACGGGCCATGTAGTTCTTCAACGCCCGATACTGCTCGGACGTCATGCCGGCGGTCCGGCAGGTCTCGTCGTTGACCTTCACGCTTGCCGGGGCCATCTCGGCAGTGCGGCGCCCGCCCTTGACCGAGTAGTCGGGCACGGCCTCGCTGATGACCACCGTGCCGGCCGCCAGGTCGCCCAGGCGCTGGCCTCGCTTGGTGAGGAACATGACCAGGCCCCCGAGAGCGTATCCGAACGGCATGACGTCGATAATGCGAAGGAGGCTTCGGATGGCCACGCTGGCAAACGACACGGCCGAGCCCTCAACGGTCACCACGCGGATCTTCATGCACTTCTTGCCCGGGCTCTGCCCGTTGGTCCACAACTCGAAGAAGGCGAAGTATCCCCAGTAGATCACGAAGAACACGATAAACAGCAGGGCCAACATCCACACGCCGCTGTCCAGAATCGTCTCCGGGCTGAACATCGACGCCGAGATGAGCCCTGAAGTAAACACGACGATGATCAGCACGATCCAGATCAGCGTCAGCCAGAGCGTATCGATCAGCCCGGCCAGGAACCGCGTACCGATCCCCGCGATCCGTCGCTGAAGTTCCACGTTTTCGGGCGTCTCGATTCGGTCAAGTTCCAACACGTCGGTCTACCCCGGATTAGAGTCAGGTTCTTCCAACTCACCATACACCGTCGTCAGGTACGCGTGCAACACGTTTGCGGACGGTCGTGTCCAGCGCGACGCGGCGGTTTCCGTCCCGCTTGTCCCCGGCGAGGCGTCTCTTGGCGAGATTGCGAGTATCGGTCTGTTCGCGTACGCCGGAAACGTCGATCTGACGATCGACCGCTAAACGGGGCGTCGGTGCGGGTTCCACCTTGCGCGGCGCGATGGAGTTTTACACGCTTGACAGATCTCCTTTGCACTCAGAGGCAACTCGCCTATAATGCGTACGCCTTTTCTTGTTAGTGGCCCCGCTTGCAACGTCGCATGAGCGGAAGTACAAACCGGACAGAGACACAGTTCAGTCCGCCCCAGGCGGACCGTAACTTTCAACCTTGAACCTTCAACCCACGGGAGCATGACATGGCGAGCAAGAGAAAGAGTGGAAAGCGTTTTCGGATATGCCTGATTGTGGTACTGGCACTGATCGTGCTGGGCCTGGCCGTTCCGGTGACGAACCTCATGGTCGCGCCGCCCAGCAGCGCCAAGCTTGCGGCGGCCACCAAGGGCGAACCCCTGTTCGCCGAGGTCAGCGATATCATCCAGGCCAAGTGCAGCCAATGCCACGCCGACGACGCCGGCCTGCCCTTCTACGCCTCGGTCCCGCCGGCCAGCTCGATAATCCAGGCCGACGTCGACCGCGGCCTGTTGTATCTCGACCTGCCCGCGTCATTCGCGCCCGGCGCCAAGGTGGCCTCCGAGCCGGCGCTGGCCAAGATCGAGTACGCCATCACGCAGGACACCATGCCGCCTGCCCCCTACCTGATGATGCACTGGAACGCCTCGCTGTCGGCAGACGACGAGAAAGCCATCTTGAACTGGGTCCGCCAGACCCGCGCCACTCACTACGCCGACCCCGCCCTGCCCCAAAACCTCCGCACCGCGGTCATCCAGCCCCTGCCCCAGAAGCACAACGAGGACGCAACGAAAGTGGCCCTGGGCAAGCTGCTGTTCAACGACAAGCGTCTCTCGAAGGACGCGACGATCTCCTGCGCGTCCTGCCACGGGCTGGACAAGGGCGGCACGGACCAGGCCGCCGTCGCCACCGGCATCAAGGACCAGACCGGGCCCATCAACTCGCCCACCGTCTTCAACGCCCTGTACAACGTCAAGCAGTTCTGGGACGGGCGGGCCAAGGACCTCCAGGAACAGGCGGCCGGCCCCGTCGAGAACCCCATCGAGATGGGCGAGAAGTGGGACGACGTGATCACGAAGCTCAAGGCCGACGCGACGTTCAAGGCCGCCTTCGCCAAGGCCTACCCCGCCGGGCTGAGCAAGGACACCGTCACCGACGCGATTGCCGTCTTCGAAAAGACGCTGATCACCCCCAACAGCCGGTTCGACAAGTACCTGCGAGGCCAGACCGACGCCCTGACCGTCGACGAGCAGGCCGGATACACTCTCTTCCAGGACAACGGCTGCGCCACGTGCCACTGCGGCAAGGCCCTGGGCGGCCAGTCGTTCGAACCGATGGGACGTGAAAAGGACTACTTCGCCCAGCGCGGCGGAAAGCTGACGACCGAAGACAACGGGCTGTCCAACTTCACGAAGAAGGAGTCCGACAAGCACAAGTTCAAGGTCCCCACACTGCAGAACATCGCCCTGACGTTCCCGTACTTCCACGACGCGTCAGCCAAGGACCTCGAGACCGCCGTCAAGGTGATGGCCGACGTCCAGTACGGCCAGGACCTGTCGAAAGACCAGATCGACCGGATCGTGTCCTTCCTGAAGACCCTGACCGGCGAATACGAGGGCAAGTCCCTGGTCCCGGCGGCATCCTAATACCTGCGCGCCACGACACAACCAACTACAGCGGGTGCCGTGGTTTCCTTCTGCAGACGCAGGGAGAACGGGCACTGGGGGTTGAGCCACTCCATTCCAGCGCCCCGCCCAGCCGAACCGCTCAGCACGCACGAGGCCGCGGCCTAAGCGACGATCTCCCGGCCGAGGGGGTATGGGGTGGGTAGAGGCACGGCAGGCGGCTACGGGGCGGCTAAACGCCTTGTCGCGGGTGCCGTGGCTCGATAAGGATATCGGTCGCCGCCCACTTGTCGCCACGCCTCGCGGAGCTATAATCATCGTCGCCGGCCCCGTGTGCGGGAGGTCCGCACCGGGTTGTTCCCCTTGCTGACATGAGGCCCCAGCCATGACTGATGACCTGTCGACCCGTTTGAAACCCGTGAAGATCGGTGTGCTGCTGTCGCTGCTTACGATCCTGTACGCCTTCGGGCTCGGGGCGACCTTCGGCGGCTGGGAGGATGACGTCAAGGGCTACATCAAGGACCAGGCCGCCGCCGTCAAGGACGACGTGTACAAGGGCGACGAGGCCAAGATGAAGAAGATCACCGACAAGTCGTGGGTCTACTTCAAGCGGGCCCACCTGCACGCCTCGGGCCTGGGCGCCATCGCGCTGGGCGTGTGCATTCTGGTGGCCTTCCTGCCGCCCGGGCGCTGCCTGATCAAGCTGATCTCGACAGCCGCCCTGGGCGCCGGATCACTGGCGTACTCGATGTTCTGGATGCTGGCGGGCATGTGGGCGCCGGGCATGGGCTCTACCGGGAAGGCCAAGGAAGCCCTCGGATTGCTCGCCAAACCCGCCACGGGCCTGTGTGTGGTGGGCCTGCTGTTGGCGATTTGCCTGTTCGGCTGCACCTGCCTGTGCCGCTGCGGCTGCAAGAAACCCGAAAGCGACTGATCGACGGCGCACGATTCCTTTCGGATTCAGGGAACCTGCCGTATGATCGGGCGTCTGATGACGGGAACGGTGGTTTCTGATTTGAAAGGAAGGGAAAAGGGGACTGGCTCCGTCCGCGGTGCCTGTCCCCTTCTTCCCGCTGTCGTCTGGAGAAGAGGGGACAGGCACCCGAAGACGGGAGCCAGTCCCCTTTCTCACGAGCAGAAAGGAAGACCTTATGCGTCCAAACATTCTGATATCCCTGGTGATAGTTCTCTCGATGTGCATCGGCGCTGTGGCGCGGGGACCGGCCATACGCCCCATGCCCGGCAGGCGCCCCATGCCGGGCAAGCCCAAGCCCGTCGATACCGTCGCGACGTTCCAGAAGGCCCAGATCGTCTTTACCGCCAAGCTGACCAAGGTGCAGGCCGGACCGGTCGCCATGTCCATGCCGCCCATCTACGGCCACACGCTGACCCTGTCGGTCAAGACGCCCCTGCGCGGGACATACAAGGCCGGCGAGGAAGTGATCGCCCACCACAGCGCCCGCCAGGTCAAGCGCCCGACGTTCCCGACCGGCAAGCTGTGCATCGTGGCCGCCGAGCGAAGCCGCGGCTCGGTGCGCGTCACGTACATCGCCGAGGCGAGCGATAAGCTACTCGCCACTGCCAAAGACGCCACAAGCCTCCCGCTGGGCTGGTCGCGAAAAGGCGGCAAGCTGGTCTCGCCGTGGGCCGCGCTGGGCAAGGGCGCCTGGCCGGCCGGCGCGAAGGCCCCTGCCGGCACGCCCAAGTGCAGCGTCACCGGGCGTCCGGCGCTGATGGCCGGGGCGGGCGTGAGCCTGAAGGTCGAGCCCGTCGATCCGCCCAAGCGCATCAAGTGGACCAATCCCGACGGCGACGGCGAGTACCGCATCATCGTGACCAACGAGACCGACAAGCCCCTGACCGTGTCAGCCCTGCTGACCGACGGCAAGACGATTCTCTGGAACGAGTCGCTGGCGATCCTCTGCCAGGGCACCGCTCGCCCGGTCCCCGGCGCCAAAGGCGTCAAGGCCGCCCCGAAGTCAGCGGTCCTCAAGCCCGGCCAGACCGTCTCGACCGTCGTCAACGCGCTGGGCCTGAAGAACGTCAAGTGGCCGCGCGGCGGATACCGCATCGCCTTCCAGTTCTGCCTCGGCGAACTGAGCGTGACCAAGTCGTTCTACTACATGTCGCGCCACCACGACAAGATCCGCGCCAAGGCGGGCGGGTAGACCGTAGGGCTACCGCGCTACGCGCGGGTGCCGTGGCTTGACGCGAAGCGGAAACCACGTCTTCTTCATACAAGGAGTCGTGGTTGCCGCTTCGCGTCAGGCCACGGCACCCTGCGACAGGTCAATCTGGCACGGGCCCGGTGTGCGGAGGACGGTGGCACCCGCTCATTGACACACGACCTGCCGGGCGGGACAATGCTCAGTCAACACCGGCGAGGTCCGCCGGTGCGGGCGCGGGGGTCTGTGTGTCGCTGCGCCGAGGGAGGGCCGATACGGCAGCGCGCGAGATAAGGAGTTGCATCGTGAGAAGAGTCCAGCGCCTTGCGGTCGTCGTGATGTTCGTTGCGCTGTCGGCTGCCCCCGCCGGGCCGGCCGGCGCCGAGTCGGACAAGACCACGCGGATCGCCGAGCCGACCATGCACCGGCGCACGGGGGCCAAGAGCTACCCCTATCGCACCAAGAGCGCGTACATCCTCAAGGAATTGGACCTCAAGGCGGGCGACGCGATCGTGGACATCGGGGCCGGCGACGGCTGGTGGGTCGAGCGGATGGCCCGAGCCGTCGGCACCACGGGGACCGTCCACGCAGCCGAGGTCTCGAAGAAGATGGTCGACCGGCTGAAGAAGAAGTTCGCCTCGGTCACGCAGGTCAAGCCGTACCTCTGCAAGACCGACGGGACGGGTCTGGCCGCCAACTCGTGCGACGTGGCATTCCTGTCCCAGACGTATCACCACCTGCCCAAGGGCAAGCGGGTGGACTACCTCAAACACCTGCGGACGGTCGTCAAGGCGACCGGGCGGGTGGTGATCATCGAGAAGTACACCGAGAACGGCATGGCGGCGGGGAATCACGGCACGCTGCTGAGCCGCCTGATCCTTCAGGCCGAACAGGCCGGCTGGGTCCCCCTCCGCGTGGAGATGATGACCGGCACGTACCACTACATCGCCATCTTCGCCCAAAAGGACATGTTCCCCCCCGAGCCGAAATCCAAGCCGAGGAAGTGATGGCTTGACGTGGAGGGTCATCTAGATCGAGCGTACGGCACTGAGGTATCGCGGTAGGCGCGGAGGGGGGGCGGATGGCATAATGGAGGGGATGGCCTGACGCGGAAGACACGTTTACTGCCAAAGGAGCATGTGATGCGATATCGTGCGGCGATTCACTGGTCGGTATTGAGCATGGGGATTGGTGCGGTCCTGTTTGCCGGTGTGGCCGGCGCGGTGGCGGCCGACAAGCTCCCGGAGAACCTGGCGCCGAAGGCGAAGGTGTCGGCCAGCAGCGAGTTCGACGGGAATTACCGGGCGCGAAACGCGGTGGGCGGCGACGGCGACTGGGCGGTCAAGGGCACGCAGGACGGTCACTTCACGCTGCAGTGGCCCAAGCCCGTCACCGCGGCGCAGATCGTGTACTGGTGCCGCACCAACAGCCCGATCCTGGAGAACTTCAAGGACTACGAGGTCTACCTGAACGATGCCAAGACCCCGGTCGTTCGCGGCAAGCTGGCCCACCGCTACGGCCCCCAGCGGATCAGCTTCCCGGCCTGCAAGGTCACGAAGATCCACATCAAGTTCCTCTCGGCGCATCCGAACTCTCCGAACCCCGGCGCCTCGGAGATCGGCGTTTTCGCCACGCCGCTGACGGACAAGCACCTCGCGATCATGCGGACGCCGCCCAACGAGCGGACACCGGCGGCCCGCGCGCTGCGCGAGGAGTTGCTGAACGGCAAACTGGGCTTCACCGACATCCTGCTGGTCAAGCGCAAGCCGCTGAACATCTCGCACGTGTACGTCTATCACGTCG
>CAZVEV010000182.1:0-12359 GCA_964625865.1 uncultured Planctomycetaceae bacterium | reverse complement strand
AGCCCCCGGGCTGGGCGTCGCAGCCGTCCAGGAGGCCGGATCGTTGCCCCAGAGGTCCGTGCCCTGTCGCGTGAGAGAATCGCCCGTACCGTCGGGGCCCTCGGGCCAGGGCGTCACGTCGTCGTAGATCACTTCGTCGACGAGGAGGTAGGGCCTGTAGCCCGGATCTTCGGCCGGCGGTTCGTCGGGACGTTTGAGACGGACGGTTTCGCCGCCGTTGTCGAGCACCCCGTCGAACGGGCCGACGATCTGAACGCTGGGATCGGTGATGCCGTAGTGGGTCTTGAAGTCCGCCAGCTTGGTCGGCTCGCCGGTTGGGCTGAAGCCGACCACGACCATCGCTTCGCCGGCGGCCAGCGTGGTACCCACGGCAAACTCGAACCCCTCGACCTTCCAGGGCACATCCGTCGGCGTGCCGCCGATATCGTAGGTCTCCCAGAGGTCTACCACCCCGGGGCCGGGATTGGTGATCTCGATGAACTCCAGGTCGAACGGATCGATGCCGACGCCCACGCCGTCGGGATCGGGCGGATTGTACATGACCTCGCTGATAACCGTCGGGCCCACGCGCGGGCCGCTGTTGGCTGCGTCGGGGGTGATACTGACCATCGGATACAGCGGTCCGGACCCGTTGGGCCAGCGGCCCAGCGATTCGCCGTTGGCCGTCGAGTCGAACTCGACGCGGTCCATGAAGTGCGTCAGCTTGCCCGTTCCGTCGGCCTTGAGCAGCCACACGTCGTCGCCGGTGGTCCCGCTGAGACTGAAGTCGCCCGCGCCGGGGCCGCCGAACTCGTTGACCGGATCGAACTCGAGCGTCTGGCCGACGTAGTGGCCCTCGTAGAAGATGACGTACTGGCCGGCGAGGATGGTGGTTCCTGCGGGGATCTGGAACATCTGGTAATTGCCGGTGGTGTCGCTGATCCACCATCCGCCGACGTCGATGTCGCCGCCGGTGGTGTTGTGCAGTTCGATGCTGTCGACGAGCGGGTAGTCGGTGTGGGCGAGCACTTCGTTGACCAGCACGTCGGTGATCGGCCCCGCCCCGAGGGCCCCGGGCGATCCGCCGTACTCGCTGCTGGACCGCCAGTTGTCCGGGTCTTCGTAGTCCCCGCCGACGTCGATGATCTCCAGTGAACTGCCGTTTTCTTCCGCCCGCCCGGGCCAGTCGCCGGAGTTGTCGTACGTGAATTGCTGGATCCCCCGCGAGTACGGGTCGACCAGGTCGAACTGCTCACCCTCGTTCTTGAGCTTCCCGCTGAACTCGCCTGCGACGTTGATGCCCGTTCCGTAGCGCGCGTCGAAGGCGTCGGTGTTCTTGACGACCACCACGTGCTCGCCCGCCGCCAGCGACCCGCCCGGGAACGTGAACGTCACCGCCGAGGCCAACTCCACGCCCGTCAGGTCGATCGTCTCGGTGCCGGTGTTTCGCAGTTCGACGAACTCGAAGTCCTTGGCCTCGAAGGGCGTGTCGCCGGGGTCCTGGGTGGCCAGTTCAGCCGGCGTCGGGTCGTACGGTCCGTAGTTTATCTCGGTGACCTTCAGGTCGGTGACGACCGGGCCGGCCGGGGCGCCGGCGACGAACTGGACGGGGTCTGACCAGTGGCTCCACCGGCCCGAGTCGTCCTTCATTCGGACGCGGACGCGATAGGTCTGGCCGGCGAGCAGGTCCTGACCGGGCACGGTGGCGGTATCGTCGAAGATGGTCAGTTCGCCGCTTTCCCAGTCGGCGTTGATTTCGTAGTAGCGTGGGGCGACGGCATAGGGGTCGTAGCCCGGGTCGGCAGTGTCGGTGATGCGTGCGATGCGCCACTCCATCGCCGCGAACGACGCGCCGGGCGAGTCGCTGGCGAAGGCGGAGGACTGGAAGTCCAGCCCGTCGATCGGGTACCCGGCCACGCCGAGGTAGGTCAGCGTGGGCGTGTCGGGCTGGTCGCCTTCGTCGGAGGCGACCTTGGGATCGAAGTTCCCGCCGCCGAGATACGAGCTGACCTTGTTGGCGGTGTAATCCTTCATGATCTGGATCATGCCCGCGTAGTCGTCGGTGGGGGAGTTGCCGTAATACCGCCCCGCGCCGGACTTCGAGCTGTTGACGTAGCCGGAGGTCATGATGGGGTTGTAGTCCCACATGGCGCGATCGGCGTCGACGAGCGAGGGCTGGGACGGCGTGTAGATGAACGAGGCCATCTCGTCCAGCAGCATGCCGGTCTGCTCGACGTTGAACAGCAGGTCGACCAGTTCGCGAACGCGGCTGTTGTAGTCGGTCTTGAACTGCGGGATGTCGAAGACGTAGTCGTTCAGCGGTCCCCTGCCGCCCCCGCCGTTGTAGGTGGTGGTCCAGCAGAGGTCGAGGTCCCAGTTGATGACCGACCACTTGTCGGTATCGGGATTGTGGTAGTAGAAGTAGTTCTTCCCGGCGTGGATGTCGTAGTCGTGGACAGCCATCGCCATCGCGCGGAAGTTGTAGTAGTCCTCGAGATCGAGGTTGTCCTCCCACCACTGCTGGGTGGGGTTGTTCTTGTAGGCGTTCATGAACGCGTTGAGGTCCGACTTGTCGGTCGGGTGGGTGGGGCCCTGGTTGTTGAGGGTTCCCGTGCCGCCCTCCATCTTGTAGAGGTTGCCGTCGGGCATGTCGTGCTCGTCGAGCAGTCGTCCGTCGGGCTGTTCGAGCACGAGATACATCCCCTGGAAGTCGCCGTCGTACTGGGCGTCGCTGTAGCCGGTGGGGGCCTCGTCGGCGCTCTCGATGATGCGGAAGTGGACGTAATGCGTCTTGGGCGAGGCGTTACCCGCCATGTTGTGCAGGGCAAAGCCGGCGGCCTCGAACAGGCCCTGCTCGCCGCGCTGGCCGAAGTTGCCCTGCTGGATGATCGCCGAGAAATTCAGCTTGTCCCACGTCGTCGCATAGGGACTGCCGTAATCGTCGAGCGCCTCGAAGAAGTGACCCCGGTTGAAGTCGAACTTCCACATGTTCTTGCCCATCGCGTATCGCCAGACCCCGCCGCGTGCGCGATAGTGAACGTGGTCGTAGACCTCGCCGTCATAGACGAGCGTTCCGAGCCACTTGTAGTCGCTGCCGCCGTATTTGCCCGCCGACGAATCCGGGATGTACTGCGATTCCTCGTGGGCCGTCTGCGTGGTGATCAGGTGGTAGACAGCCGCCGCTTCGAGCGCATCGGAGTCGTAGACCACGTCGGGCTCGACGCCGGGCTGGGCCGAGCCTGTCCAGTCGGGCACGCCGTCGTAGACGAAGTAGGCGAAGTTCGGCTGGGGGTCGTCTGTGTAGGGGCCCGTGACCGATGCGCCGCCGGCGTCGACAGCGGTGATGCGGTAACGAACGAGCCTGCGGTGGGTCTGGAGCGTTCCGGGCAGGACGACGGTGTACACGTCGTCGCCCGCGTCGGCATCACCGGCCGTCCCGTCGTCGAGCATCGTCAGTGTGGTCCAGTCGGTCCCGTAGTGCGGGTCGTCGAGGGCGATGTAGTCGCCCGGATTGACGAGCTGGTAGTCGAGCGTGACCCCCGCCACGCCGTCGGGATCGGTGACCTTGACGGTGACGGTGACGTCCTGCCCGGCCACCGGCTGGTCGGGCCCGTGGGCGACCTGTCGCATTTGCGGGGCCGCAGCGGCCGAGTAGACGGAGTTGACCGCGCCGGGCGTCACGCCGGGGTCGCCGCCGGCGCCGGTCAGAAGCCTTGCGTCCCAGAACGCATCGGAACTGCCCGTCAGGCTCGAATTGAGCAGTTGAACGGCGATCACGTTCGTGCCGTCCACCAGGTAGCTTGCCGGGGCCGGGCTGACCAGATCGAGCGGGACGTAGTTGACGTTTTCGATCGCATCCCCGGCGGTGGCGGTGTAGGGCAGTTCGTCGGCGCTGACGTTCAGGCCGCGAACGTGCGTGTTGTTTATCCACACGTTGATGCCGTCGTCATACTGGGCTTCGAGCAGCAGCGCGGTGATGCCCGCGATCTCGGCGGCCGTCAGTTCAAACTCCTTGCGGAAGTAGACCGACGTGTAGTTTCCCGACATCGCCAGCGGCGTGACGATGAAGTCCTCGCCATACCCGATTGCCGCCCCCGCCTCCGTCCACGCCGCGTCATCAAAGCCGATGGTGCGCCACTGGCCCTGCGTGGCCGACGGCTCGGCCGTGCCCTCGAAGTACCGCCACTGGCTGCCGACCTCGAAAATAATCGTCTCGGTGCCCGCCGATCCCGTCGACGCCCGCCACGACCCGCCAAGGTCGTTGTCGAGCGTCGGATTGATCAACTCGATGGAGTATCCCGGCTCGTCGCCTACGGTCGGCCAGGGGAAGCCCAGCCCGTAGTCCACCTCGTCCTGCTCCGTGCCGTCGGCCTCGGCCAGCGTGACTCTCTCGCCCTCGTTGGAGAGTTGGCCCGTGTACGGCCCCAGCGAAGACACACCGTACTTGGCCTGCAAGGCCGTCGGGTCTTCCGAGATCACCAGGAACTCGCCGGACGCCATCACCGTATCTTCCGGGAAGACGAAGGAGATCCCGTCGGAGAAGTACCAGCCGGAGATGTCCACCTCGGCCGGGCCGGCATTGTAGAGTTCGATGAACTCGACGGGGTCGGTCTTGACGTCCGGGTTCGCGTGGATCTCGTTGATGACGATGCTGCCCATGCGCGGCAGGGAGTTTTCGGCCCCGAGGGTCACCTGCTTCATCATCACCAGATCGCCGGACCCGTTGGGCCAGCGTCCGAAGGAGACGCCTGCCAGGGCCGAGCCGAACTCGACGTGGTCCGCAAAGCGCAGGAGCTTGCCCGACGAGTCGGCTTCGACCAGCCAGACCTCGTCGCCCGAGGCGGCCAGCCCGAACGAGAAGTCCGTCCCGCGCGTCAGGACGAGATACTCTCCGTCGGCGATAATCGTGTCGGCAGGAATCTCAAAGGCGGTGTAGTCGTCATTGTCGTCGGTGAGGAACCATCCGCCGACGTCGATATCGGCGCCGGTGGTGTTGTACAGTTCAATCGCATCGCCCTCCCCCGGCAAGGGCTTGGAGAGCACCTCGTTGATGACGATATCGGAGGTCGCCCACGGCACCGTCCCGGGCGTCCCGCCGTATTCCCTGCTGGATCGCCAGTTGTCGTCGTCGGCGTAGTTGCCTGAGGTGTTGACGACTTCGAGCGTTGAGCCCTTGCCGTCGGCCCGTCCGGGCCAGCCGCCGTCATCGTCGTAGGTGAAGTCGAGAATCGTCTGGCCGAATCGATCCACCAGCGTGACGGTGTCCCCGCCGTTTCCGAACGCGCCGGTGTACAGTCCGTCCAGGCTTACGCCCAGGCCGTACCGCGCCTCGAATGCGGCCTGGTTGGCGGCGAGGACGACGTACTGGTCCGGGTCGAGGTACGTGTTCCCGCCGGCGCCGAAGGTGAACGTCACGTCGCCGACAAACGCCGTGTCCGTCAGCTCGATCCGCTCGGTGCTGACGTTCCTCAACTCGACGAATTCAAAGCTGTCGTCGGTGAACGTCGGGTCGACGGCCAACTCCGCGACCGTCGGGTCATACGGGTGGTAGTTCAGTTCTGTGATGGCGAGATTCCCCGCCGCCGCCTGCGGTCCGACCATGAACTGCGCCGAGGCCAGGGCCGACCAGTCGGTGTCCCAGGCGCGGGCGTTTATCAGGACCGACTCGGTCAATACGATCGGGTCGACGGTCTGCGTCCTGACGGCGGTCAACTCCAGGTTGAAGTTGATGTCGCTGCTTCCGGAGCTGACCTGGTGGATCTCGACGCAGATGACGTTGTCGCCCTCGACCAGTTCGGTCGGGTCCATCGTCAGCGTATGCCACGCCGTCTCTTCGCTGCCGCCCATGACGTCGCTGGCGGTGGTGGTGTAGGTCACCGTGCCGCCCGGCATGTTGGTGCGCTTGGGCGTGCCCCCGTTGACGTAGACCATCGCGCCGTCATCGCGGACGACTCGCAGCGTCACGTCCGTGATCTCGTCGACGTCGGTTACGGTGAACGTGTGGCGGAAGTACGTCGTGATGTTCTTCTGCACGCCGGCCGTGCCCGTGTCGGTGTCGATGTAGCTGACGGTGGTGGCGTGTCGTCCCGTGTCGCCATAGCCCAGCGGGCCCGGCCCGGAGCCCCATGCGCCGTCGTTGTAGCCGTGGTCGAGCCAGTTGGCCGCCCCGAGGTCCGACCCGTCGTCGAGGTATGTCCAGGTCGCCCCGGCGCCCGCGCCGTTGCCGGCGGCGATCAGCGTCAGGTTCTGGCCCGAGCCGGGAATGAACTCCTGCGCGGCAGGTGAGGGCTGGCCGTCGGCGCCCATCGGGTCCGACCCGTCGGTGGTGTACCAGATGGTTCCAGCCGGGGCGTTGAGCGTGACCTCGAATCCGGCATCGACGGGCCCGCCGTGCTGGTTGAACGTCGGCGGATCGGTGGCCGCGAACCACCCGACGGCCTCGACCTGGCTGCGGACGGTGTCGTTGCGGTTGACGATCCAGTTCCTGACCTCGTTGACGTCGGTGACCCAACTGGCGTGGTTCTTGGGCGGATGGGTCTTGGTGTCGCCCCATCGGGCGGACTCGGCGATCATGGCCTGGCTGACCTGGTCGGCGCGGGCGTTGATGGCGGCCAGGACCGCCTCGTCGGTGAACACCCCGCCGTTGTAGAACGTCTCGTAGAGGCGGTCGGCAAAGCGCTGCTCGTAGTCGTCGTTCGCGCAGAGCTGCTCGTGGAGCCAGTGCGGATTGAAGTACTGCAGTTGCTCTCGGCGCGAATCGCCGCTGACCAGGGGGGAGACCATATTGTTCTCGCCCGTGCCCAGCGAGTGCTCCGAGTCGTGCTCGAAGAACTTGAGTCCGTCGGGGTTGACCCTGTTGTAGACGCCGAAGAAGTTGTTGACCTTGGGCGCCACAAACCGCGTGGCCGGCCCGTCCTTGTCGCCGGTGTAGTACGTGATGAGCATGTAGTCGATCAGATTGTCGACGTCGAGCAGCCTTTCGTACGCTGCATTCGGCGTGCCGTCGGTGTTCATGCCCTGGACGCGGTAGTAATCGGCGTTGTCGGCGTAGCCGTCGAGCGTCGCCTGCCACAGGCGCGTGTAGGCGTCCATCGTCCCGTCGGTGGCGAACACCGTGTAGTTGTCGTTGTGCTTGACCACGTCGTAGTCGTCACGGTCGCCGCCGAAGTACGTCTCGCCGTAGCTCGCCTCGGACCGCTCGTCGGTCTGGAAGACGCCCCAGTAGACGCCGTTGATGTAGAGGTGGTAGTACCGCCCGCGCTTGTACGGCTGGCCCAGGGCGCCCTGGGTGTCACGCGAGAAGATCTCGCGCACCATCGTGTTGTTGTTGGGCCCGCCGAACGCCCACGAGTAGTTCTGCGAGGTCCGAATGTCGATCTTGTCGAACGTGTCGGCCCCCTCGTCGCCGAACAGGGGATACTCGAGTTTCGCGTCGCCGTATTCCTCGCGGAAGAACAGGCGGAACGCGTGCTTCGGATTCGCGTCCTGCCTGCTGTATCCGCCGCGAATCCGCATGCCGGTCTCGACCTGGAACCCGTCGTCGGTCCCGTCGGGGAAGCCCGGCCCCGAGGCGCCGTCGGGATAGAGCAGTTCCAGCGAGGCCGGACGCTCCCAGTCCTGGCCGTCCTGCGTGGCATTGACGTAGATACCGGTCGACGGATCGAACAGGTGGTCCAGGTCCGTCACCAGCGAGAGCGACGGCAGGGACAGCAGCGAGTTGGTGACCTCCTGGACGGTGTTGTAGCCGCCCACGATATCCGGGTCCATGCCGTAGATGATCCTCTGCCCGTTGATATTGCTGGTCGGCCAGCCCGCCGCCGGGGCCGAGCCGTCCGACGACTGGGTCACCACGTCGTCGACGAAGATGTACGTCTGCGTGTCGGTGTTGGACGGGACGTGGTCGGCCTTGAACGCCGCCGCGCGGAGGACGGTGGTCTGGCTGATCGTCACCGGCGCCGTGTACTCCGTGCCGCTTACCTCCGACGGCTCGGACCCGTTGGTGGTGTAGTAGATCGTCGCGTCCGGCGTGTCGGTGGTGATGGCCACGTCGATCGGCGTATCGTAGAACCCGCGGTCGATGCTGAACGTCGTGTCGGCGACGAACTGGAGGTATACCGTGGAGTTTGCGGCCCCCGGCGTGGCGGTGGCGAAGTAGTGGTTGCCCAGCCCGTAGGACACGTCGGTGTGCTGGACCGGGAATGTCGGGGCGTATTCGTGGACGGGGGTAACGGTTGCCTGGTCGTCGTAGGTCAGCGCCAGGTAGTCCCCGTCAGCGCTAAGGGCGAAGTCGGTGTGCAGCTCGCCTGCCGGGTCGCGGCGGTCCTTGTCCGAGGCGAAGATGACAAGGTACTCGTCCGGATCGATCGACATCACCGGGAAGGGCCATTTCGTCAGGTCGGAACTGTCATCCGTCAGGTGCCATCCCGCCAGCGGCACGGCCGCCGCGGTGGGGTTGTGGATCTCGATCCAGTCGGAGTATTCGCCGTCTCCGTCCGCCAGAGTCGTGGCGTTGTCGGCCATGAACTCCGTGATCAGCAGCCCGCCTGAAAGCAGCAGGCGCGGCTCCAGCATCTCAAGCACTGCAACCCTCCCGGGTTCCGACTGTACAGCGTGGTTCATGGGCGTTCACTCCAGACGCACATCATACCATACGTCTGCTGAAACGCTATCCGAAAAACCTCAACTAAATCGCGAGAACCGCCTGTGTTAATGCGTGTGATGGGCCCGTGGCAAGCGAAGAGAGCTTCCGACACGGGACTCGTCTGCGCGCCGTCGCGGTCGTGGGCTTCGGCCGATGTCATTCGGACAGTAACCTTCCCCCGTTAACGGGGTTTCCTCCCTGTCGGACGGACCATTGCCCGTAGCGGTCGACAGGCCGCAAACGGCGACTATGATGTATCGTTACGGTACGTGGTTGAACCTGGAGAATGCGGATGAGTCGAACGATGCGAAGTGCGATGGCGGGCGTGGTGGTGGTTCTGGCGACTGTGGCAAGCGTGGCGCCGGCGCGGGGGCGAAACCGCGTGCCCGCCGCGGCGCGGTGGATCTGGTATCCCGAGGGCGACCCGATCAAGCGGGCCCCCGCCGGTACGCGGTACTTCCGCGGTGCGATCGTCGTGCCTCCCAAGGCGAAGATCGCCCGAGCGCACCTGATGGTGACCGCCGATGACCGCAGCGTGGTCTACGTCAACGGCGAGCTTGTCGCTCGCGCCAAGACGGGGTGGAACAAGGTCGAAACGTTCGACATCACCAAGCGGCTGACCGCCGGGCGAAACGTCATCGCCATCTCGGCGACCAACCACGGCGCAGGCCCGGCCGGGCTTATCGCCTGGGTCAACGTCCAACTCGCCGACAAGTCCAAACTCACTCTCGTGACCGACGCGGCGTGGAAAACCGCCCAAAAAGCCGCACCCGGATGGGCGGGCAACTCATTCGACGATTCACGCTGGACCAAGGCGAAAGTCCTCGGACCGATGAACACCGGTCCCTGGGGACGCCAGGTCGGACGAGCGGCCGGGCTGGGCCTGCC
This sequence comes from uncultured Planctomycetaceae bacterium, assembly GCA_964625865.1. Lineage (GTDB taxonomy): Bacteria > Planctomycetota > Phycisphaerae > SM23-33 > SM23-33 > CAZVEV01. Next base: position 2,851 of record CAZVEV010000182.1, on the reverse strand, counting down.
CGCTACCGGCGTGCGAACCCGCAAGGAACCCCTGACCGCCGAACAGGCCCGCAAACTCATCGAGGCCGACTGGCTCTACCAGGCTGACGACACCCCCACGCCCGCGCGATCGCTGAAGGAGATCGGCTGGGCACGCGAACTGGCGACCCGCCTGTCAGCCGCCAAGAACGGTCCCAAACTGACGGGCGAACTGCGCGAACTGACCGCCCTGGAAGCCAAGCTCAAGGCCCTGCCCCCCGACGACGACAGCGACGCGGCGCGCGAGCTTTACCTCGCCGTTCGCCGCGTCAAACGCAAGATCACCTTCGCCAATCCGCTGGTGAACTTCGACAAGCTCCTGCTCGCCGATACCCCCTCCTACGCCGGCGTCCACGAGTCGGCCCACCGAAACGGGTACAACTACCGCGATCGCGCGGGCAGCCGCCTGCTGGTCCTCGACGGGCTCAAGCCCGACGCCGCCGAGCGCGTTCTGGTGCCGCCCGAGACCGGCTACATCATGCGGATGGACCTGTCGTATGACGCCAAGCGGGTCGTCTTCGGCATGAAGCCGGCCGACCAGCGAAGCTTCCACCTGTACGAGGTCGGCGTCGATCGCAAGGGGCTGCGCCAACTGACCAACAGCGACTACGACGACATGGACCCGATCTACCTGCCCGATGGGCAGATCCTGTTCTCGACCTCGCGGGGCAACACCTACGTCCGCTGCCTGCCCCCGTCGGCCTCCACCGTGCTGGCCCGTTGCGACGCCGACGGACGCGATATCCGCATCATCTCCCGCAACAACGAGCCGGACTACACCCCATGCCTCCTGCCCGACGGACGCGTGCTCTACACGCGGTGGGAGTATACCGAGAGGCCCCTGTGGCGCCTGCAGAAGCTCTGGACGATCAACCCCGATGGGACGGGACTGAGCGTCTACTGGGGCAACGCCAGCGCCCACCCCGACGTGATCTGGGAGGCCCGCCCGATCCCGGGCACGACCAAGGTCATGTTCGCCGGCGTCGGACACCACAACGTGATGACCGGATGCATCGGCATTCTCGACGTAACCCGCGGGCTGGACTACCCCAACGGGATCACCAAGGTCACCGCCGACCTCCGCTGGCCCGAGTCGGGCGACTCCCCCGGGCCGAATCCCGTGACCTCGCCCAAGTATCACGCCGCGGGCAGGTTCTGGTCGTATCGCTGCCCGTATCCGCTGGGCTCCGAAGACTTTCTCGTCTCGGCCGCCCGAAAGAACAACGGACCGTTCGATCTGTTCCTGATGGACATCCACGGTAATCGCGAGTTGATCTACGCGGGGCTGCATAACGCCTGGTACGCTCGTCCCTTGCGCCCACGAGCCAAGCCCCTGGCCCGTCCGGATCGCGTCGCCTGGCCCGAGCCGGGGCAGCCTGCCGCCGGCGGCGCCCTGTTCAGCGCCAACGTCTACCAGGGCGTAGACGACCTGCCCAAGGGAAAGGCTAAGTACCTTCGCGTCATACAGATGGACGCCAAGACTTACTCGTTCGGCTACAAGTCGTGGCGCCACTCGGGGCCCGTGATTTCGGTCATCCAGGAAGACGGCGTCAAGCGAATCCTCGGGACCACCCCCATCGCCCCCGACGGATCGGTCGCCTTCAAGGTCCCCTCGGGCCAGGCCCTGCACTTCCAACTGCTCGACGATAAGTACCGCTGTATCCAGATCATGCGTTCGTTCACCGGCGTGATGCCCGGCGAGACGCGAGGCTGCCTCGGCTGCCACGCCATGCACCACGTCAGCCCGCAGTCCAAGCCCGAGCGTCCCCGCCTGGTCCGCCCGGCGGAAGACCTTACCCCCCCGCCGTGGGGCGCCGAGGTGTCGGTCAGCTACGAACGCTTCTGCCAGCCCGTCCTGGACAAGTACTGCGGCAAGTGTCACCAGGGCAACGGCAAAGGACGCAAGAAGCTTGACTTAACCCTCCGCGGCGGCGTAGCCGAGCGGGGCATCACCGACCCGAAACTTCTGCCTTTCAAGGAGCCGTACCTCACGCTGGTCGGACGCGCTTGGGGCGGACCCGTCCCCGCGGGCAAGGGCAAGGCCCTCGGTCTGGCAGGATGCATGAACGTTGAGCGCAACAGGAACTACGGACCTCTCAAGCCCATGACGATGCTCGCTTCGACCAGTCCGCTGATCGAGTGGGTCACCAACGGCAAGCACAACAAGGTCCGCGTCACCGGAGAGGATCTGCGTCGTCTAATCGCTTGGGTCGACTGCAATTGCGTCTATCGCGGCGACGAGGAGGTCCGCCAGATCCCCGATCCGCCGTCCGGGCGCGGCAGCCGATTCCCCGTTCCGGTAAAGGTCCGCACCGCCCCCCGGATCAAGCGCCTCCACGCCGTAAACGACCCGCCGCCCGACAAAAAGTGATCCTGCGAATCTCGCCCCGCGCGGTTTACAGGGGTTTACACTCTCGCCGGTGTAAACCTGCTGGTCCCCCGCGTTCCGCCGCCGGAAGGGCGACTCTATCCTCTGTCTGAATCATGACTTAAGAATAGTGTTGTCGCGTTTGTTCCGACACGGGCCTGCTTTACACCCGTGACAGTGTAAACCTCTCTCCCGCCGGACAAGCCTGTAAATTCTAGACGGTTGATTCTTGACGTTTCCGCGTCCGTCAAGTAGCCCAACTCGCAACCGCCAGCCCCGCACCGATGCACGATCTGAAATCTCAGATCTCAAATCCGACATCTCAGAGATCAAGTCCGGGACCTGATCTCCAGTGCCCGTCCCCATCGCTTGAATCGCGCCGGCCCGCGCTGAGAGAAAAAAAACTCCGCTTTTCGTAACCGTTCAGGTCCATTGGGGCCTGTGATTCTTCTCTGACGGGGCAGC
>CAZVEV010000181.1:5700-12444 GCA_964625865.1 uncultured Planctomycetaceae bacterium | reverse complement strand
TAAACCTCGCCCGCCGTCAAACGTGGAAAGAACGACAGTGTCTATTTCTTGAAGATCGCCGCGGCGCAGATGTGGTAGCCTACGCCCTTGGGCGGCGCGTCGTTGCCGTCGCGTCCGGTCTCGCCCGAACCGTAGAAGCCGAAGATCGGCGCCTTGCCGGCCGCTTCCTTCATCTGGACGACCTCGAGGGGGCGCTTGTCCTTCATCTGCCCGCGCCGCCCGCCGCAGTCGAAGGCGAAGACCATCTGCAGCTTGTCCTTCTTGCCCGCGACGGCCTTGGTGAACGCCTCGCCGGCGGCGTTGACCACGTCCATCGGCTCCTTCGTCTTGGCCTTCTTGATTGCAAAGCCGCACGTGAAGTCGCCGCTGATCAGCAGGCCGAGGTTGCTCTTCTTGTAGACCTTGCCCTTGCAGTACGTCAGCCCGCCCTTGGCGGCCCCGCCGGAGATCGGGAAGGTCTTGCCCAGCACGCCGCAGACGCCGTCGATCAGCTTCTGGTTGATCGGGTAGTGGGCGTCGCCGATCAGGACCATGAACTGGCCGTGGCCCTTGTTCTTGGCCACCGCGGGCTTCAGCGCCTCGCCGATCTTCCTGCCGCACCCTTCGAGGTCCTTGCCTTTGACGGGCATCAGGGCCGCGTCGGCATGCACGCCGGTCAGGGCCAACACGCCCACCGTGCCGGCCGGACTGGTCGGCGTGATCGCGTTGTAGGCGCTGCAGCCGTAGATGATCTTGGCCGGGAAGTGCTTGGCCACCGCGTCGAGCATCGCCTGCTGACTCTGGGCGTCCTGCTTGGTGTTGTTCCGCCCGAAGACCAGCACGACCTCGGCGGTCTTGCTCTTGAGGCCGGCCTTGGCCTGCTTGGCGGCCTCGTCACCGGCCTTGGCGAGGTCTTCGTTTTCGGAATGGCCCACGCCGATGCCCATCGCGTGGCTGTGCGCCGCGGGCCCGCAGGCCCCGCAGGCCGCCCACGCCGGGCTTGCCATCGCCATCAGCGCCACTACTGCTGCAATCGTTACTGCTGTTCGGATTCTCATCATTCTGATCCTCTCGGTTGTGTGCCTGTCGGCACGGGTCTACTTAATGCCTACGAGGTTCGATACAAACGTATGCTGCTGGTACTGGTGGTCCATGCCCTGGTAGTCGCCCTTGATGCGGCCGAGTTCGCCCCAGGCATAGAAGCCGAAGATCGGCACGTCGGCGCCGAGGGCCGGGGCAACCGCCAGCTTGATCTCGTCATTCGTGCCGAACCCGCCGAACGTTCGCAGCCGCATGCCGCGGGCGCAGCAGTTGCTCAGCAGGAGCACTGACGGGGTGGCCCCGGCGGCCTTGGCGGCGGCGGCGGACTCTGCGACGGTGGTCTTGGCCGAGGCGACGATGGGCTCGGGCTTCTGCTGGCAGGCCAGGCAGAAGATCTCCGTGCCCTCGACAACCGGCGCCACGAACATCAGCGACCCGTCGGGCACGTCGACGGCCTTGCCGTCCTTGTCCTTGCCATCGGCAACCCAGTTCAGGACCATCCGCGTGTAGTTCTTGCCGTCGCCCAAACTCACGCCGATCGGGTGCAGCCAGTCGCTGGACAGTTCGTCGTCGGCGGTCATGCCGCTCATCTCGCGGTAGACGCCTTCGGCCGGCTTGCCGTCCAGCGTGACAATCCACTTGCCGCTGGTCTTCGTGACCTTCGCGGTCTTGGCCGACGGGGTGAACTCGTTGGCGTGGTTGCCGAACGACACCAACGGCCCGCCGATGCCGAGGGCGACGACGTGGCCCTTGAGGGCCTCGCCGTTGAAGAACTGCTTTCCCGCCATGCCGCCGGCCGACGCCATGTCGTCGGGCATCGAGTTGCCTCCGAACAGCGTCGTGCCCGCCGGCGCGCCGCCCAGAACACCCTTGATGAAGTCCTCGACGCTGACGCCGTCCTTGGTCTCGAAGCTCAGGCGCATCTCGGCCAGCGCGAGCACCAGCTTGAGATCCTTGACGTCCTTCATCGCGTCGGCGATGGCCTTGCCGGTGGCCAGGCGATCGTCCTGGATCGCCGTCTTGACCGTCGCGACCGACGCGCCGTCGCCAGCGATAGCCATTACCGCGATGGCGTTTTTCAGCAGCGTCCCGCCGTTGCACAGCGGGCGCGCACGACAGCCGATGTTCGGCGCCCCGTCGCAGGCGTCGTTGACCGCCTTGGCCGCGGCGTCTTCGGCGGCGATGTCCGCCTTGCACGCGGTGGCCTGGTTCTTCTCGTCCGGGACGAAGTCCGCGTCCTGGTAGTAGGTGTAGAAGGCAACGGCTTTGGCCTTCCCGCCGACGGCGGCGATCGCCTTCTTGGTCGCTTCGGTTGCCGCCGTCGCGGCGCACGGATCGGACGACCAGGCGACGGCGATCTTGACAGTTTCATTCGAACCGGACGTCACGACGTTCTCCTCATCACCTTCGTCGGATGACCCGCACCCGACCAGAACCATCCCCGCGACCAGTACTACCGCCAGCATCTTGTTCATCATGTTCTCCCAGCCTCTTGATGTCCGCGGCGAACGACAACCACAACGACACGAATCCATAGATTACACGGTTTGCACGGGTTTGGAAACAAGTTCGTAACGACATGACGGCGCTCTGCGCAGACGGTCGGACGCCAAGAAGCAAGCTGCATCGGCGTCGTCGCGTACACACTCATAGCCTGTCTTCGTCCAGGGCCAGTGAGACGTACTTGGCCTCGAGGTACTCGAGAATGCCTTCTCTGCCGCCCTCGCGCCCGATGCCGCTCTGCTTGAGCCCGCCAAACGGGCTGAGCACCGTCGCGGGCGAGTAGTCGCCTATCGAGATGATCCCCGCGTCCATCTCTTCGGCTGCCCGGATGCCGGTCGTCATGTCGTGCGTGGCGATGTAGCCGGCCAGCGCCAGTTCCATGTCGTTGGCCATCGCGATGGCCTCGTCGAACGTCTTGAAGGGGATGATCGGCATGATCGGACAGAAGGGCTCTTCCTGCATGATCTGCATCTCCGGCGTCACGTCGGTCATCACCGTCGGCTGGACGAAGTAGCCCTTGTCGAACCCGTCGGGCCTGCCCCCGCCGGCGATAATCGTCGCGCCCTTGCTGCGGGCGTCTTCGATCAGGCCGAGGACCTTCTGGAGATGGCTGGGCTCAGCGATAGGCCCCATCGTGACGCCCTCGTCCATGCCGTTGCCCACCACGATCGCTTCGGCTTCGGCCTTCGCCCGGGCGCAGAACTCGTCGTAGATGTCTTCGTGGACATAGAACCGGCTGGCCGAGATGCACGATTGGCCGCAGTTGCGGAACTTGCTCAGGGCCGCGAACTTCGCCGCCGCCGCCCCGCCGAAGTCCGGGAAGGCGATGAACGGCGCGTGGCCGCCCAGTTCGATGCCGATCTTCTTCACGTTCTCGGCGCTGCGGCGCATGATCTCCTTGCCGACCTCCACCGAGCCGGAAAAGCTGATCTGTCGCACGCGCGGGTCGGCGTAGACCGGATCCATGCACGCGCCGGCCGGGCCGATCACCAGGTTCGCCACGCCGCCCGGGACACCCGCATCCTCGAGGATCTCGAACAGCTTGATCAGGTTCAGCGGCGTCTGCGTGGAGGGCCTGCAGATGATCGTGCAGCCGGCGGCCAGCGCGGGGGCGATCTTGCGGCCCTGGAGGAACAGCGGGAAGTTCCACGGCGAGACGAGCATGCACACGCCGATCGGCTGGTGGAAGTGGAACAGGCGTTTGTGCGTGAAGTGCGACGGGACAATCTCGCCGTAGACGCGCGTGCCTTCCTCGGCATACCACTCGAAGAAGGTGGCGTTTGCGAGCACTTCCAGGCGCGCCTCGGCCAGCGGCTTGCCCTGCTCCAGCGTCAGCGGAACCGCCACCTCGTCGACGCGCTGGCGGATCAGGTCGGCAACCTTCTTCAGCGGCACTGCCCGCTGGTAGGGCGTCATGTCGCGCCACGCCTTGGCGGCGTCGGAGGCCGCCTGGATCGCGCGATTGACCTCGGTTTCGCTGCAGTAGCCGACCTGGCAGACGGCCTCCTCGGTCGCCGGGTTGATCACGTCGACGGTTCGCCCGTCGTCGGCCTCGCACCATTGGCCGTCAATGTAGAGTGAACCGCGAAACTCGGGACTTGTCATACCTGCTTCCCTTTGTCGTTATCGGACTCGCTCGCCGGCGCCCCAGCGGGGCCAGACAGGAATCTCGAACACTACGCCCCGCGCCATGGCGTGTCAAGTAGGGTGACGATCAAAGCAGGGCAATCGCACCTAAACATCCAGCCGAAGACACGACAGAACAGAGAACAACAGATAAAACAGAACCAACAGCAACGGCCTAGCCGCAGATTTCGCAGATTACGCAGATTGAAAGACAAGAAGACTTGAGTAGAGAATTACAGAAACAGCGAAAACGAAAATGGATGAAATGAATCTGTGATCATCTCTCCGTTCGAATTGTCTTTCTGTCTTGCGTTTCTTCTCATCTGTGTAATCTGCGAAATCTGCGGCTAGGCCGTTGCTGTTTCTTCTGTTGTTTTCTCTTTCGTTTGTGCTGTGTTTCGAGCAATTCCTCGATCAAGGGTTTAGATGCGATTGCCCTGACGGTCAAAGGTCGAAGGGCGAATGTCAACAGACAAGAGTTGCCCGCCCCGAGCACCGTGCCGGTCGCCCACCGACTTTCGACCTTGAACCTTCAACCAATAAAGGATGCCCCCCGGAGGTGGCGGATCCGAGGGGCAAGGCACTGGTGTGCCCTTGGTAAGGCTTATGGACCGCCCGGGGCGCCGATGCGCCCGAGCGGAAATGTCTCTCTACTGCCGGCGCGGGCGACGGCGCAGGGCTATCGCCACCCCGCCCAGGCCCAGGACCGCTACCGTCGCCGGTTCGGGAATCGGCGCCGTCTGGCCGGGCACGATCGTGTCCTGCTTGCACGCGGTGTGCAGGAGGCTGACGCTTCCCGCGGCGTCCCAGCCGCCGGGCATGTCCTGGAGCGTCGCCAGAAGGGCGTTGCCCGCGTCGATGACCGACACGTCCATCGCGCTGCGCTTCCGCTTGATGATGCTGAAGCCGTCCCCACGGTCCGGCGCCAGGTCCAGGGCGCGGCCGGGCTTCTCGTAGAGCAGTTCCCACAAGGCCGCCTGGAGTGCCGCGCCTCCCACGCGGTCGGTCACGTTGCCCGCCTCGTTCAGGAACAGGTACGCTATCTCGTTGCCGCGATTCAGCGTGTCGATGTCCAGTTCGACCACCGGTGCCGACCCCGCCCGCTGGTCAAGGTCCACGCAGTAGCTGACGAAGTCCGCGTTCTTGTACTCGTACTTCATCTGACCGGCGAACAGCGTATCGCCGTCGGCCCGCGTGCCGGGGGCATGGAGCCTGATCCGCTGGCCCAGGCCCGTGCCCTCGAACGTCAGGATGTTGATCGGATTCGCCGACGCCGGCGAGACGGCCAGCAGCACCGTCAGTGCTGCGGCAAGACATGAGACGGCTGCTCTCCTGCTGCTCATACGGGGCTCCCTTTCCCTCTGGCCAGGACACTCCGGACCCGGACCCACGCGGGGCCACTGCGGTCACACCCGTCCCGGGGTGCGGCGTCACCTTGGCGTCATATCGCTCCGAAGGAAACGTAAGATCCGCCCGCGCCCCGGGCAAACCGCCCGGCCGGGAATCTCACGCCATGGTGCAGTACAGAAAGGAAGAGGCCGTGTGGAGTTGACGGGCCCGTGGCTGACGGCTATCAGTGGGTCATGGCACGACCGGTGCGAAGGGGTGTTCCCGGCGTCCCGCAAGCGCGGCTGCACGCCCAAGAAGAAGGAAGCGAAGCCCGAAAAGGTAACCGTCCCGATTAACTCGGGCTTCTCCCTGGCAAGACAGCGGGTACAATTGTCCTCCAAGTCCTGCGACGGTCGCGGGCAGAGGGGCTATCCGGGACGCCGAAGGCGCCGCGAAGCGACACCGAAGGTGCCCTGCAGGGAAATGTCGGAGTACAGGACGAACCATGGATGCGAACAGACGTGACTTCCTGAGAAACGCCTCTCTGGCGGCGCTTGCGACTACGTGCGGCCCGGCCATCGCGAAGAACGTCGCGGGCAAGGCAAGGCCCAATGTCATCCTCATCATGACCGATGATCAAGGCTACGGCGACCTGGCATGCCACGGCAACAGGTGGATCAAGACGCCGAATCTCGACAAGCTCCACGGCGAATGTGTCCGGCTGACGGATTTCCACGTCTCGCCAAAGTGCTCGCCGACTCGCGCGTCGCTGTTGACGGGCCGGCACTGCCGCGCCGTCGCCGTCCAGGGCACCAACAACAGCGTGAACCTCCTCGCCCGCGGCGCAGCGACGATGGCAAACGTCTTCGCCGACAACGGCTATCGGACGGGCATCTTCGGCAAGTGGCACCTGGGCGACAACTACCCGTACCGGCCGCAGGACCGCGGATTCCAGGAAGCGGTCGTCCACGGGGACGGCGCCATCACGACCACCGGCGACGTCGACTGGGGCAACGATTACTTCGACGACGTGTACTGGCATAACGGCAAGCGGCAACGATACACGGGCTACTGCACGGACGTCTGGTTCACCGAAGCGATCCGCTTCATGACCGCTGCAAAGGACCCTTCGACTAAGCTCGCTTCGACAGGCTCAGGGTCTGCGACAGGACAAGGCCGTCCGTTCTTCTGTTACATCCCGACGAACGCACCCCACGGCCCGTTGATCGTCCCGCCGAAGTACAGCACGCCCTACGAAGGCGTCCG
>CAZVEV010000181.1:0-5600 GCA_964625865.1 uncultured Planctomycetaceae bacterium | reverse complement strand
CGTCCGTGGCGGGTTTCAATGCAGGGATGCGCGGTGGCAAGGGCTCGCCGTACGATGGCGGGCACCGGGTGCCGTTCTTCATTCGCTGGCCGGACGGCGCGCTTACTGGTGGGCGCAATGTCGACCGCCTGACCGCCCATCTCGACGTCTTGCCGACGCTCATCGACTTGTGCGGGCTCCGGCCGCCCAACGGCGCGTTGTTCGACGGCAAGAGCCTCAAGGGCCTGCTGTCCGGCAAGCAAGCCGACTGGCCGGACCGAACGATCGTGGAATCCTTCAAGGGGGCCGTGATGACCCAGCGGTGGCGGCTGGTCGACGATGAACTGTACGACATAGCCGCCGACCCCGCCCAGCGGACCGACGTCGCGGCCAGGCACCCGCAGGTCGTCGCCAGACTTCGTCAGGCCAGACAAGACGCCGAGAAGACATGGGACACGCAGAAGCAGCGGCCGATCATTGGATCGGACCACGAGAACCCCGCGCGGTTCACCGTCGATCAGTATCTCGGGCTGAGCAAGACATGGCAGCGCGACACCGTCCGCCTGGGCAAGCCGTTAAACGGTCCGCTCCCCGTGGAGGTCCGTCGCGCCGGGGCGTACGAGTTCCGCCTGCGGCGCTGGCCGGAGGAAGTCGATACCGCCATTCGCGGGGCGATCAAAGGCGGCAAGGCCCTGCCGATCGTCAAGGCACGGCTGAAGGTGGGCGACTTCGACAAGACCGTGCCCGTGACCGACCGGATGAAAGAAGTGACGTTCCGTGTCCCGCTCACTCCGGGCGAGGCCTCCATCGAGACGTGGTTCGTGAGGACCGACGGCTCGGCAAGCGGGGCCTACTATCTCTACGTCAGACGACTCTGAGTGCAGGGCGGTCGCCCGGCGTCATCATGCGGAATCGAATCTCCTATCAGTTGTTTCCTGTTCGCCGATGGCTCGTTGCGATCCGTACACGCAGGGACTAGGATTCGACTTGGCTGTACGCGGTTCGTTGACGGGAGCAGATGATGAGCAAGGTCGCCTTTGCCGTAGGGGCCCATCCGGACGATATCGAGTTCATGATGGCCGGCACGCTGGTGCTGCTCGGCCGGGCGGGGCACCAACTGCACACCATGACGGTCGCCAACGGGTCGTGCGGGTCGACCGCGATGGGCCGCGACGAGACGATAGCGGTGCGAACGCAGGAAGCCCGTGACGCGGCGGCCGTGCTCGGAGCGACGTACCACCCGCCGCTCGTGGATGACCTGCAGATCGTCTACACGCCCCGGCTCGTATCGCGCCTCTGTGCGATTGTGCGTGAGGTCCGGCCCGAGATCCTGCTGATTCCCGCCGCCCGCGACTACATGGAGGACCACATGAACACGTCGCGGCTGATGGTGTCGGCCGCGTTCTGCCGCGGCATGCCGAACTTCCCCACCGACCCGCCATCCGAGGCGATCGACGGCGACGTCGCGCTGTATCATGCGATGCCCGTCGGGCTGACCGATCAGGTCCGCAATCCCGTCCGCCCGCACCTGTGCGTGAACGTCTCGGACGTGGGCAAGATCAAACGCCGGGCGCTGGCCTGCCATCGCAGTCAGAGCGACTGGCTGGATCAGAGTCAGGGCGTCGGCAGCACGACCGGTGCGATGGAGGCCCTCTCGGCCGCCGTCGGGCGGATGTCGGGGACGTTCGAACACGCGGAGGGCTGGCACCGACATGCACACACAGGCTTCGCCGCGGAGGACTTCGACCCGCTGTGCGACGCTCTCGGCGAGGCGGTATGCCTCCTCACAGACGACCGGAGCCAGACATGAGCAGACCGATCAGCAAGGTGGCCCCCGACTGGTGGGACTACACGACACTCGAAGGCGACCTGCTGGCCGACGCGGCCGCCCTAACCGCTGCGGACATCGAGCAGCTTTCGCGCGAGGGCTTCAAGGTGGTCTTCTACGACACGCCCGAGGAGTTCTACCTGGCCGAGGCGCTGGAGTACATCGAGGCCTGGCGCCAGTCCACGCCGGACAGCCCGGCGGGGATCTGCGGGCCCATCGGCCCGACCGAGCAGTTGCCCCTCGTCGCCCGCCTGGTCAACGCGATGGAACTGGACCTGGGCGCGTGCGAGGCGCACTTCTGGGGCATGGACGAGTGGACCGAGGACGGGCGGCCCGTGTCGGCCGACCATCCGCTGTCTTTCGCCCGGGCCGACAGGGAGTTGTGCTTCGACCGCATCGCCCCGGCCCTGGCGATGCCCGAGAGCAACCTGCACTTTCCCACCGGCGATCTTGCGGCCTATTCGGCCAGCTACGACGCGGTGCGGTGCGTGATCATGCAGGGCGGGCAGGGGGAGGTCAAGCACTGGGCGTTCAACGATCCGCCGAAGCGCGGCGGGCAGTACCTCGACGCCCCTCCGTCGCCGGCCGAGTACCTCAAGCTCTCGACGCGCGTGACCGACCTGCACCCGATGACGATCATCCAGAACGCCCGGACGTCCGGCGGTGGATACGTGCCCCTGGTGCCCACGCAGGCGGCCACCGTCGGGCCCGTCGAGACGTGGAAAGCCGAGAGAGTCTCGATCTGGCACCCGGGGCATCACGACAACCCGTTCGGGATGAGGCTGACGGCCCTGATGATCGCCAAACGCGTGCCCGACGCCTCCGTGCCGATGTCGCTGCTGGCCCTGCACCCGAACGTCCAGTTCAACTTCCTCCGTCCCGGCCTGGGCACGTGCGAGGTCGAGATGCATTGAAAAGGCCCCGCCCATGTGGGCGAGGCCTGGATTTCAAGAAGGCGTCGGTTTGCGGTGCATCAACGCCTGCGTCGCCGTCCACGCCTGATCAGGCCCAACAGGCCGAGGGAGGCCAGGCAGACGGTGGCCGGTTCGGGCACGGTGAACTGTGCTTCCGAAAGTCCACCGTTACGACTGTTGCTGCCGCCCCAACTCTCCAGAATGTCGAAGGCGAAGTACTGTGCGGACGACACACCGCTCAGATCGACGATGGCGTTAACGGCCATGGTCGTGCTGCTCGTTCCCTGAGGAAGAGGCGAGGAGCCGTCGAAGACCTTGACGCTCGTCCAGTTCGCATGACCGAAATCGTTGTCCGTGCCGCCGACGTCCGATGGCAGTTGCGTGGCCGAGAAGACTTCCATGCGCTTCGTGCCCCGAACTGTGTTATTGTTCTCGTTCACGTTCCAGAGGTGCAATTCATCCAGATTGCTGTACGCCGCCCCGAGGTCCACGATGAGATACTGCGTCCCACTGGTGTGCACGGAGGATCCTGACTCTATCTGCCAGTCTGTCTGCCAGCCGTTATTGTGCTCCCCGGCGGCGTTAAGCCCATATCCACTGACGACCGAGCGGGCCGGCACGGCTCGGATGTCGTAGGTATTGCCTGCGCCGTCGTCATATGCATCGGGCAGACTCCCATTGCCGGCATCGGCTTGGCTTGATACAGCGACCACCTCAACGCCGTCAATGGCGTCAGTGATGTATGCGGCGTCAGCAGTACCGGCTGCCAAGAACAGGCAGGCTACAGCTAGCAACGGAAGTGTGATGCGGGAACTCATGTGCGCTCTCCAAATCTGATAGGGAGTCTGATCTCGTGTACAGACACCCGAACCCATCCGTTCGGCTCACCTCGCGGATCCACTCAAGCCCAGAGACTATCCCCAGGCCGCTCAACCGCAAAATATACACGGGACTACCCGTCTGGTCAAGACCGAAATGAAGAAGATTCGCGCCTGATTCGATCATCCCAGACCGGTCCGGGTTGCTCTTCGCCCGCTATGGGCGTGCCCAGGCCCTGGGCCGTGATCGGGTGTTGCCCTTGCGATCTGGACAGGCGCCTACTCGCCGCCTGTGAAGACCTCCGTGATCTGCTTGCGCAAGGTGCGTACGTCTACAGTCTGGGCGTGGGTGTGAAGAACCTCGCCGCCGGGCATGATGACGAGGACCTTCGGGACGCCCGACGCCGAGGTTTTGCGGACGTCGGTTTTCGGCGATGAGGAATCACGCGGCGAGACGAACAGCTTACCATTCCCTGTCTTGAAGACGTTGGACACTGCGGGCGGGGCGTTGGGACGGCGGTACTTCGAGGGCTCGGGTGCGGCGGCGTGGTGGGTCTTGAGGAAGGCCAGCACGTCCTTGCGCCGGCCCGGCGGGTCGAGGTTCACGGTGATCAGTTCGAAGGGGCGGTGCTGATAGATCCGGCGCAGCGCGATCAGGCGCGGGAACTGCGCGGTCGTCCCGGCGTCGTTGAGCGACCAGAAGCACATCACGCGGAGCAGGGGGCTGTCGTTGGCGATGAGCTTCCTGGCCGCCGGGGCGGCCAGGTCGGTCAGCGTGACGGGCCTGCGGTTCCATTGGGCGGCGGCCTGGTCGGCCTGCCGTCGCAGGTAGCCCCAGCGGATCGGCGAGCCGTAGGCGCTGTAGGACGCCTTGCGCAGCGTCTTGCCCGCCAGCAGGGTGTCGATCGCCTTGGCGGCGAAGGAGGGGCTTCGCTCGTCGAAGAGCATGAGATTCCACCTGCCGTCGTAGCAGAGCTTGCGGGCCTTGTCGAAGACGAACAGGTGGGGCGTGACGCTCGGGCCGAACGCCAGGGTCGTCGCCTGCGTCCGCCCGTCGTAGAGGTACGGGAAGTTGTACTTCTTCTCGCGGGCGCGGAGGATCATTTCGGCCAGGCTGTCGCCGACGTCCGAGCGGTCCAGTTGGTGGGGCATGACGGCGGCGGGGTCGCTCGGTGAGATCGCCACCAGCGCGAAGCTCTGCTTGCGATACTTCTCGACCAGGGCGATGACGCGGTCCTGGCACATCTGGGAGGTGGGGCAGTGGTTCGCCATGAACAGGACGGCCAGCACGTCGGCGTGCTTGAAACTGGCCAGCGAGTAGGTCTTGCCGTCCGCCCCGGGCAGAGAAAAGTCGGGCGCCGGATCGCCCGCCTGGAGCTTCTGCACGGTTGGATACGGCGGATAGCTGTCGGCCGACGCCCGCTTCGGGCCCGCCTGCGCAGCGGCGTCCGCCCCGCACGACATCGAGGTCGCCGCCGCCGCCGTCATCAGTAGTGCCAATAGCCTTCTCACGATGCACCGATTGTAGTGTGACCTTCGCGCCTCGACAACCGCCTCGGTTCCGGGCAGGCAGGTCGTTGCAGGCACACTCGGTCGCTGGTACTATCAGATAATGGACAGATCGGTAACACGCCTCGGTCGTATCGGCGAAGACGACAGCCACGGTTTCGTGCCCGGTTCACCGAGTTATCGACTCGGCCTTGTCTGGCCGCTTACCCTCGAAGCGACATCTCTGAGTGAACATCACGATGCTGAACGAAGATTACAGAGACATGTTACAGTGCGTTAAGCACCGAGGACGTTAAGTTCCTGCTCGTGGGGAGATGATGGGCAAGAAAAAGAGTTCATCCGGATAATGCGCAGGTCAACGCGGGCGCATCGACCTGACGGGATCGATACACCCCGATCATCCTCACGTCCTGGAAAGACAAGGGTTTCCGTCGCAGGATCTATCCATGGCACGGCGTGGTTCACAAGAGGGGGCATCCCTCTTGAGTAAGCCGTGTGATGGCGAGCGGATGTCCCGATTGCCCGTGACGCCACCGCCGGGCTTGCCCCGGC
>CAZVEV010000180.1:0-12478 GCA_964625865.1 uncultured Planctomycetaceae bacterium | reverse complement strand
GATCATGCTGTTGATCGACGGCATCGCCAGGTGCGACCGCTGCCACTCCGGCTCGCCCAGCCACTGGTACCGCCTGGGCGGCCCCACGACGGTGTCCCGGGCGACGGCGTTGTTGTCCGCGCCGCGGAAGTGCTGCGGCCACTCGTCCGTGCCTTCCTGCTTCGGCTTGACGGTCACCTTCCACTTGCCGCCCCGCTTGACCGCCACCGCACCGTAGGGCCGGAGCACGCGCATCAGCTCCGCGGGCGCCACCGCGCCGGGATCCTCGCAGACCACCAGCGTTGCCAGGTTGTCCACATAAGGCAGCTTCTTGCCGCGCCAGTGGATAATCGACACCGGGCCGTACACCCCGGCCGCACGGACCGCCTCGCGGGCCGCCTTGACACGTTCGGCATCGGCTTCCAGTCCCTGGACGACGCAGTTGTCGGCCAGGCGCAGGGCGGCGGTGAGCTTCCCGTCCCCGCAGCCCACGTGGACGGCCAGGCCCCCGCCGAAGCCGGCCAGCGAAGCAATGTGTCGGGCCTCATCCGCCGCCCCCCCCAAGGCGGCCGGGGACGCCGCCGCAAGAACCAGGCCAACGATTACGGCGGCCCGCAACGATACAGCCGTCACACCCAGTGATCCCGTCGTCCGCGTAATCCGCATCAGATGCTCCTTGATCAGGCCTCCTCGATGACCTTCAGGCCGAGGGCCTTGCCCAACTCAGCCAGCGGTTCCTTTACGTCGCCGTAGACCGTCACGCGGTGCCATCCGAAACGGTCCCACTGTCGCATGAGCTTCTCGATGTCGCCGCACACGCGGGCGCGGAGCTTCGTGCGACAGCCATAGTCACTCACGAGATTGCCCGTCGTTCGCGCCTGGTGGATGATCATCTCCTTGCGGCCGTAGTTCGTACGGAACGATGTGGTCATGTAGCCGGCCGGCATGAACGATTGTGTACACACGCCGCGCGGGTCGCGGTTGTGAAGCGATCGCACCTCGTACGCATTCTGCGATTCGTCCGGACCGAACACCTTGGTCGTGGCCACGCAGTGGGCGTAGATGATCTCGCCGCGGGAGGTATCGATCGCCGGGTCCGAGACGTATCCGGGCCGGCCGGTAAGGATCCGCGCCATCATCATGCTCAGCGAATCGTCGGTCATCGCTTCGCAGACGCCCTGGAGGCCGTCGTCCAGCAGTTGCATGAACCCCAGGCACGGATAGGCCGGCAGCTTGCCGCCGGCAAACCCGCCGAGGCAGTTCATCGTGACGGTGTCGGCCTTGTGGCGTTTCATCAGGTCGAGCGTGGCCAGGTACATCGCACCGGCACCTCGGATGACATCGCCCTTCGGCTCGAGAACCTTCCTGGCCTGTTGGGTCCAGCGGTCCGCCCATTGCGCGGCGGCCTTGGGGTCCGCCTTGCCGTACAGCGCCTTCAACTCGTCGAACCCCAGGCAGGTCGCCCTGGCGCCCAGGCAGTTGTAGACGGCCCCGGGCTTGCCCCGCCCGACGATGATCAGTCGCGACGCCCGAAAGCGTTTGACGCACTGGCCGATGTCGGTCAGTGTCGGCTTGTCCGGTTTGCACGCGGTCTTGTCGGCTGCGGGGAACGTGGCGCGATACGCGGCGCCGCAGCGTTTGACGAATGCCGCTGCCGTCGCGCCGGGTTTGCCCAGTTCCGCAAACGCCCCCGCCGCGGCCACCAGGTCGTCGTCTCGCCGGCTGGAGACGCCCACCACCGGGAGCTTGCGCCTGGCGGCGCTGCTGTAGCCGAGCAGGAAGACGGCCGTTCCGCCAAGGACCTCGTCGGCGACGAGGGTCGGTTTGCCCAGTCGGACAACCTGGTCCAGCACGCGGCGAAGCGGAAACGACAGCGTCACGCAGTAGACAATGTATCCCTGGACCTTGTCTTTCAGTGCGAGGGCCTTCGCCGCGTCGGCAGGGGTCTTGGCGACAACGGGAATGAACTCGATTTGCGCACAGCCCTTGCCGAGCTTCGCCAGCACGGCGCGCTGGCGCGGTTCGCAGTCGAAGTTGGGGTAGGGCCACATCTCGCGCCCGCGGCTGTTGGACAGGAACACCACCGCCACCCGCACGGGCTTTTCGTCCGGGGTGTCCTCAGCCATCGCATGGCCCGCGCCGCCAACCATCGCCAACGCTGCACCGCATCCTTTGACGAAGTGCCTTCTGCTGAGACAGTGACCGCATCCCGTGGACCGACAGTTACCGTGAAACCGGCTCATCGTTAGTCTCCCTTCATTCGAACCTCCCCCTGGCTGGAGCCTGAGGGGGCCGGGCGAGTCGCACGTGGAGCGAGCGCAGCGAGTCGAATGGAGGCAGTGTCCTGCAGGAACACCTGCCTCTGTTCTTCCTGGTGGCCAAGAGTGTCATTAAGGCTATGTATGTAAGGCGCCCAAAGACTCTCCAAGTCATGGATTGCCCAGGCGTCAGTTGAGGCATCCGACTCGATTGGCAGATGGTGTTCCGGACCAGGGACTTCGCGGGGTAGTCTTGCGTCAGGTTGAGCCGGGTTTGACGACGGATCTGGGGGATTCTCGCCGTGCTGAGACGGTGTGTATCGGCCGCCTCCGGCCGCCTGGTCGAGAACCGGTCGACTGTGAAGAAGATGACGTGTGGTCTGGTCTTCATCGCGTCACTACCTGTAGTCTTGTTGCCAATGGCACTGTTTCTCGACGTTCTCGTGTGTGCCGCTACTCTCGCCCGGCGCCGAGGGCGACGACCGACCCGTCCCTGCAGCACACGAACAGCTTGCCATACGCTGCCGCCATGCCGTCCCAAACGGGTTGCGACGCCAGGTCGATCGCCTGCTTCGTAACGCCGTCTCGCACGGAAACCGCCAACAGTTTTCCTCCCTGCCGCGAGTTGATCAGATCGTTCTGCTGCTGAAGCTGCATGCGGCTCTTGTCACTTCCCAGGGCCCCGAATGCCCCCTCTTCGTCCAGCACGTCTTCGGGCCCGGCGACAAACAGCACGTTCCGAGTCTTGACGATCGCCTTTGCCCGCACGGGAACCGGACTCTTCCAGTGGACATCGAATTCCACTTTCGGACACCGCAGCGTGCGGTACTTTCTCCAGTTCGGCCTGGTCTTGCGCAGTTTCGCATCCGGGATGCCGGGCTGGTAGCTTTTAGGTTTCTTGTTCACCGAGAAGAGGGTGTACCGCAGCGGCGTACTCCACCTGGTGTACTCCGGGAACTGCCCGTAGCCGTAGACCGTCGTATCGTCGAAGCAGAGCATCTTCCCACTGGGGCTGATTCTACCCATCTCGAACCAGCCGCCCGAGGGCACGGAGCAGCCTTCCAAGAAGCTGTTGCCGTACACCCAGTAGGAGCGGTGGAACCAGTTGTCGTCGAGGAACCCGGTTGCGGCGAACAGGTGTTCCCGGCCCATGCCCATCTTTATCGTGTCGTCCCAGGCGCTGTTCGTTATGTGGGTGCGTCTGCCCCGGAGATCGAACTGCTGTGTCCGCATGTACAGGTGTTTTCCGTCGCTGGAAAGGAGGTCGGGCAGGGATACCGGCATGTTCTGCATCGCCACGTGCTGGTGCATGTCCCTGCCGTTTCGCGGGTCACGATGGTCCAGGGTGTTCCTGTGCAACACGTCCCCGCTCGCCGCATCGACCACTGTCAACTGCATGCCGCCGTCGAGGAAAGAAGAGCGCCCGGCGACACAGTAGACCTTGTCCCCTTGCACCAGCACGCTGCCCGAAAGGGGCCAGGCCGATGCCGGCTGCCCGTGGTCAAACAGAGAGAGATCCGCGGGAGCAATCCGCCGCTTCCACACCATCTTGCCGCTCGACACCGCAAGCCGGTAGAGCCAGCCGTCGGCGCAACCGAAGTAAAGACTGTTGCCGCTGATCGTCGGCGGTGAGTCAATGCGTCCCCCGGCGACATAGGACCACATCGCTTTGCCGCTTTTCGCGTCAAGGCAGTGTACCGTGTGACGGTCCTTTTCGGCAAAGATGCAGCGCCCCCTCGCCACCACCAGCGCCGTCAGGTTGTCATACCCTTTCGCCCGCCATTTGACGGCCAGAGGCAATGCGACCTTCACCGGGGTCGATCCACTGCGCTTGTTGTCATGTCGATACGCCGGCCATGCGTCCGATTCCGGACTCGCCGCTTGCTTGGGCTTGTCATCCGAGGACGATATTCCCCGAACAAAGCCCTCGCCTTTGTGCTTATCCACAAGCCTCTGCCAACCGGCATTGTGGCCGGTCACTGCGTTGAAACCGTCCAAACTGGACTGGGTGTAGCAGGCGCAAGGGTTGGGTGGAGCGTAGAGAATCCCGTTGGCCGGCATCATCCCGTACAGGCAGGCGCCCCGCACCCAGTGATGAAGGTGCCACTTTCTCGCCTTGAGCGATACCATCTCGGCTCCCGTTCGGGAGGTGATGAGATAGTTGGCTGTGGCACAGCTCATATGGCAGCGTGAGTTCATTATGTACACGTCGGACTCGGTGAAGAAATCGGCGGCTATCTTGCCGTCATGCAGGCTGTAGCCGGTGATCCTGCCGCTTTTCCGTCTGGCCGTGGACGGGGCCCCCGGCAAGGTCATGCTGGAGGGAAGCGTATTGGCCGTCCACGCCTTGCCGTCGATCAGGAACAGGTCCTTTGGCGAGTGTCTTCCCGAGGGATATTGGGCGGCTTGCCACACGATCGTCCCGTCCTCGGCAGATAAGGCAACCATGTTCTTACCCGCGGCGCTGCCCAGCAGGATCCGCTGGGGGCCGCAGACAAGGCTGCACCCTGAGGCGGTCGAGAACTGCACCCTCGCTTTGCTGAACTTAGGTGAGGTCCAGTTCACCTGGCCGCTGCGGGCCTTGAGACTCAGCACCTGCTGCCCGTCAAAGATGTACACAGTCCCATTGCGCGCGGCGAGCCCGAAAGGTGCGACCGGTGTGTCTTTCTGCCAAAGCCGTTTTCTCGCACCCAAATCAAAGGCCGTAACTCGCTGCCGGCCCGCGGCGGCGTTCCAGTTGAAGTTCCTGGTCATCCTTGCGGCAGTGCCGCCGCTTGTAACCCTGGTTTTCACATTGTACTTGGCGGCCTTAGTCAGCCATTGCCTCTGGGCAACGAACAGCCGCTGCCCCTCAACGATGATCTCTTCTGCACCTTCGGTTCCGGGAAACTCGTGGAGCAAAGCCCCGGTATTCGCGTCGAGCACGGATACCCCGCCGCCCATCTCCAGCGCGGCGAACAGCCGATCGCCATTGGCAACCAGTCTGCGGGTGACCACAACGGGCCCGGATTTGAACGGCCACATGTGATTGAACCAATGCGTGAGCTTCTTTCTCCAGAGCTCAATCCCGTTGAACGCATCCCGCGCTACCAGGTTCCAGTCCGGCGGGAGAAGAACGGAGTCCTTCGGCCCCTCGTCGATGATGTAGAAGACCTTGCCACCGGCGGAGACCATCGCCTGGAAACTGCTCATGTGTTCGTGGTGCCGCGTGTACCGAGGGCCTGCGGTCCATTGCAGATGCGACAGAGGCGGCGCCAGCCGCGTGTCGCGCGATACGCGGTTGTTGTCCGGACCGTGCATGTGGTGCGTCCACTCGTCGATGTCCGACGGCCAGAGTTTCTTGAGCCGCCAATAGCCCCCATATGTACCGCCTTTGACCTGCGTCACCGTTGCCAGCGTCTTACTGACGGTCGGCGCTTCGTCTGAACGGAATACCGCGATTCCCCCCGGCGCAAGCGCGCGACACAACTCGTGCGGTGTAACAGTAATCGCCCCGGAGGAGTAGATCAGGTTCACACAATTGTCGATAAGCGGAAGGTTCTTCCCGTCAAACCACCTGAAGGTGATGCGTTTGCCGTATTCTCTGCGAAAGGCCGGCGCGCGGCGGGCCGTTTCCACATTCTTGCGGCTGGTGTCCAGCCCCTGCACGATTGTGCCCTTTCGCTTCAACAGTTCACCTGTCTGCTTCCCATCGCCGCAGTTGAGATGAACCACGAACGGACCCGGCTGATCGCCGATCTTGCCGAACAGTCCTGCCAGGCCCGCCTTGGGTGTTGCCGCCACGGCAGATTGGGGTGGCGATGACGATCCCGAATGTGCCGCGGCCGAAGTCGGGATCGTCACGCCGTGTTCTTTCAACACGGCATTCAACTGCGCCCTCATTTCCGCCGTCTTGGCAGGCATGCGTTTGGCCAGGTTCTTCTTTTCGCCGATGTCATCTTTGAGGTTGTAGAGTTCCCGGCGACCCTCTTCGTAATACTGCATGTACTTCCAGTCCCCAACTCGGATCGCACTGCCCGGTTCGGAGTTGTGGCGCGGCAGCGACACCGGGTAATGCCAGACCAGCGGGCCGCGATGGAGATCCGCTTCGCGTTTCAGTAGCGGCACGAGGCTTACACCGTCACGGTGTTGCTTGGGGCGGAGAGCCTGTCCGGTCATCGCAAGCAAGGTCGGGTAGAAGTCGACGCCGTGAACCGGTTTGTCGCAGACTGACCCGGCTTTCGTCACGCCGGGCCATTGGACGATCCAGGGCACGCGGATCCCGCCGTCATACAACTCCCCCTTGTATCCGCGCAGGGGCCGGTTATGAGTAGCCATATGAAAGCCGCCGTTGTCGGAGGTGAAGACGATGATCGTGTTCTTCCGAAGTCCCTTCTCGTCGAGCCATCGGAGAACTCGCCCCACATTGTCATCCAGCGATTCGACCATCGCGGCGTACTTGGCATTGAGCCTCCTGGCTTTCGCCCGGCTCGCCTTGGCCTTGTACTTCTTCACTTTCTCCGCTTTGGCGTGGAAGGGAGAGTGCACCGTGTAGTAGCTCAAATACATCAGCCACGGCTTGTCCTTTTTGGCGAAGCCCTCCATGACCCGGATCGCCTCGCTGGTCAGGCGATCGGTCAGGTACTCGCCCTTGGCGCCGTTATCGAGGCCCGGCATCTGATACGGACTGAAGTACCCCTTCATGGGATGCCCCCAGGAACTACCCGCCACATTGACGTCAAAGCCCTGATCTGTCGGCAGGCGCGATGCATCCGCGGTCAGATGCCACTTTCCGACGAAGCCGGTCTGGTAGCCGCCGGCGTTGAAGGCTTCGGCAAGCGTGAAGTGCTCCAGCTTCATAGACTGGCGAATTCTCTTCTTGCGGTTGATGAAGTTGTCGGTGTATCCCGTGCGCGACGGGAATTGCCCGGTCATAATCGCGGCGCGTGACGGCCCGCATATCGGACAAGCGGCGTAACCGTTGGTAAATCGCATACCACCGGTCGCCAGCCTGTCGATGCTCGGGGTTTCGTGGATCGTGTTTCCGTAACAGCCCAGATCACGCCACCCCAGGTCGTCGACCAGGATGAACAGGACGTTGGGTCGCTGCGGTGTGTTTGCTTCGGCGGCGTGGACCTGGGAAGTCAGAAAGACTGATACCGCCAACAGGGCGCCTATTGCCGTCGCCAGACGTGTCATGGCTTCTTCTCCTGCGGGCTCGCCGGTGCAAGCTGCCGCCCGTCTTTCACCGGGTACACTGCATCCATCGATTTCAACTCCCGGACCATCCCCTGCATCATACTCCTGAGCTTCTCGGGATTCTCCGCCGCCAGGTTCCGCGATTCGCTCGGATCCTTTGCGAGGTCGTAGAGCGCGTAACGACTGTCGTCTTTGGAGAAGTACTCGTAGCGTACCTTCCAGTTTCCCTTGCGCCAGGTGGTGAAGAAATGGCTCTCGCCCCGGCGGGGATGGGGGTAGTGGTTCAGGAATTCGTTTCGGTGTTTCGGATCGGCTTGCCCCGAAAGCAGCCGCGTCAGAACCTGTCCGTCAACCGCATGGTTCGCGGGGACCGGCGCATCGACGAGATCGGCAATCGTCGGGAACAGGTCGTAACAGGCCCCGATCTCCCGGCGAATGGCGCCCGCGGCGACGGGCAGTTGTTTCTGCCAACGATTGCTCGCATCGCGCTTTGCCCATGCGGCGATGAAGGGAACGCGCACGCCGCCTTCCCACTTGCTGCCCTTCCTGCCGCGGAGGGGCGCACTCGATGAAATGTCATCCAAGCCCGCCAGCGGAGCATCCCCGCCGTTGTCGCCGAGGAATAATATCAGGGTGTTCTCGGCGATGCCTTTTGCCTGGAGGTGATCCATAAGGTCGCCGAGTGACTTGTCCATGCCCTCGATCATCGTGGCGTAGGCCTTGCTATTGCGATTCGCCTTTCCATCCTTGTAGTTCGCTGCGAAACGCGGATCGGAGTTGAAGGGCGAGTGCACCGCGTAGTGCGACATATACAGGAAGAACGGTTTCTTCGCGGCCAGTGCCTTGTCCACCTCCGTCTTGGCTTCCAGCGTCAGGGCTTCGGTCAGAAACGTGTCCGTGCCGTGGTATTTGTTGAGACCGGGTACCGGACGCGCCAGCCGATTCTTGCTGTTCTTCCCGTAACCCGCCTGTCCGTAATAGGAGCCCGGCGCTCCGATGGCCGAGCCGGCGACATTCACATCAAACCCTAGATTCAGGGGGTCTTCTCCGGCACGCTTGAAAGGAGCAAAGTGTGCCTTGCCCACATGGATGGTCCGGTAGCCGGCCTGTTTCAACAGCGTCGGTAGTGTCAGGTCGCTCTTCTTGAGGCCGGCCCAGTTCCACGCCGGCGGAACCTGCTGGCACACCGTCAGCGGGTATTGCCTGTTGTTGATCGTTCGATTGTTCTGCCAGGGATTGATGTAATCGGTGCACCGGTGGCGGGCTGCGTTCTGGGCGCTCATGATCGAGATACGCGTCGGCGAACAGACGTTGTGCGAGTAGAAGTTGCTGAACCGAGTGCCCATCACCGCCAGCCGTTCCATGTTCGGCGTGCGATACCAGTGGTTGAGCGGATGGCGTTTGGGCTTGCCTTGTCCATCGACCAGCATGGGAACCGACGTATCCATCAGCCCCATATCGTCGACGAGAAACAGGACGATGTTCGGCTTGTCAGTTTGGGCAAGCGCGTGCGTGCAGAACGAGGCACAGATGAGTGTCGTTAGGGTCCAGTATCTCATCGGTTTGTCCTTTGGGTGTTTCCGGCGACCTCTTTCGACCAGCCGGCGTACAGTTTCTTCAGCCGCTGCGCCACTTCCGGATGGCTCTCGATCAGATTCCGGCTTTCGGACGGGTCCTTTCTGAGATTAAACAGGCAGTCGCCCCGGAGGAGACTCGTCCGGTTGACAATTCCCTTGCAGGGGGTCCTGCGGCTCCTACCGCCGTTGTGCAGCAACTTCCAGCCGCCGGAGCGCACGGCGTAGCTGTCGCCCCAGCGCCAGAACAAGTCTCGCGGTTCCTTGGCCTCTTTGGGGGATTTCGCAATGGGGCGACCGTCGAGTGCTTCAGGCAATTCAATGCCCGCTGCTTCAAGGCAGGCCGGAAGCACGTCGAGTGTGGAGATCGGCTGGTTCCACGTTTCGCCGGCGTGCGGATCGCCCGGACGCGACAGGATGAAGGGAACGCGAATGCCACCTTCCCAGAGTGTGAACTTGCTGCCCGCAAGCGGCAGGTTCCAGGCGCCTGTCGTGGGCGCCCCGCCATTATCCGAGAAGAAGATCACCACGGTGTTGTCGGCGAGCGACAACTCTTTCAATGCATCCAGGACGCGCCCGATGTTGTCGTCCAGGCAGTTCAGGTTCGCCAGGTAGTACTTTCGCATCTCATCGACGCTGATCTCGCCGGGGGTGATGTATCTCCTGAACCAATTCGCATACTTGCCCATCGTCCTCGGGTCGTAGTTCGGGATCTCCTTCACGCCATGCTTGTCCAGGTATCGCTTGGGGACCTGATGAATCAGATGATGCACCGAGTTGTACGACAGGGTGACAAAGAACGGCCCCTTGTGGTGGCGTTTGAGAAAGTCGATCGTCGCGTCGGTAAAGATCTCCGTCAGATAGCCATCCTTGAATTCCTTGACGCCCTTGTTGTGCATGAGAGGCCCAACAACCGCACTGTGCCCCTTGGGATCGGGCGTTCGTTTCTCGACGTCTTTCGACAGCAGGAAGTAATCGTGGCCGTGCGCCGAGAACCCCAGGAACTCGTCGTAGCCGTGATTCAGCGGATACTCGCGAACATCGTGTCTGTGCAGGCCCTTGCCGTAGTCGTTCTTACCGAAGCGGGCTGTGGCGTATCCGTTTGCCTTCATGATCTCGGCGATGTTCCGGATGTTCCGGGGATGGCCGCATCCAAAAGAAGACTTCGGATCCCATCGAACCTGATGCCGCCCGGTGTTCCATCCGGCACGAGACGGACTGCACACAGGCGCCGTGACATAGGCATTAGTGAACAGGACGCCTCTTGCCGCGAGCCGATCCATGTTCGGCGTGCGAACGTCCGGAGCATGATGCGTATACGCACTGAGGTCGGCGTATCCCTGGTCGTCTGTGACGATGATCAGGACGTTCTTCGCCCGGGCTGCGTAGGCGGCGCCGGTCAGCAGCAAAGAAAACGCCACGCTTGTCCGGATCACGTTTTGCAGGCACTTCAGCGTCATTCCATTCCTCGGGTTGTGGGCGTCACGTGGTGCGCGGGGCGATCGGGAGACCGCCCAGCAACCTGAATCCACATGGATCACCGAGCGTCCTGGAGCGATTATAGCCCGACCTCACGTTCAGCGGTAGACGTGATGATTACCCGACGGGCTGACACCCGCAGCGCCGCTTCGCGGCTGAATCCCTCACGGTTTCGGAAGGATCTATCGCTTCCGCCGCCGACCGGAACCGATCAGGTCCGACTGCGGGCTACCGGCTACGGACTACGGCCGTTACAGTTCCCAGCCTTTGCGGTGTTCGTAGTCGAGGTAGGTGTTGGCCTTGTCATTGTTGCTGAATCTGCGGGCCTTGGCGTCCCATGCCAACTCCTGGCCCGGGAAAAACAGCGCCACGTTGCCCAGCAGGATTGTCGCGGTCATCGGGCCGGAGTAGCTGAAGTTCGAGCCTGGCACGACCCGAGAGGCCCCGCGTGCGGCCTCGATCCATTCGGTGTAGTGTCCAGGCGACCGGGGGAGTGTCCGCTTGGGGCGCGGGAAGGCCCTCATCCTGGCCTCGGGGACTATACGGCAAAAGCCCCCATGGCTCGTGCCGAGCATGTTGCCTTTGTCGCCTATGAACAGGCACCCGTTATCGCCGAAGCCGCGATTGCCCAGGTCCTTGGGCCTGGGGGGCTTCTTGCGGCCGTCGTACCAGACCACCTCCACCGCCGGCCGGTCCCCGAGGGCCGGGAACTTCCAGGCGACGACCGACCAGATCGGGAAGCTGTCGCCGTTGAACTCAGCGGACCGGGCCTTGACGCTGGTCGGCTCGCCGAGCTTCAGAGCCGCGAACGCCGGGTCCATATTGTGGCAGGCCATATCGCCCAGCGCCCCCGTGCCGAAGTCCCACCAGCCTCGCCATGCGAACGGGTGGTAGCCCTTGTTGTACGGCCGCACCGGTGCCGGGCCCAGCCAGACGTCCCAGGGAAAGCCTTGCGGCACGGGCCGCGAACCGGCCGGGCGCTTGATGCCCTGCGGCCACCACCAGGCGGGGCGATCCGTCCACACGTGTACGCGGCGTACCGTACCGATCGCACCGGCGTTGAGGTACTCGATGGTCCGTCGCAGGCCCTCCCCGCTGTGGCCCTGGTTGCCCATCTGCGTCACGACGTTGTAGCGCCTGGCCGCATCGGTCAGGGCGTAAGCCTCAAGCACCGTCCGCGTAAGTGGCTTCTGCGTGTAAGCGTGCATACCGCGCTTCAGCGCGGCCATCGTCGCCGCAGCGTGGTGGTGGTCGGGAGTCGAGACGATCACGGCGTCGATGCTCTTTTCCATCTCGTCGTACATCCGGCGCCAGTCCTGGTACTTCCTCGCTTTGGGAAGGACCTTGGCGGCTCGCCGGGCCCGATTCCAGTCCACGTCGCACAGGGCCACAATGTCCGTGTTGGGTCCTGAGACGGCCCGCAGGTCGTCTCCGCACAGCCCGCCGCAGCCTATCTTGGCGATAGCCAGTCTCGAGTTCGGCCCCGGTGCGTTTCGCCCCAGCACGCCGGACGGCACGACCAGTACCGTTGCCGCCGCCGCACCGGCCCCAACCATCAACTCGCGGCGCGACAGCCCGTTGATCTTCTGGCCCTTCATGATGGACCTTCTCATGTGGTTCGCGATGAATGTTCCAAAGACAGTCTAGCGCGCTGGCGCACCGGAACCCAGCAGTTCAACACGACGACGTCGATGGACCGACTGACGCTGAACATCCTCCTGTCGTTCGCCCAGTTCGACCGGGAGATTATCGGCCAGCGGATTCGCGACAAGACGGCTGCCACGGCGAAGAAGGGCAAGTGCATCGGCGGCAATCCGTTCCTCGGCTACGACCTGGACCGCGAGAACATGCGCCTGCTGGTCAACCCTAACGAGGCGGCAACGCTGGTTGGTTCAGGGACCATCGAGACTAGCCCAGCGATTCACAACATTTTGCGCCATTGCGATAAGTTCTGGGTGTGTGAGATTTTTTTGTGGCGCGATGCTACTTCTTTGTTTATAGTGACTTACG
>CAZVEV010000179.1:0-12502 GCA_964625865.1 uncultured Planctomycetaceae bacterium | reverse complement strand
TGTCGCGAGCCGCGAGTGTGGTCGGCGTACGAGATATGGGCACTTCGCATAGCTACCGGTCTTATCGGCGCTTCACTCTCCAGGCAGAAGGCCGAAGAGGAGATGCGGCAAAGCGAGGAACGATTCCGCGTTCTCCTGGACAGCATGCCGGCAGTGGCCGTGCAGGGATACGGCCCCGACGGCTTGGTACGGTACTGGAACAAGGCCAGCGAGTCTATCTACGGATACACGTCCGAGGAGGCCGTCGGAAAGAGCCTTCTGGACCTGATCATCCCTCCCGATATGCGTTCTTTCGTGCAGGAAGCCATTCGCGTCGGTGCGGAAACTGGAGTCATGCCGCCGGCAGGGGAACACCTGCTCATGCGCCGCGACGGCTCGCGTGTAGCCGTGTTCTCGAGCCACGCAGTCATCTCTCTGTCCGGCCGCCCGCGGGAGCTGTTCTGCATTGATGTCGATCTCTCTCCTCTCAAGGCTGTCGAGAACGAGCTTCGTCGCCGTGAGCGGGAGTTCTCGGACATGGCCGAGCATTCTCCGGACATCATCATGCGGTACGACCGTCAATTCCGCCACGTCTACGTCAACTCCGCGGTCACCAAGGTGGTCGATATCCCGCCAGAACTATGGATCGGCAAGACGCATGCGGAGATCGGGTTTCCGAGCGCCCTGTGCCGGTATTGGGAGGAAGGAATCCGAAGTGTATTTGACTCGGGACTGACACGCCGCGACGAGTTTGAGATTCCCGCCAGGAACGGTACGGCCGTCATCGACTGGCAGCTCATCCCCGAGAGGGACGGAAAGGGAGAGGTGGCCACGGTTCTGGCTGTCTCCCGGGATGTGACGACCATCAAGCGAGCCGAACAGGAGCTGCGCGACAACGCCGAGGAGCTCCGCCGGCTCCGGGCGCACGCCGAGCACGTGCGGGAGGATGAGCAACGCAGGATCACAAGGCGCATCCACGGTGACTTTGGTCAACGGCTGACGACGCTCACCATGAACCTCACGTGGCTCAGGGATTTCGTCTGCTCCGGCAACGGGGAGGCCCAGGCGCGCATCGCGAGCGATCTTGAGTCCATTAAGGAGCTCCTGACGCTGGCTCGCGACATCTCGATGGAGCTGCGCCCGTCGGTCCTCGACCACTTCGGATTCCCGGCGGCCCTGGAATGGGCCGCGGAGCGACTGGAGACATCGACGGGGTTGGACGTGGAGACCGACATCGACGAAGATGCGAGGCTTGACGCGTCTGCCGAGTCGGGCATGTACCGGATCGTGCAGGAGCTTCTAACGAATACTGCTCGCCACGCACGGGCAACTGCCGTCAGAGTGTCGCTGGAGAAATCGGACGGCCACGTCACGCTCACAGTTTGCGACAACGGCGTCGGCATGCCGGAAGATGCTCTCCTGTCCGGGCGGACGATGGGCCTGCTGGCTGTCCGTGAAACGGCCCAGAGCATCGGCGGCGTCCTGTCGGTCGCAGGCGAACCGGGTGCGGGGACAAGGGTGACAGTGGACGTACCTCTTGAAAAGAACGGTAAGGACAGGGAATGATCAAGGCTCTTCTGGTAGACGACCATCCCGTCGTGACCTACGGGATTGAAATGATCATCAGTCGCGCGGGAGACATCATGCCCTCAGCCCATGTCCGCACGGGGCACGATGCCCTGAATACTCTGGATACGGAGAGCTTCGACGTTGTCATACTGGATATCGACCTGCCTGACGTGAGCGGTATTGAGGTGCTCAAGCAGATCAGGCAACGCCACCCGAAACTCCCCGTCCTGATGCTGAGCGTCTATGACGAGAAGGTCTACGCAGTTCGAGCGATTAGGGCCGGTGCGGCGGGTTACGTCACGAAGAACAGCGCGGCGGAGCAGCTCGTGGAAGCCATAAGAAAGGTCTGTGATGGCGGCCGGTATATCACGTCGACTCTGGCCGAACGGCTGGCGTGCGCTGTCACTCACGGCAGCAAGCCCCCTCACGAGTCCCTGTCGGACCGCGAATACGAAGTGATGCGGTTGCTGGCTTTGGGAAACAACGTTACCCGAATTGCGGCCGAGCTGTCCATCGGCCACCAGACAGTCTCAACGTACCGACGGCGCATACTGGACAAGATGGCCCTGAAGACCAATACCGAGATTGCTCACTACGCTATCCTCCATGGTCTTGTCGACCTGGGATAGGGTGACGATTCTATTGTCAGCGGCACGCCTACTTGCCACACAACGGCCCGACTACATGATAATCGACAGGCCGGCAGATTGTGGATAGGCCGGCCCTGCTGTACCTTACTCGATGAATTGGGGTGTGGGGTGCGGAGCTTCCGGTTCCGCACCCCACGGGGGGCGCCAGCAGGGAATGGAGGTAAGGCGGGCATGAAGGTGCTGTGCGCGGCATGCGGCGCAAGTCTTGACAAGGGAACTCCCGAGTCGGCCGACGGCGGAGAGGTGAGTCACGGCCTGTGTCCAGACTGCAGCCAGCGTCTCCTTGCGCAGGTCGGGATTCCCTTACAGGAATACCTGGAGGGGATTCCCATCCCGACAGTCGTATGGACGGAAGACGGACTGATCCGCGGCGCCAACCGGGCGGCCCGCGGGCTTCTCGGCAACCCCCTTGCGGAGGCCATGGGGCGTTTTGCAGGTGAGGTGTTCGAATGCGGGTGCGCGACGCTGCCGGAGGGCTGCGGTCGAACCGTGCACTGTAGCGGCTGCGCCATCCGGAAGACGGTAATGACCACGGCAAAGACCGGGAAGCGGCTTCGCCGGGTACCGGCATCCCTCCGTCCGGCTCCGGACGGCGAGCCGCAGCGAACCGACATGCTGATCTGGACCGAGAAGAAGGGCGGCGTAGTCTTCGTCAGGATTGACTTGATCGAACCATCCGCTCGTGAAGCGCTGGCACTGCTGGAGTAGGTCGGCAACCAGGGTGTCCAGGTATTCATCAGGCAGACCCTCTGCGGTGCATGCAGCCTCTCCCGATATTGCGCGTTTATCCTTTAAAAACACATCCAATTCTGGTAAAAGCCACGACCCAAGTAGCATTAGCGCCGCCAAGTGATTCGAGGGGAGGAACATACGATGCTCAAGCTGTCCGGTTCATCTATCTCCGGGAGGATTCTGGTTGCATGGCTGGCCTCGCTGTGTGGACTGAGTTCGCTGAGCGAGTTGCGGGCGGATGTCCCGGCGGGCTATCAGCAATTCGTCGTACCGGGGTTGGAAGAGCAGCTCTGGGGCATCTTCGAGGACAACGACAACACGCCCGATCTGGTCGAGGCGCAGGGCATGCGTGCGGTGATCTCCGTCACGGCCGCCGGGAACGACACGACACTGTACTACGACCACTGGGAGAACGGCTACAGCTTCGATCCCAACAGTCCGACGAATACGGCCGACGAGACGGTGGTTCTGCCCAGGGGTCGTGTGCAGCAATTCATCAGCACGAATGTGGCGGTCCGGCCCCGCGGAACAAACACCTTTTATGACGGCGGGGACATCATCCACGTCGCGGGGGGCCCTGTCACGGTAACCCGCGCCACGTGGCCCGAGTCCATCGGGACGGTTTACGCGCTCGCATGGGAAGTCTATCCGACGAAGCCTTTCCTGCGCGACTACATCGTGCCGGTGGGTGAGAACCTGGACTCCTCGCTGGGGTACAACGACTTCGACAACGTCTACGTACTGGTCCAGGCAATTGAGAACGGCACGACGGTGTCGGTTGACGACCCGGGGTCGCCCGGCGTCGAAATCGACGCCGCTGTGCTGGGGGCGGGCCAGGCGACGAACCTGCACCACATTGATGCCGGCACGATCGTCACGGCGTCCGCGCCGGTGCAGGTTCAGTTCGTCGTGGGAGACTTTGCGGGCGGAACCGGCAACGCATCGGAGATGCGCGGTTTCACGGCCGTCCCCCGGAGCCTGTGGTCGCGTGAGTACTACAGCCCCGTGGGGGGCGCGGTGAGCGCCAACATGGACCTCTACGTTTTCAACCCGCACGCAACGAACATCACCGTCAACTATGAAGACACGTCGGGCACAGGGAGTTTCACGCTTGGGCCGGGAGCCACGCGAGCCTACTCCGACACGGCGGCGGCCGGGCGTTTCGTGCCGACCGGATCGGGCGTGTACTTGAGCTCGGAGGCGGTCTTCTGGGCCATCGGCTCGGGTGACGCGGAGAACTTCAGCTACGACTGGGGGTTCAGCCTCGTACCCGTTTCCGCGCTTACCGAGGAGTACTTCCTGGGATGGGCGCCGGGCGCCAACGATACGCCGCCGTCCGTCAACGGATCCCCGGTCTACATCACGCCGGTTGAGGACAACACCACGGTCTACATCGAGTACGGCCCGGCCACCTCGGGGGTGGCCGACCTGTCGTACACACTCAACCGCCTGCAGTCACAGAAGGTCTTCGACCCCGACAACGACAATACCGGTATGCGCCTCTGGTCCACCGGTCCTTTTGCGGTGGCCTGGGGGGAGGACCCGGACACGGCAGCGGCCGAGAATCCCTACCTGGATATGGGGTACACGACGTTGCCCTTGCCCAGGGAATGGGTGGACCTCGTGCTGACAATCGACAAGACCGTGGAGCCGTATGCCGTACAGGGTGTGCCGGGGCAAAGTGTGCGCTTCACGCTTGAGACGTTCACGTACAGCTATGGCACGGAAAACGTGGACGTCAGCGACATACTTCCCGACGGATGGGCGTACGTCGACGACAGCACGGTCATCACGTTCCCGAACGGGACCGTCGTATCCAATGATGCCGCCAACCCCTCGGCCTCGGGACAGGAACTGACTTGGGACCTCAGCGCCACCCTCGATCCCGGCGAAGTGCTGACTGTTGCTTTCACGGCCGAGACAACGGCCGGCATCGCATTGGGCATCGACGAGAATGTCGGCCGGGCCGTCGGCTACCGCTTCGGAACGAACGAGGTCTTCCGCACGCGCGACAGCGCTTTTGTGTACGTCACGGACCTTGGGGTCTCCAAGACATCCAACAGGGGCACGCTCAGTCCGGGCGATACCAATACGTACACGATCGTCGTGACCAACGAGGTCGCGAGTGGCGCGGCGCACTTCGCCATCCGCGCCGACGATCTCCTGCCGACGGGCCTGACGTACGTCGCGGGGTCCACCGTCGTGACGGGTTGGACACCGACGAACACGACCTACCGTGACGAGTTCAATGCCATTGCCTTCGACGGCAACCAGGGGTCGCTGCCCTGGGCCGGCGCGTGGCAGGAGCTGGGGGAGAGCGACGGAGCAGGTGGGGGAGAGGTCCTGGTCTGGGAAGATGCCGCGTTGTCGGAGCAATATGTCCTCAGGCTGGGATCCGTCAGCGCCGAGTACGGTGCGTCGCGCGCGGCCAACCTCTCGGGCGCAGTCCTCGCCATTCTCAGCTTCGACTATCGGCGGCTGGACCTGGAAGACACGGATAGCGTGTACATCGAAGTGTCGACCAACGGCTCCCCGTTCGTGGAGGTCGCCCGCATCGTGGGCGGAGGCGCACAGACCGACGGAGCGTACATTCGCGTATCCACCAACATTTCGCGCTTCGTCTCAGCCAACACGGTCATACAGTTCCGCACGGATTTCGGCGGCTTTTCCGGCGACAACGTATTGCTCGACAACGTACAGATCTCGGCCACGGGCTTTGCGCCCGTGACGAAGAGCAACGCTCCCGGCGCCCCCTCCCCACTTTTGAGCGGGGCACCCCCCGCCCTTGTGACGACCAACGACGCCTTCGGGCTGGCTCCCGGCAGCGCCATGAGCATTACCTTCGACACGGTCGTCGACTCGCCACTCCCTGGTGGCGTTGACGTATTCACGAACAGGGTTTTCGTTACCAGCGACAAGGTCGTCTCGCCCATCGTGCGAATGGCGACAAACCCCGTCGCCGTTGCATCATCCGGCATCATCGGGGACCTGGTCTGGGACGACATCAACTGGAACGGCATCCAGGATGCGGGCGAACCGGGCGTGCCCGGCGTGGTCGTGACCCTCTACGATGCGGGTTCCAACGTGCTGAACACGACGACCACGGCAGTGGACGGGGCGTACGCCTTCACCAACCTCGCCCCGGCCGCGTACCTGGCGGGCTTCCGCCCACCGGCCGGGTACGACTTTGCCCTGCAGGACCGGGGCGGGGACGACGCGCGAGACAGCGACGCCGATCCGTCCACGGGCATTACGGCCCCGCTGGTGCTTTCTCCGGGGGCGGATCTGCTGACCGTGGATGCGGGCCTGATGAACTTCACCAGCAACCTCTGCGGCGCGTGCTTCATCGTGGCCGACGACGGCGGCGCCGGCGGGGGCGACGACCTGATGATCCGCATCAACCGCATCACGGGCGCCGAGACAGCCGTGGGCATCGGCACAGGCACCGACAACATCGAGGCCATCGCAACGGATCCGTTTACGAGGACGGTGTACGCGGCCGACAGTGCCGGGTTGGGCACGCTCAACCCGACCACCGGCGTCTATTCCGCCATCGGGAGCTTCGGGACCGCGAACGGCAGCCGTGGCCCCTGGTCTATCAACGATGTCGACAGCCTGTCGCTGGACCCGTTCAGCGGCGTGCTGTACGGTGCCGAGCGCAACGACCCCACCAACGACCTGCTGATCGCCATCGACGCAGCGTCGGGCTCGGTCATCTCGAACTTCTTCGGACCGGGCGAAGACTACGTTGTTATCCCCGCCGTCAGCAACCTGATCGACATAGACGACGTCGCCATCGACCCGTTTGACGGCCGGATGTACGCCATTGCAAACTCGGGCGGTGTCGATGACCGCCTGGTGCGGATCGACAAGGCGACCGGCGCGGCAACCGACGTGGGCGCGTTGGGTGTGGGCGACATGGAGGGGTTGGGCTTCGACAACTCGGGGCGGCTGTTCGGAACGACCGGCACGGGAGACGCGCTGTACGACATCGACAAGACGACCGGCGCGGCATCCAACCCGCGCCCGCTGTCGATCGGGGACGACTACGAGAGTTTCGACTGCCTGACGTGCGATCCCAACCTGATCACGGGCACGGTCTTCCACGATGCCAACGAGGACGGTGTGCTCAACGGCCTGGACGTCGGCCAGCCGGGAGCGGTTGTCCGCCTGTACCGGGACGTCAACACCAATGGCGTCGTCGACGCGGCCGACGTCCTGCTGGACACGCGCACAACCGACGCCAACGGGGAGTACGCCTTCCTGGTCGCGGCCATGGGCGCCTTCGTGCTGGACAGCGACACGGGAACGCTTCCCGGCGGCGCGTTCCTGACGACGGACAACCTGGAGGATGCGGACTTCGGCATGGCGCGCGGCCTGACCGACGCGGGCAATGACTTCGGGTTTGCGCTTCGCGCCGGGCTTGTCCTGACCAAGACCGCGGGAAACGCGGCCGACGGGGACGTGGAGTACGTGCTCTCCGGCAGCAGCGTTATTTACCGCTACGAGGTCGTCAACACGGGCACCACCTACCTGGCGGACATCGTGGTCACGGACAACGTCGAGGGCGTGATCGGGACGATCGCCGGCCCCGTCGCCCCGGGTGCAACCAACGTGCTGTCGACGACCAACGCCAGCGTGGTCGCCACGGTGACGAACACGGCCGTTGCCGACGGCAACCCGTCCGAGAGCAACGGCACGGACATTGCCGTTCTCGGCAACGTGAACGATAGCGACGACGCGGTGGTGGTGGTCGTGAACCCCGGCATCCGCATCACGAAGCTTGCCGGCAGCGCGCCGGACGGCACGACCAACCTTGTCCGTTCCGGTTCCGATGTGCTGTACACCTACGAAGTGGTGAACGTCGGGGACACACACCTGGACAATGTGACCGTGACCGACAGCGTGGAAGGCGTGATCGGCACGCTCCCGGGGCGCATGCCGCCGGGCGCGACCAACACCTTGACGGCGACGCGGTCGAACGTCACGGCCGACGTCACCAACGTCGGCGTGGTGACCGGCAACCCGACGGATGGTTCCGGCGCGGACCTGCCGGACATCCCGGACGTGAGCGACAGCGACGACGCAATCACGGATGTCATCAACCCGGCTGTCGCGATCGACAAGACGGTCAGTCTGGACGGAAGCTGCCCCGGCGTGCAAAGCGTGCGGGGCGTTGCCGGCGCGACGGTGACCTACTGCATGATCGTCCGCAACACGGGCGACGTGCCGCTCGATGACGTCACCGTCACGGACACCAACATCACGCCCAACGTCTCAACCAACCTGGGCACGCTGGCCGTCGGCGGCGTAGCCACGATCCGCGTGGATACGACCATCAGCGGCGACCTCACCAATACCGCCAGCGTCGTCGGCGACGACCCCAACGACGACCCGGTCGGTGACGACGACGACGCCGTCGTCGATGAGATCGGGCCGGCGATTGCGATCGACAAGACGGTGAGTCTGGACGGGAGCTGCCCCGGCGTACAGAGCGTGCAGGGCGTTGCCGGTGCGATGGTGACCTACTGCATGATCGTCCGCAACACGGGCGACGTGCCGCTCGACGATGTCACGGTCACGGACACCAACATCACACCCAACGTCGCGACCAACCTGGGCACGCTCGCCGTCGGCGGCGTGGCGACCATCCGGGTGGACACGTCCATCAGCGGCGATCTGACCAACACCGCAAGTGTAGTGGGCGACGACCCCAATGACGACCCGGTCGGTGACGACGATGACGCCGTCGTGGACCAGATCCGGCCGGCCGTGCAGCTCATCAAGACGGCCGACAGCGCTCCGGACGGGACCACCAACATCGTCGTTTCGGGCTCCGACGTCGTGTACACCTACGAAGTGGTGAACGTCGGCGACACGTACCTCAGCGACCTCGTGGTTACGGACGACGTGCTGCTCGTGGTGGGCACGCTGCCCGGACCGCTGGCGCCGGGCGAGACGAATCGTCTGACGGCCATCCACTCGAATGTCACCGCCGGCGTGACCAACGTCGGCGTCGTGGTCGCCAACCCGACCGACAGCGGGGGCACAAACCTCCCGTTCGTGGCGGACGTGACCGACAGGGACGATGCCGTCACCGTGATCGGCGCGGCACTGGGAGACCGCGTGTGGCTGGACGTGGACGCCAACGGGGTGCAGGACGCCGCCGAATCGGGCGTAAGCAACGTGACGGTCAACCTCTATGACGCCGGGTCAAACCTGGTGGCCACCACGACCACGGACACGAACGGCCTGTATCGCTTCGAGAGGCTTGTGCCGGGCGATTACACGGTCGAAGTTGTGCCGCCTGCCGGGCATCGTTTCGGCCCGCGGGATGCGGGAAGCGACGACGGTACGGACAGCGACATCGACCCCGCCACGGGACGCGCCCTTCCCGTCAGCCTCGGCGTCGGCCAGGTCGAACTGACCGTCGATGCGGGCCTCTATCAACCGGCAAGCCTCGGCAACCGGGTATGGACCGACCTCGACCTGGACGGCATTCAGGAATCGGGCGAACCCGGCATGCCGGGTATCCTCCTTTCGCTCTACCACACGAACGGAACGGTCGTGGCGACGGCCGGTACGTTGCCGGACGGCTCGTACGCGTTCACAGGCCTGCCGCCCGGAACCTACCGTGTCGGCGTCAGCCAGCCGCCGGGCCTCGTGTTCACGCCGGCCAACCAGGGCGCGGACGACGCCCTTGACAGCGACACGGACCAGGTCACCGGATTGACGCCGTGGGTGACGCTGGTGTCGGGCGACAGCATCGACACCATCGACGCCGGGCTCCTTCTCGCGCAGCCGGGGATTCGCGTCACCAAGCTGGCCGGCCGCGCCCCGGACGGGGGGGTATACCATATCCTGCCCGGCGAAGACGTCCTCTACACCTATCGCGTCGACAACGTGGGCAACACCTGGTTGAGCAACATCACGCTGACGGACGACATACTGGGCAGTATCGGCACGATACCCGGCCCCCTGGCGCCGGCCGCATCGACGACGCTGACGGCGAGGGCCACCAACGTCCTGGCGGACATCACCAACATCGCCACCGTGGTGGGGACTCCGGTCGGCAGCACAGGACTTCCGCTGCCGCCGCTGGGAACCGTCACGGATGACGATCCGGCGGTGGTCGACGTCGTCCAGCCGGGCTATTCTCTGAGCAAGGTGCTCGTAGCGCCGACCAACCGGCCCGCCGTCATCCGGGAGACCATGGAGTTCCGGATCACTGTCACGAATACCGGTGACCTGGACTTCGTCAGCGTGCCCCTAACGGACGTGTACAGTACCAACCATCTGGCGTTCGTGAGAGCGCAGCCGCCGGTTGACGCGGTGACGAACGGCACGCTTCTCTGGAGCGACGTAGGGCCGTTGCCCGTGGGGTCGACGACGAACGTGTCCGTGTTCTTCACGGCCCTGGAGGAGACCGGAACGGCGTCGGTCAACAGGGTAATCGCGGCGCCCCGCACGCCGCCGGAGACACCCGGCGTTCCGCCCGCCACGAACGACGTCCCGTACGAGATCACCACCGTATCGATCGGCGACCAGGTGTGGGTGGATCTCGACGGTAACGGCCAGCCCGACGAGGACCTGAGTGTCTGGGGGCTGAACGGGGTGCGGGTCCAACTCTACACGTACACCAACGGCAGTTGGCATCTCCTGGCCACGACCAACACGACCACGGATGCCGGCGGGCGACGGGGCAACTACCTGTTCCCGGGCCTCGGCTACGGCCAGTACCGCGTGGATGTGATGGTCACCGACATCCCAACGGGGTACAACGAAGTCACCACGTCCACTTCCATCATCGTGCCCCTGGGGCCCGGGCAGGACTTCGCTCTGGCCGATTTCGGCTTCCGTGCGGGCAATCCGACAGCCGTCACGTTGCTGTCCTTAGCGGCCGAGGCCGTCGACGGCGTGGTTCGGATCCGGTGGGTGACAGCCATCGAGACCGCGTGCAGGGGCTTCAACATCTACCGCACGGACCAAGCAGGGCCGTGGGCATCGGTGTCGGCCGCCGCAGACCGGGTCAACCCGAGGCTCGTTCCCGGCTCGCCGAACGGCGCAGGACAGGCGTACGAGCTGGTCGATGCCGCCGTGCGGCCGGACCGGCGGTACTACTACTGGTTGGAAGAGGTGACCCATAACGGGGACACCGAGCTGTTCGGCCCGAAGAGCGTCACGACACAGGCGCCGCGCGACCGCAAGCTGGCGGTCTTCAATGTGCCTGAGCGCGCAGCGGCCGGCCCGTGCGTTGTCGTCGTCGACCGCGACGAACTGCGCCAGGCAGGGATTCCGGTCGAGACGGCCGACATCTCGGAGCTCAAGGTGTGGGTAGGCGACGTCGAGGTGTCCGTCTTTGCGTCCGCCTTCGAGGGGGCCATGGCCAAGAACGACTACATCCTGTTCTACTACGAACGTGGGAAAGACGCGGGTACCGTCGCATTCGGGCTGGGGCCGGACGCAAAGCGAATGCTCCCCGCTTACGCCGAGCCAGTGGACGACGGCAAGGGCGTCTTCGTAGGGCAGGCGGACGAGAACGAGACCGTGGTCTTCGAGTGTGGAGGCGAATGGTCCCGGTGCCTGTTGACGGGCTTTCGCTCGAAGGGCGTCTGGATCCTGGATGTGACGAACCCGCTGCAACCGATGTTCCTGTTCGGATACGCCGTCGTGCAGGCAAACGGCGAGGTCGGCTACCATCTGTCACACGCGCCGGAAGCGCCGGCCGAGTGCATTGCCGTGGGCGGGGACTTCGTACTCAGTCTCGAGGAGCTGGTGGCGCCGGATGACAACGAAGGACAGCAGTAGAGTCCGGGCGCGGGCCGGTCGGCGCCTCCTGCTCGGGGCCGCCGGGGCCGCATTGCTCGTGACCGGCACGGTCGCCATGCGGCAACAGCGGAGCGGAGCCGGCGGAGCGCCGCCGTCGCCCCACCCCGGACAGCCGGGCGCGGCGGTCTGGAGCGTCACCTCTCCGGATGCGGACACCGGGGAGCCCGGCCGCCTCACGGTGGTCTTCCCGGAACCGGTTTTCGAGAATGTCGATGACGGGACGGTCATCCGCATGGACGGGCAGGCGGGGCGCGGCAACCCCGGCACCCCGGACCTTCCGGTTTTCGCGAAGTCGCTGCCCGGCGTGCCGGGGCATTCCATTACCGGGACGATTGTACGGGCCATCTACGCCGCGACCACCGCAGGCATTGAGGTCGCGGCGGTCGAAATGCGCGAAACCGTTGCCGTCAACCACACACAAGCCGTCACACGCGTGCAGCGCAAGCGCGACGATGCGATCTATGGCGCCGGCGCGTACTGGCCCCATCGGCACGTGGAAGTGACCGAGGCCTGGATGGGCACGCGCAAACTTGCCAGGGTCGTCGTGGCCCCGGTGCAATACAATCCGATCGAGCGGACCGTGCGCGTCTGCCGTGAGCTCGACGTTGAGTTGCATCTCACCTCAAGTGTTCGGCCCGAAGGCGAGCGCGGGCCGCTCTAACCCCGGAAGAGAAGTGTTCAGTGTTCGTAGCTCGGCATCCAGTTTCAAGCGGTCAGGCTGAAGCAGCCCGGTGCCTCCCTGC
>CAZVEV010000178.1:0-12515 GCA_964625865.1 uncultured Planctomycetaceae bacterium | reverse complement strand
CGGTGGGGTCGGCCTTGGTGGTGTCGAAGACCAGTTGGCCGTAGGAACATTTGGCGTTGTAGCTGAACAGGTTGCCCTTGACCGCCCCGTGCGTGTGGACGTTGGTCAGGCGCGAGCTTTCGAACTCGTACAGCGGATAGGCGCCCTTGCGGTCCAGCTTCCAGATGTCCGACCGGTGGCGGTCGGCCGACAGCAGGAACACGCCCTCGATGCGGTTGGCCGTCAGGAAGTCGAGGATCTCCTTGCGCTCGCCGGGGAAGCCATCCCACGTGTCCTTGCTGCTTCCCTTCGTGCCGACCGCCCATGGCACGGGCGAGCAGAGGACCTTGAACGTGCCCTTCGAAACCTTGAGACGATCGAACAGCCATTTCTTCTGCACGGGGCCCAGCATCGTCGCGTTGGGCTTGCCGGGGTTCGCACGGTAGTACCGTCCGTCGAGCAGGATGAAGTCCACGTCGGCGATGGCGAAGTGGAACCAGCAGCCCGGTTGTGCCTCGCCCCCGCCGTAGTAGGGGTTGACCCAGTTCCGCTTGAACAGCCGCCACACCGGACGCTTCCACGCAGGCGTGTCAATCTCGGCGCCCGGGATGCAGTCGTTCGTGCCGAACTCGTGATCGTCCCAGATCGCATAGAAGCCGGTGCGGGCCACGAGATGGCGAAACTCCGGCCGCGAGTAACGACGGTTGTAGCAGTTCTGCTGCGTCGCGGGCACGGTCGGACAGTCGATGTACACGTTGTCACCGAGCATCAGCATCGCCAGGGGCGAGCGCTTGGCGATAGTGGTCCACATATGCTCGTGCCACGGCGTGTACCCCGCCCCACCGCCAAAGACGACAGTGAACTTCGCCTTCGAGCCCGGCGCCGGATACGTGCGAAACGACGGCAGGGGCTTGCCCGGCGCGAAGTCCGTGATGCCTTCGCCCCTGACCGCATAGCGATACTCCGTGTCCGGCGTGAGTCCGGTCAGTTCGATCACAGCCGTGTGGTCGGTGGCCTTGGTGGCCTCGACTGTCGTACTCTTGCCCGCAGGCGTCAGGTCGACCGTCACGGTCATCGGCCCGGCCGTCCGCACCCAGATCCGCGCGCTGTTGTGCGTCACCTAACCGACCATCGGCCCGTGGACCAGCCGCGACGCGCCGACCAGCAGCGGCGTCATGGCCTTGCTCCCGACCCACGGCCTGTGCAGCCCCTCGAGCCCGGCCAGAAACCGCTCGGGCGGCAGGCCGTTGTCGATTGCCAGCTTCGCCTGCTCGGCTGCCTTGTCCGTCTTGCCCTTGGCCCCGTACGCCACCGCGAGCAGGTAGTGATACTCCGCACTCTTGGGGTGCTGTTCCAGATACGCCTCGGCCGCCTTGACCGCCTTGTCGGCCTGGCCCTGACATATGTCCGTAATCAGCACGCGCGACGCCTTCTTGAACTGCACCTTGCGCTTCTTCTTCGGCGCCTTCCTGGCCGCGATGCCCGCAACGACGGCCGCCCCCACCACCGCCGCCAGCAGCACCAGTCTCATCACCGTTCGCATGTTCTTCATCGCTGTCACTCCTGCTTGCCGTCAGTTGACCCCAGAACGCCCCCGGACGCAAGGTGCAGCACCACTTCGCGCGGACGCGTTGTTTAGCGGGCGAGCTTGCTCGCCGTGTCTCCGTTCGGATCGCGTTGCGCGGGTCAGTCAGTAGGGCGTGCAACTTGTTGCACGCGGAACGGATTGTGCGTTCCTTCCGCGTGCAACGAGTTGCACGCCCTACGGTGTCCGTCCGTCTCAACGATCCGGCGCCTCCAGATCGCCGACGTTGCCTTCCTTCCCGCCGAACATGGGCAGGTAGCGGTAGTAGACTTCGAGGGTCAGCGTGGCCAATGTGGTCGTGTAAATCTTGCCCCCGCCGTTGTGGTTGGCGTACTTGCCGTCGGCCGGCCAGGACCCGTCATCCGTCCCGCCGCGACGCTGGGTCTTGATCAGGTAGTCCCGCATGGTCGGGTTCCACTTGTCCCAGCTCTTGCCACCCAACTGGAGCATCGTCATCGACGTGTAATACCAGCAGTAGTAGTTGTTCCTCTGGCGTCCCTCGCGGAGCAGGTACCCGGTCAGTTCGCTTCGCTGGGCGTCGGTGAGTTCCTGGTCGAGCAGCATGCGGGAGAAGGCGGCTTCGGCGCTCATGGCGGGCGACGGGCCACGGTCCTGGTAGCCGGCCAGAATGCGCGTCCTTCCGCCCCCGACGCGGTTGAGGTACCGCAGGGCCTGGTCCTGGGTCTCCTTGGGCATTTTCATCCCGAGGCGCTTGGCGCTGTGCAGGGCCATCACGCACCAGCCGAAGATGGACGTGTCGCCTCGCTCGCCGGGAGAGTACCGCCACCCGCCGCCGTTGCGGTGCTGTGCCTTGATAATGTACTGCGCGCCTTTCAGGGCGGCCCGCCGGTATCTCGCGTTGCCCGTCATCGCCGCCGCCTCGGCCAGCGCGAGCGTCGCAATCGCGTGCCCGTACATCCGCCCGCCACTTTCCCATAGACTGCCGTCGGACCTCTGTCGGGTCAGCAGGTAGTTCAGCCCGCGCTCGACGGTCTTACTGTAATCGCTGGGCCTGGCGGGGGTGTAGCCGCCCGCGAGGTTGCACAGAACGCCCAGGCCCGTCAGCGCGATGTCCGACTGGCCCTTCCTGCGCCGCCGCCGCACGTGGTGATCGGTGATGGTCGTCCATCGCCCGTCGATCTGCTGC
This sequence comes from uncultured Planctomycetaceae bacterium, assembly GCA_964625865.1. Lineage (GTDB taxonomy): Bacteria > Planctomycetota > Phycisphaerae > SM23-33 > SM23-33 > CAZVEV01. The sequence goes on along the minus strand of CAZVEV010000178.1, from coordinate 9,804 downwards.
GTGTTGGCCAGGTACCGCAGGGCCCGCCCGACGGCACTCTCGGACTCGGCGGTCCCACCCATCTTCTTGATCACGTCGGGGCGCTTCAGGACCGAGCGATTGCTCAGCAGGTCCGGGGCGGCCAGCGCGCTGGGCGGAATCTGTTCCGGCAGGAGCGGCGTGGGCAGGTCCATCGCATCATCCCCGCCTATTCGCGGGGCGCTGCGAGCGGGCCCCGGCACGTCGGAGGGACCTATCCGCGACGTCCTGCGATGGGGCGACGGGGCGCTGAGCATCGCCAGACGGACCGCCGCGGGCTTATCGGCGCGCGCCGCGGTGCGGACACGGGTGGTGGTCGCCGCCCTGGTCGGGTCCACCGCACTGCCCGGCGGGGCGGCCTCGTCGGCCGTTCGCCCCCGACGGACCGGCGGCTGTGACACCGCAACCTGCGGCCCGTCAAGGGCGGCCTTCACGTCGATCGCCACGTCCAGGGCGGCGGGCCTGGCCACCGTCCGGGGCCTGGCGGCGGACGTGACGTTTGATCGGGCGACGCGTCTGGCGGCAGGGGCGGCGCGTGCAACGCTGCCCGCCTCTCCGCCGGCGGGCGCACCGGTCGTTCGTCGGACCACGTCGCCGGGGCGGGCCAGGGGTACGACGGGCGCAGCCGGGGTAGCCTTGGCCGGCGCCCGCGACGCTTCGGGAGCGGTCAGCACAAACGCCAGCGCCACCGGCTGAACGTCGGGCGCGGCGGTTTCGGCGGCGCGTTTGGCGACCGGACGGCCCGCCCGGGCCATCCGCGCCGCGGACCGCGTGGCCGGGGCGGACTGGAGTTTCTGGGACGCCACCGCCTGCGCACGGCTGGCGGGCATGGTGGTGGCCTGCCTGCGGGTGGGCATCACGGGCATGCCGACGTGCTCGGGCATGGTCTGTTCGCTGTGGTCGGCCTTGGCGTGCGCGACGTCGATGGCCGGGGCGGCCGGATCGAGGGGTAACGCGAGGAAGGTCGCCTCCGGCGCCGGGGCGTCCGGAGCGGGCCTGCCGAGCGGCACGGCGGCGTCGGGCATACGGACGACGGATCGCTCGGGCGGCGCCGGGGCGCCGGTGTCGGCCCGGGTCAGTTCAGCTCCGCTGTTGACCACGGGCTGGGTGATGCGACGGGTCACGACGGGGCCGGTCTGGGCGGCGGGGGCCTCGGGCTCCGGTTCGTCATGCGCGACCGGCTTGAGGGCGAAGGGCATCGCCAGTTCGGGCGCCTTGGCGGCGAGAGCGGGCTTCGGCTCGGCCAGGGAGTCCTCGGGCGCCTCGGGTTGCGGCTGGGCGACGACGAAGCTCTCCATCCGCGAGGTGGGCGCCGTTCGGTTGGCCGGCATGTCAACGGGGGGCAGGTTGACCTGGTCCAGCGGGGGCAGGTCGGTCTCGCTCCGCTCGACATCAACGGGCCTGGCCTCTTCGACGGGAAGCTTGCTGACCTGGGTCCTGATGTCCGAGACGATCTGCAGGCGATTGGACACCGTCAGATCAACGTCCGTCATCCCGCCGTCGGCCTCGACGTACGCGATGATCTTCTGGGACATGTGGTGGGCCGAGAACAGCAGGGTCAGCAGGATATGGAGCAGCAGCGAGGCCACCGCGCACTTCTGGAGCATGCTGAGGTGCTTGTACCCGCCGGCCTTGAGGAACAGCAGCAAGGGTATCAGCAGCGCCAATGCTCCCAGGAACACCCAGACGCTCCAGCCGAGGGCAGGCAGGGGGCGACCGGCGCGGTCAGTGTAGACCTCGCGCGAGATCGTCATGTACAGGTCGTACGTGCCGTCTTCGCCCTGGCGATCGGAACTGAAGTACATCCGGAAGCCGCCGGCAACCAGTTGGGGGTCGGTCTCGTTGGCCTCGGTGTTGACCTCCGGGCCGAGGTTCTCGACGTCCGCCCAGTCCGCGTCGGTGATCCGCACACGATACAGGTCGAACCCGCCGGCCCCGCCGCCGCGATTCGACGCGAAGTACAGGAAGTCGCCCGCGGGCGAGACACAGGGCGTGCCCTCGTGCTGCGGCGTGTTGATGCGGGGGACCTTGACCGCCTGCTGGGCAACAAAGGGCAGGCGAGCGACGACCGCCGGGCGGGCGGCCGGGGCCTCGTCAGGCCTGGGGCTCGTCATGGGGGTGGACGTCGGCGGTCCGGGCCGGTGCACCGGTGGCGCCGGCGGCGCGGGGTCGAGGGCCGCGACGTACAGGTCGTAGTCGCCGATCTCGCCCTGGCGGATGGTGGCCTGCCATCGCCGTGCCCCGCCGGCCCGTTCGGCGGCGTCGCGGTTGGTCGAGAAGAACAGCCGTTTGCCCGCGGCGCCCATGGCGGGACTGTACTCGTTGTGCGGACCGTTGACCGACGGACCGAGATTGACCGCCGCCTGCCACCCGTCGCGGCCGCGCACGGCGGCCCAGATGTCGTGCCCGCCCAGGCCGCCCGGACGGTTGGAGTAGAACAGCAGCGTCTGTCCGTCGCGCGACAGCCTCGGGCCCAGTTCGTCGTACGGGGTGTTGACCGACGCAACGGGCACCGGCGGGCCCCACTTGCCGTCCATGCGCACGCTCACGAACAGGTCGGCCCCCTTGCCCGGAAGCCCCCGGACGAAGTACATCTCGCTGTCGTCAGGCGAGAGGCAGACCTCGTACTCCTCGCCCGGCGTGTTGAACTGGTCGGCCATCGGCTCAGGCGGCGTCCAGAGGATCTCGCGGACCTTGACCTGGCTGTGCGTGACGTTCAGGTCCATCCCGTCGGTCCAGATCCGCTTGCCCCGAACGTAGATGAGTCCGCCGATGACGAGGCCGACAACCACCAGGGCCGCCACACCGCCGGCCCACCACCACAGCTTCGTCCGCCGCGTCGTCTCGTGCTCGTTGCTCATGTTCCCGATCCTCGTGACGTCCATGCCACTCGGTCAGACCGTTGTCATACTACTCTTCTTCGACAATGTACCCGATTTTTACTTCGCCAATTCCACGCGCCCGGGCGGTGGCGACGACCCAGGCGAAATGCTCGTGTATGCTTCGCTTGTCGGCCCGGACGAGGACCTTGCGATCGGGGTCGTCGCGGGCGATCCGCGTCAGTTCGCCGGAGACCTGTTCCTTGGTCACTGTCCGGCCCGACACCTTCATTGTACCGTCGTGAAGGATGTTGACGATGTACTGCTTCGGCTGGGCTGACATCGGCGCAATCGACCGGGCGGCGCCGGGCAACTGGGCTTTGATGTCCCGCTCTTCCTGGTGGTACGTGGTGGCCACCAGAAAGAAGATCAGCAGCAGGAACACCATGTCGATCAGCGGCATGAGGTTCGGCGGGGCCTCGGTGTCGAACTTGTTGCTTATCCGCATGTCGATCTCCTCAGTCGCCGGCCGGACTGAGTTCCTCCCCGCCGGTGTAGTGGTCCACGAACTCCATCGTCAGGTCGTTCATCTGGTGGACCATCTGGTCGATCTTGCCAAGGAAGTAGTAGTAGAGGATCAGGACGGGAATGGCTACCGTCAGCCCCGCAAAGGTGGTCACCAGGGCCTGGTAGATACCGGTGGCGAGGCTTTCGGCCTTGCCGAGCCCGGCAATCGAGGCGACCTGGAACGCTTCGATCATGCCCCAGACCGTGCCGAGCAGCCCAAGCATGGGCGTAACGGCTGACACGCCGTAAAGCAGGTGCAGGTTGCGTCGCAGCTTGTCGACTTCGAGGGCGCCGGCGTCCTCGATGGCGCGTTCGACGGCATCCTCGCCCCTGTGCAGCTTGCGGATACCCGCCGCGACGACCCGGCTGAGCGGAGAGCCGTTGGCCGCGCAGTAGCCCAGCCCCGCGGCGCGATCCTTCATGTCGGGATGGAATACTCCCTTGAGCCCGGACAGGAAGCCCCCGGGCATGATCGCGTTCTTACGCAGCGCGAACAGGCGCTCGATGATAATCGTCACGCCCAGCAGGCTGCACAGTCCGATAGGGATCATGAACTGCATGCCGCCCTTCTCGAGCAGTTGCAGGAATGTCATCTTGGGCGTCTTCTTCTCCTCGGTGGCCACCTTGGCCCCGCCGGCGCCCGCACCCTCGCCATCGTCCTGGGCAAGACAAAGCCCCCCACCGACGATCAGAATCATCGCCGCCGTCACCAGCCACATCGACACGCCCCTGGGCATTCTCGTTACGTCTTTCAACGTCAGTCTCCTGTACAACAAGTTAAAGGTTGAACCTTCAACCTATTCATTTCCTAGCTTCTTCAGTTCTTCCGCGGCCACGGCGGCTTCCTTGGTCTTGGGGTACTTCTCGATGCACAGGGCGTATTGCGCCCGGGCGGACTTGACGTCCTTGGCGCCTTCAAAAGCATGCCCCGCCTCGAGCAGTGCCTTGGCGGACCACTTCTTGTAGGCGTAGACCGTGTCGACGGAGATCAACTCAGCCGCCGCCTTGGTGTAGTTGCCCTCGGCGAAGTAGGTCTGGCCGATCTGGAACTTCGCCCGCGCGGCGGTCTCGCCGTCGTGGGTCTTCTCGACCAGGGCGTACCACTTGCGGGCCTCGGGGTACTTCTTGCGGCTCTCCAGCGACCAGCCCATGCCGAACCGCGCCATGTACGCCCACGTGCCGTCGGAGAACTTCGCCAGATACGCTCCGAACGTCTTGGCCGCCTCGTCATACCGCTGGCTCTCGTTCTGGACCTGTCCGAGCTTGATGTACGTGTTGGCCAGCAGATCGTGCGTCGGGAAGTTCTTGACCAGTGTGGCAAAGTGCAGAATCGCCTCGTCATACTTCTTCAGGTCCGCCTGGGCCGCACCGGCCTGGTAGAGCGCAGACGGCGTGTTGGCGTGCTTGGGATACCCCGCCGCAAAGGCCGCCATCGCCGCGGCAGTCTTGACCGGATCGCCCATCTTCTCGTAGCAGCAGCCGACCTGGTAGCCGGCCGCCTCGAGCAGGCGCGCCTCGGCGGAGGTCTCGGCAAGGACGGCTTCCAGAAGTTCCGCGGCCGCCTTGTACTCCTTCCGCAGGTACAGCATATTGCCCAGTTCCGTTCGCGCCGCGGCCAGCAGCGGACTCTTGGGATACTCCTTGATCAAGCGCTTGTAGGTCGCGACGGCCTCGTCGTCCTTCTTCGTCTCGCGCTGCGACCAGGCCAGCCCGTATAGCGAGTCGGCATCGACGGCCTTGCTGTCGCCCGCGATAGTGCCGTAGAGTTCGGCGGCCTCGGCGTGTCTGCCGAGTTCGACGAGGCACTTCGCGGACATGCGACGAGCCCGGATGGCGCTGGCGCCCTCGGGGTGGGCCTTCGAGTACGCCTGGAACATCGCCAACGCGGCCTCGTGCTTGCCCGCCTGCATCGTGCACCAGCCCTGCTGGAACGTCGCGTCGGCTGCGTTGGCATGCTTGGGGTGCTTCTCGGCCATCTCGCCGAACCGCTTGGCCGCCTCGGCGTACTTCTCCGCGTCGTGATCGATCCACGCCAGCAGGTAGGCCGCCCCGCCGGCCAAGTCGTCAGGGACGTCCTTGGCGGCCAGCACCTTCGCCAACGCCGCAGCCGCCTTGTCCTTCTCGCCTTCCCGGTAGGCCAGGTCCCCGTACTCGAACGCCGACCGGATGACCCACGGTGAGGCCGCCTCGCCGGTCATGCCCTTGGCAAACGCGTCGGCCGCCTTGTCCTTCTCGTCCCCGCGCAAGTACGCCAACCCCAACTTGCACTGCGCCTGGGCCACGTGCTGCCTGGCCACCTTCAGATACTTCTGCAGTGTCGTGGCGGCATCATCATATTGCTTGAGCGCCAGCAGCGACTCGCCCAGTTGCAGCATGGCCTCGCGCAGCGTCTCGTCTTCCGCAAGCCGCTTGTCGGCCGCCAGGGGAACAAGCAGTTGCACCGCCTGGGCGTGCTTGCCCGCCAGGTGGGCGCACTGGCCCCGGCGGACATTGAAGCCGAACTCGCGGTCGGCGTCCTTGGCCTCCGCGGCGGCGGCGGCCAGGGCGGCGAAAGCCTTCTCGCCCGCCTCGTACTGACCGCTCAGGAGAAGGTTCTCCGCCGAAAGCTCCTCCGCCGCGCCGGTAATCGAGCAGGGCTTGGCCTTGGCGACCTTCTCACAAAGGGCCTGGCTCTCGGCATATTTCTTCAGTTGGTGCAGGCAGAAGGCCTGGCGGTAGAGCGTCTCGACGGCATGGGCGCCGGTAGGATAGGCCTTGCGATAGGCCTCAAAGTCGGTGACGGCCTGCTCGTACTCCTCGCCCAGCAGCGAGCACATGGCCACGTCGAATGCGATCTGCTCCGCGTTGTCGACCTTGCCCTTGGCCAGTTCCAGCAGCGCCTCCCGCGCCGTCGCGTGCTTGCCCAACGCCATGTCGCATCGCGCCAGCCAGTACGTCGCCTTGGGCGCCCGGGTCTTGTCGCCGGAGATAACGGCCTGGAAGGTCTTGCGCGCGTCGGCGACTTTGCCGTCAGCCCACTGGGAAAGGCCCAGACGAAAGCGGGCGGCCGGGGCGTAGGGACACTTGGGCACGTCGAGGACGGCCTTGCACTCGATGATCGCCTCAGCGTACTTACCCGCGTCGTAGAGCACGACGGCCAGCCCGTAATGCCCCGACGCCTGGCGCGCCGTCGGGGCGACCTTGAGCATCTTGCGATACATCGACTCGGCCAGGTCGTACTGCGCCAGGTCGCGCAGGCACTGCGCGGACAAGATCATCGCGTCGACGCGGCGCGGGTCGTCGGCCTGGCGGGTCAACTCGGCCAGCGCGGTGACCGCCTCGGCGTTCTTGCCGAGCTTCCTCAGGGCCTGGCCCTGGAAGTAGCGAGCAATGTATCGGCTCGGCGAGGTCGGATGGTCCCCCACGAAGGTGTCGCAGGCGGCGGCACAGGGGGCCATCTTCTCGCCAAAGAACAGCGCCTGGATGCGATAGATCGCCGCGTTGAGCGCCTGGGTGCTCTTGGGCGCCTCGGTCATCAGCCTCTTGCAGGCGGCGGCCGCCTTGTCGTACTCCTTCTGAACGAGGTAACAGTAGCCCAGCACGAGCAGCGCGTCGTTGTGCTGCTTGAAGTCCTTGGCCTCCACCACGCGGGCCATCTCGGCGGCGGCCTTGTCGTATTGCTCCAGGTGGTATCTGCACCCGCCCAGACCGTACCTGGCCGCCGTGACGCGGGAGTCGGTGGGAAACTCCTTGAGAAACGCCGTATACGCGTCGGCGGCCATCTCGTAACGTCGCGCCGTGTAGTGCCCCTGCGCCGCCAGCAGGGCCTTGCCGGCAGCGTCCACCTTGGCCCCGCCGCCTTCCTGGGCCCACACGCCGGCGCCACAGGTCGCCAAGACCAGACTGATCATCAGAACAAAACGAGTTGCGGTCATGGGACGACCTCCGTCGGGGCCCGAAAGCTGCGGCTCTGGGGCCTGCTCTTGTACCGGTGCGGACCCCCCACCTGCCGCGGAGACCCCGCGACCCGTCCGCCGTGGCGACCGGCCACTATCGAGTGAAAAACAGCTCATGTTCCTGCATCCATGCGTTGGAAGGCGAACTGCGTCATTCCGAGGGAGGCCGTCCGGACCTCCCCGTCTGGTTAAACCGAAATAGTATCCCCCCGAGCCGCCCCTACGCAAGATATCTTCCGGCCTGCCGTGGCACCCCGGCCAAGCCCCGTAAACGCCCCCTGGCCGCATGCCACGCCCGTAGACGCCTCCTACCCCCTCGGCCGGGAGATCGTCGCTTAGGCCGCGGCCACGTGCGTGCCAGACTGGGGGCCGTCGCTTGACGCGAAGCGGCGACCCACGGCGCCCTGCGAGACATCAATCGAGATACGCTTTGAGCTCGTTCAGGATGTCGCCGAGGCGTTCGGTCAGCACGGCGTCGACGCGTTTGTGGTCGTAAGTCGATCGCGCCAATCCTGCCAGCAGCGACACCAGCGACGCGAAGTCGCACAGATCGATCCGTTCGGGGGCAATCCGCCCGCCCGGCCCGCGGTTGTGGTAATTGCCCAGTGGCAGACACAGCGCCGCCGCACGATGACCAAACGCCTGGTACACCGTTGACTCGCACACTCCGCCGGGCATGAGGCAGCGGCGATAAGAGAGCTGCCCCGCCTCCGCGCTGCCGGCCGCCACCGCCGCCGCGTGCGCTGTCAATGACGGATCGAATGTGCGCAGTGAATCACCTACACGGACAACGACGCCGCTGCCAAGCGGCGCGCGGGGCTGGGCCTGCGACGTTTCGATGCCGACCACCGCCGCCCCGCGCGGGATGCTTCCGTCACGGCAGGCGGCTAGCGCGCCGACGAACCCCACCTCCTCGGCCCGCGTCAGCAGGGCCGTCACGTCGGCTTCAACACCCTCGCGAACCAGCGTTCTCAGTGCGCAGAGCACTGACGCGACACCGGCGAGGTCATCGCATCCCCGGGCCGAGACCCGACTGCCGCGTATCCGACTGCCGGGGAAGTCCCACATGCCCACCGTCCCGGGCGGGACGCTGACCGGACGGTCAAGCTGCAGACGCACGGCCAGCCAACCACGCCGCCCGGTTCCGCGAGCCCGAGCGACCGTGGCCCCGACCTCGCCACCCGGCGCGAAGAACCGGGCGCGGCTTGCGGCGAAATACTCGATGCCTACCGATCCGCGGAACTCGGCCCAGAGCGTTCGGCCGCGGCGCCGCGTGGCGACGAAGCCGGGGTGGTCCATGTGGGCGGCAAAGACCCATCGCCTCTTCGTGCTTCCGCGCCGATACCGCAGCAGGACATTGCCCGCGCGGTCTCGCGTCATTGGCAGACTGTTGGCGACTGCGAATTGGCGAACGTACTCGACGACGGCCTGCTCGCAAAAGGGCGCGGTGGGCACGTCCAGCACGGTGCGAAGGACCTCGATGTCGTCGTGCATCACGGCCCTTCCTCGGCGGCCAGTTCCTCCAGTCGCCCGATCTGGCCTCTCAGGTCAACGGCGGCCTGTGAGTCGGGGAACCGTTCCATCACGTCGCGCGCGACCTCGACGGCCTCGGCGTATCGATGTCGCTTGATCATGTCGCGGATGTGATCGCGGAGTCTCCGGACTTCTTCGATGCGGGCGTTGTCGGCGAGGGTGGTCAGCATGGCGCGGGCGGCATCGGCCTCGCCCGAGCCGGGATGCGTCTGGACCAACTGCGTTGCGGCTTCCAGGGCCTGGCCCCAGCGGCGGGCGTCGGCGTTGCGCTGGACCTGTGCGTACAGCCGCTGACGCTGATCGCGGAAGAACGCCGTCGACTCCCGATGGACGCGGTCGACGAGTTCCTGGGCTCGCGATGACGCGGGATAGGACGAGAGCAAGGCGTCGGCGGCCTGCAGGGCCTCATCGAAAGACGAAACGGCCATCAGGTCGCTCGCACGCTGCGTGGCCGCTTCCACATCACGTGCCTCCGCAGCCTCGCGCGTCTGCGACAACCGGGTTCGCATTTCGTCGAGGCGCTTGTCGTCGGGCAGATCGTCCTCGAATTGCTTGATGCACACCTCGGCCCGCGCGAAGGCGTGTTCAGCCAGCGCTGCGACGAATGCCTCGGTCAGATCGCCGGCCAACCGCTCCTGGCGACGCAGGCCCTTGGCCTCGCGCTGCGAGGGCGACATCAACAGGTTTGCATTCATCTCCATGGTTTCGCTGAGCAGGCGCTGGAGCAGTTCCGCACTGTTATCGAAGTCGTCGAGTTCGGCCTCGGCCAGCGACACCGGACGCGGGTGGGTCGGCGGGTGTGCAGCCGCCGCGCCCGGCCCGGACTTCAGCGCCCGGAGTATTCGTTCCTGCGCCATGGCCATCTCGTGCTGCCTGCGAAGCGGGGGGGGGGGGGGGGGGGGGGGGGGGGGGGGGGGGGGGGGGGGGGGGGG
>CAZVEV010000177.1:0-12542 GCA_964625865.1 uncultured Planctomycetaceae bacterium | reverse complement strand
CCCCCCCCCCCCCCCCCCCCCCCCCCCCCCCCCCCCCCCCCCCCCCCCCTCGGGGGTCCCGTCCAGCATCTTGATCACATGGGCGCGGATGACGTCCTCACGGATGCGTTCGATAGCAGCCTGAATGTCTTCGGTGTCGCGCCCCAACTGCCCGGCCGCCTTCTCCACGGTAATGTCCGGCTTGTCAGTCAGCAGGGCTCTTAGCTTCGGCAGGTCAGGTGTATCCTCTTTCGAGAAATCGAGGTGAATCGGGAGCATGACATTGCCGCACTCGCTGATGGTCTGCATCAGCGCCAGGTCATCCCAGACCGGGATGGGCGCGGCGTCGGCGTCGCTGATCAGTTCGCTCTGGGCGGTCCCGTGGATGGCATGTGCCTCCGAGACGTAGCGGACGAGCTGGGATTCGGGCATGATGATGTCGAGGGCGATGGCGCGGGCGCCGCACTCGTGGAGGATCGAGACGATTTCGGCCTGCGTCTGTCGGGGCCAGGGCCAGCGGCCGATCTCGCCCAGGCTGCGGTCGTCGATGTCGACGTGGAGGATGTTCTCCGGCGGGTCGGCGGACGAGGCGTGCTTGAACCGCAGGTCCAGGGCGTACAGTTCGCCTCGCCGGTCGAGGTCGGTCAGGTGGAACACGACGCCCGCCAGGGCCCCGGCCAGCCCGAGCAGGAACGCGATCAACGGCCTGGATGTCGCCAGGGGCCTCTCTGCCATAGTGACCGGTCAGTCGGCGCCGCCGCCGATCGGCGGTGGCGGATCAGGCGGATCGATGGGTGGCGGCGTGGTGCCGGCATCGCCAGGTCCGGTGTCCGGTGGGGTGTTGTCGTTCAGCGCCCCGCTGGTGGTGTCGCCGCCGGCGGCGTTGAACCCCGTGCCGCGCCCGGAGCTGTTGTTGATGGCCTCTTCGATCTCGTCATCGGTCAGCCCGCCGTACGGATCGGTCAGGCCGGGATCGCGGTCCTCGCCGTGAATATCGCTGGAGCGGTCGCCCTGGTCGTTGATCCACTCGTCGTCCAGCGCGCCCTGGGTGTCACCGTCGTCGAACTCGCAGAACCACTCGTGGTCCTCGCAGTGGAACCCGAACCCTTCGTCGATCCAGTAGCCCATCCCGCCGCCCGAGCCGCGAACCGACAGGGTCGCCACCGGCGTCGAGACGCGGAAGTCGTTCGGTCCGCGACTGGCGTCCACGCGGGCACGCAGGGCGCCGTACTTGAGCCCCAGCCGCATGTTCGCGACCTTGCCCTTCTTGGAAAACTCCTTGATGCCTACCTTGGTCGCGCTGCGGATGGTCACCTCGCTGCGGTCGCCCAGACGGATGACGACCTTCGAGCCCAGGCCCGTGCGGATCACGGTCAGGTCGCCCAGCACGTCGCCGACCTTGACGGTCTCCCACTTGGCCTTGGCGTCTGAGACCAGCCGGCGCTGGGCCATGCCCGTCACTGCCGTCACCACGGTGAGTTTGTCCTTGCTCACTGCCGGCTTGGGCGCCTCGGCGGGGGCCTTGTCAGCCGGGGCGTCGCCGGGGGCCGCCCACAGCGGGCAGGCCCACGCGGTCAGCACTACGGCTGCGGCCAGCCCGCACGCCATCGTTCGCTTGCCAGTCATGATATCACGCTCCTTGGCCCGCCTTGCCGCCTGCGAGCCTGTATCTATTGTAGCACGCCGGGACCGGTCAGTCCTCGATCTCGCCGGCCCGGTTGGGGACTTTGCCCGTGCGGATGTACGTATCGGCCCGGGACAGGACGGCTACCATCTCCATACCGCTGATCTGGCTCGACGTCATACCGTCACCCATCATCTCCATGTACTGCAGTTCGCGGAGGCAGTACCGCTGCGAAGGGCCGAACAGGCGGAGGATGATCCCGCCCTTGATCTGGCAGGCCTGGCAGATCATGTAGGCCAGTCGCCCGCGCGTCAGGGCTCGCGCCGAGTCGTGCGACCACGAGTCGGCCACGATGCCCCGCTGCTCGAGCGAGGCGACCCGCTTGGCGAACGTGCCGGCCTGGTCGTCACCATCCAGCAGCAGGAGCATGCCGATCAGGGCGTCATTCTCCGAGACCTCGGTCTGGCTGGAGACTCGGTCGAGGTATTCGGCGGAGTTCTCGTCGGCCGGTCCGGCCGTCTGTCCGCCGGTGATCCCGGTCGTCGTTCCGCAGCCGGTCAGTCCGGCCGTCGCGGCCAGCACGACCGCGACACGGCCCCATCGCTTTGTTGAAGGCATTGTCATTGTCCTGTCATAAACCACGATGTCGCGTCTCGTTAGCAGTTGGCCCGGGCGTTAGAAACTCAACACCATGCCCGTGTAGACGAACTGCCTGCACGTCTTGTCGCCGCCGTCATAGGCCGATCCGGGGAAAAACGCGCCGTACCTGATCGTCCACGCCAGGTCGCTTGTCAGTCGCCAGTTGCAGAACACATCACAGTCGGTTCCGAGGAACCGGGCGTTGTTGGCGGCCGTCGGGTCGCTGACGGGTCCGGCTTCGGTGGCCTTCTGGTAGACGAACAGCTTGGTCCCGATTTCCATCTTCTTGAAGGCTTTGGCGTGGGCAAACGGGAAGAAACTTCCGCCTACCATGACCATGTGGATGTTGGAGATGTCCGGCGCGAACGCCAGGCCCGTGTCCCGGTAACCGAACGCGTTAAACGAGTGGTCCTTCGAGCCGAGCAGGTTCCCGCCGACCGTCGAGACCGAACTGAGACGCCTGTCCCGGTCGCCGCTGGCGTAGATGTACTCGGCCATCAGTTTCGGCTTGGTCGGGACATGGAAGTGGTACTCGACCGCCACGTTCGCCGCCATCGCGCTGATCTTGTCCTTGCCCGACGCGGCGAATTCGGAGTAGGTCTTTCCCCATTCGCAGACGATTTCGGCGAGGTACTTGAACCGGTCGCCCGGCAGGGCGCCCCGCGAGCCGATGCCGACGTATCGCGAAGAGTACTCGAACGACTGGCCGGCCACCTGCGGGGTGGCGCCGGTGTCGTCGTCATTGCAGAGCACGTAGACAAACGGGCGATGACGGTCGAAGCCCTCGTAGGCCAGTTCAGCCCCGGCAAAGAGCCTGTCCTGGTGTCGCGCGACGTTGGCCGATCCGTCAATGTTGTCCGAGTCGCGGATGGTCAGGCCCAGCAGGGCCTTGAGCGAGACCTGCGGGGTGGCGGCGGTTATCTGCACGCCGTCCAGCGGCGTCGAGAGCACAAACGCCGTGCCTATCCGCGAGAACTGCCTGCCCGCCTTGACCCTCAGACTCCGGGGCTTGCCCCACGCCGCCTTGCCGATGTTGAACTCGTACCAGGCCCGCTCGATCGCTTCGTCGTAGTCGTCGCCCCGCCCGAACACGGGGTTGTCGCCCTTGTTCCAGTCGTCAATGCTGAGCAGGCCGCGAACATACGCGCGGTGGACGCCCTTGACGTCCATTCGGCCCCATGCACGCAACTGGAAGCGTCTCAGCGGGCGGTCGGCGCCCAGGACGGGGTCGTCGTAGTGGAACATCGCGGCGCTGAACCATCCGCCGCCCTCGAAGCGCGTCTCGCGATCGGCAGGACGCTGCTGATCGAGCTTGACGCGAAGTTCCTCTTCGTAGATGTTCGTCCGGTCCTGCCCGGCGGCCGGGGCAACCAGGGCCGCAGCCGTCACCGCCAGCACCAGCACGCAGGGGACTGTCTTAACACGCCTGATAGTGGAGATGTTCATGTTCTGTTTCACACTCACTTCCGACCGGCATGCGGTCTGGAGGCAACCGCCCGGCCCGGCGCCAGGTGCGGCGGGCCCGATTCGCCAACATGTGCCCGTAGATATACCTGAAAGCACGTCTTACGTCAAACAAGCTGTCCGGCCGTCCTGTCCGCCGGGTCAGTCACGCCACCGGCCGATGGTGCGCCTCGGCCATGTCCACCGGCCAGAGGGCATGCGAAATGCCGTCGACATGCACCTGCACCATCCGCGAGAAGCCTTCGTCAGCGATCTCCCAGAGGGCTTCGGGTCCGTCCGGTTCCCGTTTCGGTGGGAGGAAATTCCAGTTCAGCGACGGGGTGATGATGATCTCCGTCCCGTGTCGGTCGAACACGTCGTCCTGGTGAAGATGCCCGAAGAAGCACGCTGTAATCTCGTGCCTCTCGCACAGATCCCAGAAACGGCGCTCGGTTTCTTCGCGGAGGTAGAAACCCTCGTAGTACCCGTTGGGGCACCGCGGCGGGACGTGGCTGGCCAGGAACACATGGTGCACGCCGCGCCGGCGTGCGGCAGCCAGTTCGTCCTCCAGCCACTGCCACTGCTCGGCCGAGACCTCGCCCTGGTGGTTGTGCGGCGAGTCGGCGGGCAGGCAGTTCCAGAGGATCACAAACAGGCAGCCCTTGTGGTCGAACGTCCTGTCCCTTGGCCCGAAGGTGGCTTCGTACTCAGCCAGGCGGTCCCAGTCGTTGTTGCCGTAGACTACGTGGGTCGGCACGCTGATGCGCGCTGTCAGGTCCCTCAACTCGTCCATCGGGTCGGTCCAGATCAGGTCGCCCAGACACAGTACGAAGTCGATGTCCGCCCGCCGGTTAACCATCTCGACGAACCGGTCGAACTGAGCCATGCCCTGACGTTCTGACAGGTGAAGGTCGGTGATCACCGCGAAACTGAACGGCGAAAAAGCGTTGTCCATGGCACGTTGCGAACTCATGCACCACCTTTCAGGCACGCAGTCTCGGTCCCTCGACACTATCATGGCCAATTCGGCGCCGTCCTGCAAGCATGTACTTGCAGATTACTCCCGCCGCGGGCGACCCTTCCACATCGCCCGGATCAGCGTTCTACCTCACCTTCACCACCGTTATCGTCTGCGTGCCGGACATCTCCATCTCCTAATTCGGTAACAGAGCACTTTATCCCGGCGGCCGGACGTGACAACGTGGGTGTCTTCATGGTTCTTCAGTTCTCGCCAGTGTCGTGCTAACGGGTCTGGCCGGGCTGGGCCTTCAGAGGGCGTCTTCCTTCAGGTGCTCTCTTCAGGCCCGGCCATTCGGACAGCTTCGGCAGGGCGTTGGCCTGTTTTTCGCTAACAAGAGGCGAGGGGTCCGGCATTTCCGCGTGCGGCCGCAGTTCGCGCTGCATGGCGGCAGTCCATTCGGCATTCTTCCGCACAAGCTCCTTGAGTTTCTCGGGGTGCTTCTTCGCCAGGTTGACCTTCTCGCCGATGTCGCTGGCGAGGTCGTACAGTTCCCTGTTGCCTACCATCTTCCACTTGCCCAGTCTGTACGCGCGCCCCTTGTGCGCCACGCCTTTGTGAGGAGAGTGGGCCGTTTCCGGATTCAGCAGGAGTTGGGAGATGTCGCGCCCGTCGATGGTGTTCTTCGAGAGCGTCCCGCCGCAGAGTTTGGCGAAGGTGGGCAAGAGGTCGAAGCTGATGCCGATTTCGCCCGTGGTCTTGCCCGCCGGGACGGTTCCGGGCCATCGGGCGAGGAACACCGTCCGCTGCCCGCCTTCGTACACGGACCCCTTGCCGCCCTTCAGGCGGCCCGTGCTCGTGCCTCGCGATCCGCCGTTGTCGGACATGAACACCACGAGGGTGCTGTCGTCGATCTTCAGTTCCTTCAGGAGCTTGAAGACCTGGCCGACCGCCCAGTCCAGTTCCTCGATCTGGGCCGTCAGGTGGACGGTGAACTCCGCGCCGGTCTTGTTGGCTTTGACGGCCGGAGCGCCCGGCGGGAGGAAGTCGGGGTGCCCGACGCGCGGCAGATGGACGGCGGCATACGGCAGGTAGGCGAAGAAGGGCGTCTTCTTCGCTCCCTGCTTGCGAATGAAGTCCAGCGCCGCGGTTGTGGTGGCCTGGGTCAGCCGTGCCTGGTCCGGGGCGTCCCTGACGACGGCAACGGGGGTGCCGTCCACCAGCCAGGGCAGCGGGACGCGCCAGCCCTTTATGGCCCACTTCTTCGTCCGGGCGTCATACGGCGCCCACATGTCGTTCGAGTACGGAATGCCCTGGTATACGTCGAAGCCCTGGTCGTTCGGCAGGTAGCCGGCCCGATGTCCGAGGTGCCACTTGCCGAAACACCCCGTCGCGTAGCCCGCGTCCTTGAACATCTCGGCCATCGTGTACTCGCCGGGCTGCAGCGCCTTGGCCTTAGACGGGAAACAGACCCTGCTGCCCATGCCCACGCGCTCGGCGTAACAGCCGGTCATCAGGGCGGCCCGCGAGGGCGAGCACTGCGTGGACGCCACGTAGAAGTCCGTGAACTTGACCCCCTCGGCCGCCATTCGGTCCAGGTGCGGGGTCTTGTTGATCTTCGAACCGTACGGCCCGATGTCGCCGTAGCCCATGTCGTCGATGAAGAACAGGACGACATTGGGCTTGCCCTGAGCTTGCTTGCCCTGAGCTTGTCGAAGGGGTCGAAGGGGCTCCCCGGCAGCCGGGGCCGACAGGGCAACGGTCAGCGTAGCGCCGAACAGGATTGCGGTTGTCAGTGTGTTCTTTGTCATTTGGTTTCAGGTGGTTGCAGGGACAGATACCGAGACTGCGGACGACCCGCGGCATGATCCGGAGACTACCACCGCCCCCGCCCCCGCACAAGCCCTGTTTTCGTATCTGTCGCCAAGCCCCGAAACCTCTGGGATCTCCTACTCTCCTAACGTCAAGGATCCCCATCGCCGTCAGGCGCCTGGTGCATCCGCGGGTTAGGCAACTCGCCGCTACGTCGCTCAATCGAAGCATCGTGCGGCGAGACGAACACTGACCTCTGGCGCTCGTACACTCGACCGTTGTCCATTGTAGCGGTCACCTTGAACAACACGTCATACCCGTCACGCTCTACGTTAACGTAACCCTTCCTCGTACCGGGCTGCCTCACAATATCGAGTTTCGCCGTGTGAATGGTCCCGAAGGGCAGGGCGGCCTTGGTGACCTGATCCCGGAACTTTGCTCTGGCCAGCGCCGTCGCGGCCCCTTGAGGCGCATCGTCGACGGAACAGGCCTCATTGGAGAGCAGGTCGATGCGCAAACGCTGGTGATCGGGGACGAGAAACCCGAAAAGCCAGTAGCCATCGTAATCGGAATACCGGCTCACGTAGGTCCCAATGAACCCTTCCAAGACACCCTTCATCGCTCTGCGCGTCGTCATCTCGCATACCACCTACCGTCAAGGATCACCATCGCCGTCAGGCGCCTGGTGCATCCGCGGGTTATGCATTCATGCTCCCGTGAGCGCCGGGAGTATCATCGCTGGAATCGCCCCATTCAACAGAAGTACAAGAGCGGGCGTGAATACGAACATCGCAGATCTCCCTTTTCGTAAACGCCGAACAGGATTGCGGTCAGAGCGGCCCTCTTGGGGCGGGGGTCGTTGGGGTGCGGCGCGGTTGGCATGGGTAGTCTCGCTTTTATCCTGGTGTGTCCGTCCGGCTGGCTGGGTCTTCACTCGTGTTTGCGCGATCGGCGGTCGCCGGTCTTCCTGCCCGGTTTGCGGTCCTTCTTGTCCTTCTTGACGTAGGTCTTGGGCAATTCGGCGACCCACGCGTCCAGCTTGGCTCGCATGCGGGCGACCACCTTGGGATTCTGGTCGGCGACGTTTCGGCTTTCCGACGGGTCGGCGGACAGGTCGTACAGCTCGATTCCCTTTCCGCGTCTGGGATTGAGATGGAGTTTCCACTTGCCCTCTCTCATCGCGGGCGAGCTGCCCGGAGAACTGGTCTTCCAGAACAAGGGCTTCGTGCGTTTTCGGTTCGCGCCGAGCCAGATGTCCGAGACGTCTTCGCCGTCGAGGGCGTCCGGCAGGTCGGTGATGCCGGCGATGCGGCAGAGCGTGGGCATCCAGTCGATGCCCGAGATCACGTTGGCGCGGTCGACGTGGCCGGCCTTGACCCGGCCGGGCCAACGAACGATGAACGGCGACCGCACGCCGCCCTCGTATTGATTGTGCTTGCCCCCGCGAAACTCACCCGCGTAGCCGAGCATGTTCTTGGAGAACTCCTTCGACTCCTTCTTGGCTCCGAGCAGAACCGGCGCCGGGCCGTGATCGCTGGAGAAGATCACGATGGTGTTGTCCGCAATGCCCAACTCGTCGATCGTCTTCAGGACGCGGGCGACGTTGCTGTCCAGGGAAGCCACGTCGCCGAGGTACTGTCGCATGCACTGGCTGAGATCGCCTTTGATGCTCAGGCACTCGTCGAACTTGGTCTGCATCGTCTTCGAGAAGTCCTTGCGCTTGACGACGACGTCTTTGAACGGCTCGACGAGCTTCGGGTGCGCATCGACGGGGTAGTGGGTGATGTGGCCCCAGATGTTGACGTAGAAGGGTTTGTCGCGGTGGGCCTTGATGAACGTGATCGCCGCGTCGAACAGCCCCGCGTCTCGCCCGCGCGGCGTGCCCTTGGTCCTCTCGCCGGCGGAATACTCGTCAATCCCGTAGACGCCGTCGGTCTCGGGCCCGATATGCCACTTGCCGAAATGCCCCGTCCGGTACCCGCGCTTCTTGAGCAGTTCGGTGATCGTCACGCGGCCGCCGAATCCGTGGCCCGCCGGATATCTCTGGAAGCGCGCCGGATGCAGGCCGGTCATCAGGCCCGTCCTGCTCGGACAGCACGTGACGCCCGTGACGTAGAACTGCGTCCAGCGAGTGCCCTGTGTCGCCAGTTTGTCCAGCGCCGGCGTTTTGGCGTAGGGATGGCCGTAACAGCCCAGATCGCCAAAGCCGAGATCGTCGGCAAAGATGAAGACGATATTCGGCGGCTGTTGGGCCTCCGCCGCCGATGCTGCGAAAACGGGGACTGGCTCGGTAGCGCAGCGAAGCGAAGCGGACGTGCCTGTCCCCTTTTTCGTGGCGCCGTGGGCCACCGCCCCTTCATGAAGGCCTGTCCCGAAGACGAAGCAGAAGGCCACCACCCCCATCACGCCGTATCTGACACGCTTTTTCATGAGTTCTGCCCAATCACCTGAGAGGAACCTCTTCAATCAACCGTCACTCCATGGAGCGAGAGAATGAGTAAGCCCGGAAGGCCGTTCCGTACTATCGAGAACGAGGCGGACAATACTACGGCACTCGGCCCGGTGCGCCAAGAGGCAGACCCCCGTGGCTGGCGTAACAGCCGGTCACCAGTGCAGCCCGCGAGGATGAAGCGGGGGAATGATGTCCCGTGCAGGACAACTCCGTCCCTATTGGCCCTTCTTCGCTTCCTTGCGATAGCCGCGCAGTGCTATTCGGTCGAGGAGAACAGTCTGGTCCTGATCGCCAAACAGGAACGCCACCCGGACATTCTCCACGTCCCTGCCGGTGTGCCTGTACTCTACTGTGTATTCCCTCTTCGCATTCGAGATGCCCACCGGCTTGGATGTCCAGAACCCATCACTTGAGCCGGAGACGTCGGCCAATCGCACCCTGACCGTTCCCGTGCCATTCACCGACCTGGCCAGAAAGGAGATCCTGTAAAGCCTTCCCTTCCTCACCGAGATCAGGTACCTGCCCGGAGGGCTTCCCTTCTGCTGCGGAGTCTCCTGGTAGACTTCCGCACTGTCCGACTTCGCGGCCTCGACCTTCAGTGCGGTCGGCCCGCTCAGGCCTGCACCTCGGGCCACGGAGATCTTCGCGGACCCCTTGCAGGTCCAGTGAGCGGTTGTCCGCCCGAATTCCGTATTGAGCAGTGGCGACATAGGCCCCCCAGGCGGCGCCTTGATTCCCGTAAGGACATCAAGCGCATCCTGGTTCCAGCCGTCGGCGGTATGGAGAATGTTGAAGGCCCATTGGTTGTTGAAGCCTGCACAGTAATACATCCAGCCGATGTTGTGCTTCCTGCATTCGTTGACCACAAACCGCAGATAGGTCTTGAAGTCGTCAGCCGGACGACAGGGCGGAGCCCAGGCCCCGAATTCGCTCATAAGAACGGGCTTCCGCCACTTCTTCGACCATGCCACCGTGTGCGACAACTCTTTTCTCACTTCATCCGTCCATCCCGGTACCTTGTCCAGACCAGCGATCCAATGCGTGAACCTGTATGGGTGATACATGTGGAAGACGCCGATGATATTGGTGTCGTCCTCAAATCCAGTGCCATCTTCCAGCTTGTACGTCAGATACTCCGGTGTGACGAACTGCTTGAGTTCACGACGCCCGTTGAAGCCGGGACCGCCGACCGCGAGGGTGCGCCGCGGGTTGGTCTTCCTGATGGCGGGGATAGCCGCGTTGAAATACTGCATCACGGTCTTGCCGTCCTTGAGGCCCAGAATCCCGCCGGGTTTCACAATCAGCCCCTCCGGTTCGTTCCAGAGTTCAAAGACGAGGTCTTGGGGATAGTCCTTGTAGCACCTGGCAAACCTGTCCCAAACCTCGACGAACTCCTGTATTCCTTCTTTCGGCTTCGACGCCCAGCGGCCGTTTCCCCACAAGCAGATCACGACCGCAAGACCCCGTTCCAACGCATCGTCTATCCTGGTCTTGTAGACTGCAGGGTCCTTCCCGGTGACAACGAAGAAGCGGACGCTTCGGAATCCTGCTGCTTTGATAGCGGCGTATTGGGCAGGATCATACATCACCTTCCTGGGCGATCCCGCCTCGAGTTGGGAGACATCCAGGTTGATGCCCCGGGCGAGCCGTTTGAGCATGATCTCTGCCCCGCTCAACTTCGCCGCCCGACGCTGCGTCTCCTCTTCCGCACTCGCGTTGAGGCAGAAGGGACTCAGCGAGATCGCCATAAGGCCGGCAGCCAGCCCCGCTGCCGCGATCCGGCTCTTTCGTACGATCACCGTTCAATCCTCACCGTTTGCTTCGTATGGCTTCAGCCGTGGTGCTCGGGGCACCCCCCGAGAACATAGCCCGTTTCAACGGGCTTGCCAAGAGCGGCTTAAGCCCTTATGGAATGGACGTTGAAACGCCCTATGCTGCCGGTCACCGCGGCCGGGAACCAGGTCTGAAGACCTGGCCTGATACACGACCATCCGCCCGACGCCTTTGTGCCCTGCCCGGCCCCAAAGGCTTACCTTAGTGCCATCCCATGATGTCCCCCGAACCCTCGTTGCACGCCGCCCTGCGACCACGGGGCAGATCGTTCCAGATGGGGTCTACTTGTTGCTCTGTGGAGGTGATGCTTGCGTGCTATTGCCCCCTGCGGCGTAGCAGGTGCATGATCCCCAGCGCTAGCAAGGCCATCGTTGTCGGCTCGGGGACAATCTCGAACGCGAGCGTGCCCAACGGTGGAGAGCCCTCGAACGGGAAGCCTGTGATCTCGCTTATCACTTCGGGCGGAACCGTTGCCAGGTTACTCGATGTGAACGTTGTGCCGCTGTCGGTTCCGGCGTCATAGGGAGCAAGGTCCACCACAACGTTGTTAAACCATGTACCGTTGTCATGCAACCGGAGGCCCGTTACGCCCACAAACCAGTCCGGGCTCGGCGCGATCATGCTAACAAATGTCACCAGCGGGAAATCGGAGTCCACGATGAACGTCCCGGTCGCCACGCCCGGGCTGGGGTTTATGTTGCCCGCCAGGACACGCCCCGACGCATTACCCGCAGCAACCGCGGCGTCAACCTCGGCTCTGAACACAGTGCTGGAGCCCCGCTCGGCGATGTCCTTTATGCCCGTCGTGGCCAACTCGCCCTCGGCCCAGAAGGTGACGTTGGCATTGTGGGCCGCGCCGACCAGGGAAGAAAAATGCGGATTCGCGGGGAAGTCCTGCGGGTGAGTCGCCTGGCTCCAGGTGGCGTTGAACGTCACTCTGTACTCCAGCGAGGCCGCCGGAGCGATTCCCGCGCAGAAGCCCATCGACACCAAGGCTACAATTTGGACCGTCCTCATCGTCATCTGTAGACTCCTCTTCATCACGCCAGACAGGTGTCCGGAATCACGAAACCAAACGGACTGCCCAGCACCAACCGTTCGTGGCACCCATTGCCTTCCTGGCTTCATTATACCCCGCTGTAGCACGGATAGCAAGTGGACTGTGGCAAGAAAAAGGGGGACAGAAAAAAAGGAAAAAAAAAGAAAACAGAAGGGGACAGGCTACTCTTGTGGGGGTTTCCTTGGGCGGCCGCGATGCTGCGGCGTGTGCATCGTCGCCGGGTGAAGAGGGGGCAGGCACCGCGGACGGAGGTGAGTCCCCTTTCCACCCACCAGGCCGGCGACGACCACGACCATCCGCCCGATGCCTTTGTGCGTTGCCCGGTCCCAAAGGCTTATCCTAGTGCCAGTCCATGGTGTCCCCGAATTCGAGTACATCTGCCCGCCTCTGCCGATCCCGATCTGCCAGCCGCGCTCCTCGACGGACTTGTGCTGCAGGCGCGCGTGGAATACCGACTTCTCGTCGACCTCCGGATGCCACCTGCTGTTGCGTGCCCCGCCCTGGAACTGGCGCCGGACCACCAGTTCGCTCTTCTTCTCGTAGAACGTGGGGGCCTTGGACTCAGGGAAGAGCGAGAGGGGATCCGAACGGGGAGATTCTGAACGAGCGTCAGGGCTGAACAGCCCGAGCGCCGTCACAGCCATGACCGTGCAGACCGTGTTCAGGTGCGCCAGGGTGGGCATGCCTCTAGTGCTCTGTGACTCGTAATTCGATGGATATTTCTGGTCGCCTTTGCCGATGG
>CAZVEV010000176.1:0-12575 GCA_964625865.1 uncultured Planctomycetaceae bacterium | reverse complement strand
TAGGTCCATAGGGCGGTTCAACGCGAGCTCATTGGAGCCCAACGGGCTCAAAGTCGAAAGCCCGGGGCAGAGCGAAGCGTCGCCCTGGGAATGATGGGCGAAACGATGTCAAGCCCCACAGGGGCGCAACTTTTCTTATTGCTGATAGTTGCGCCCCTTTGGGGCTTCGCCCTGCGTCACGCTGGGATCCCGGGGCGACGCTCCCTGCTTCGTCCTTCGGACTACGCAGGACAGGTCGCTTTGCCTTGGGCTTTCGGATACGAGCCCGTTGGGCTCTCAGGGCGAAGTGTCAAGCGGCCGGCGGTCTGGCTGTCCCCCGGCGTCCGGGCGCAGCGTCCCGGCTAACGCGTCTGGCCGCCTCGTAGCCGCATGCCGCGTGCGAACCCACCCCGTACCCCCTCGGCCGCGAGATCGTCGCTTAGGCCGCGGCCTCGTGCGTGCTGAGGGGTCCGGCTGGGCGGGGGAGGTACGGCAGGGGGTTGTCACGCGGACCACGACGGTGTAAGCAGGGGGCAGGCGGGGGGGCGCCACGAGGACACCGACGCGATATGGTATTCAGTTCGCACCTGTTTCTGTTCTACTTCCTGCCCGCGGCGCTGATGGTGTACGCCCTGGCCCCGCGGCGGGGAAAGCACCTGGCCCTGACGGGGGTCAGCTACGCGTTCTACGGGTGGGCCAATCCGCTGTTTGTGGTGGTGATGCTGGCCTCGACGGTGATCGACTACGTCTGCGGGCTGGTGATTGCGGGGCAGTTCCGCACGTCGTGGTCGCAACCGGTCGGGCTCCTGACCGCCGGGGCGCCCCGCTCGCGCGGGCAGCGGATGGCCCTGATCGTCTCGATCTGCTGCAACCTGACGCTGCTGGGGTTCTTCAAGTACTTCAACTTTGCCGCGGGGGCCTACGATTCGCTGGTGACTTCCGCGGGGCTGGACCACCTGCGCCTCGACCTGCTGCTGCGCATCACCTTGCCGCTGGGCATCAGCTTCTACACGTTCCAGTCGATGAGCTACACCATCGACGTGTATCGCGGGGTCGCCCGGGCCACGCGGAACGTCATCGACTTCGCCTGTTACGTCTCGATGTTCCCGCAACTGGTCGCCGGGCCCATCATCCGCTTCCACGACCTCGCTGATCAGCTCATCGAGCGGACGCACACGACCGAGAAGTTCGCTCGCGGGGCGGCGTTTGTCTGCTGCGGGCTGGCCAAGAAGGTCCTGCTGGCCAACGCGTGCGGCAAGGTGGCGGACATGGCGTTCGACGCCGGGTCGATAGGTCTGGCCGACGCATGGTACGGTGCGGCGGCCTACGCGATGCAGATCTACTTCGACTTCAGCGGCTACTCGGACATGGCGATCGGGCTGGGGCTGATGCTCGGCTTCGTGTTTCCGAAGAACTTCGATTCGCCCTACCGCGCCGCGTCGATCACGGAGTTCTGGCAGCGGTGGCACATCTCGCTGTCGCGGTGGCTGCGCGACTACCTGTACTTCCCGCTGGGGGGCAACCGCAAGGGGCCCGGGCGCACGTATGTGAACCTTGCGACGGTGATGCTGCTGGGCGGGCTGTGGCACGGGGCGGCGTGGAACTTCGTGGTCTGGGGCGCCCTGCACGGGGCGATGCTGGCCGCCGAGCGGGCAAACGGCAAGCGGGCGATCTACCACCGCCTGCCGCGACCGGCCAGGGTGCTCGTCACGTTCGCCATCGTCGCCGTCGCGCTGGTCTTCTTCCGCGCCGAGACGCTGGGGAGGGCGGTCGAGTATCTCGCGGCCATGGCAGGCCTGGCCGGCGCACGCGGCGGGGCGCTGCTGATTGCCGGACTGATCTACCAGCCGTACTATGTGATGTGGATGGTCATCGCTGCCGGCGTGACGTGGGGCCTGCCCAACACGTGGGACTTCACGCGGAAGATCACGCCCGCCAAGGCTGCGGCGCTGCTGATCCTGTTCGTCGTCGCGCTGGCCGTCCTGGTGACGCAGGAGTTCAACCCGTTTATCTACTTCATCTTCTGAGACATGACGCCTGAGACCAACAAGCTGACCCGCGAACAGATCGCCAAAGCCGAGATCGGTCATACCGAGATCAGCCCGGTTACGGCGCGCGTTCTTGCGGGGGTGTTCCTGGCGGTCCTCTTGGCCGTGCCCGTCGTCCGCATGATCGTGGACCTGCACACCGACTCGTCCCGTCTCCCGCAGCCGCTCAACGCGTTTCGCCTGCCCGCCCGGGCCGCCCGGGCCTACACGCGGGCCGACGGAACGACCGCCGGGCGTATCCTGGCCGCCAATGCGGCCACGCTGCGAAACATCAAGTCGTACGAGGTTGCCCTCGAAGACGGCTCGCCGGTGGGCGGACTGCTCCGCCCTCCCGCCCAGGAGCTGATGGTCCGCTGGCTGGGGCAGGGTAACGAGAAGGTTGCCGCCGGCCGGGACGAGTGGCTGTTCCACGTGCCCTCCGTCCTCCACGTCACCGGTCCAGGCTTTCTCGACCCGGTCCACCAGGCCCGTCGCCGCGCCGAGGCCAACGAATACACGCCGACCCCCCAGGGCGATCCGCGAAGGGGCATTCTCCACTTCCACGGGCAACTCCGCGACAGAGGCATCCAACTGATCATCATGCCCGTCCCGGCCAAAGTGACGATCCACCCGGACAGGTTCTCCTCGCGATTCGAGGCGTCGGCTGCGCCGCTCCGCAACCCGTCGTTCGAACGGTTCACCCGGGCGCTCGACGCCGCGGGCGTGGTCGTGTTCGATCCGGCGCCGCTGCTGACCGGCGCGCGGCGGGAGGCGGCGCCGCATCTGTACCTGCCCGCCGACACGCACTGGACGCCGTCGGCGATGGATCGGGTGGCCGAGCGCCTGGCGAAGGTCGTGTCCGAGCGTGTTGCGCTCGGTCCGCCCAACGCGTTCTACCATCGATCTCGCGAGCCAACGATTGCCAGGAACACCGGCGACCTGGCCCGCATGCTCGACCTGGACGACCAGGCCGGCCGCTTCGGCGCCGACGTCGTCGCGATCCGGCCCGTCTTTACGCAGGGCTCCGGGTTGCGGTGGCGCTCGCAGAAGAACGCCGAAGTCCTGCTGCTCGGCGACAGTTTTGCCAACATCTACTCGCTCGACGCGATGGGCTGGGGCGCCTCTGCCGGGCTGGCCGAACAAGTCAGCTTCCACCTGCAGCGCCCCGTCGACCGGCTCGTCCGGAACGACGCGGGGGCTTGGGTGACGAGGCAGATGCTCGCACGCGCCCTGGCCAGGGGACGCGACAGACTGGCGGGCAAGAAGATCGTGGTCTGGCAGTTCGCGGCGCGCGAGCTGTCGTGGGGCAACTGGAAACTGCTCGACATGACGCCGGGCCGGGCGGCGGCGCCGCAGTTCCTGGCCCCCAAGGGCGACGAGACGCGGGTGGTCACCGGTACGGTCAGCGGCGTCTCGCCCGTGCCGCGCCCCCGGGCCGTGCCCTACAAGGACCACATCTGCCAGGTCCACCTGGTCGACCTTCACGACGAATCCGGCCAACCGATACCCGGCCGCGAGGCCCTGGTCTTCATGTGGTCCATGCGTGACAAGACGCTCACCGCCGCCGCCCGCTACCGCGAGGGCCAGTCCGTCACGCTGCGGATCGGTCCGTGGCAGGGCAAGGCCAGCGAGCAGTACGGGCGCATCAACCGCAGCGAGGTCGACGACGACGAGATCAACGACCCGCTGAACGTTCCCCTCTGGTGGGGCCAGGAGGTCTCACCGTGAGACGTGCCACGTGTGCTGTCATCGCGACCGTGCTGGCCGCCTCGACGACGCTCGGCGCCGAGGCGCCCGCCGAGCCGGATGCGGCGGCGCGGAGGGTCCTGAAGATCGTGCGGGCGCACCACGACGCGATGGGGCGCGACGTCTGGGCCAAGCAGGGCCTGGGCGGGTTTTGCTTCATCAAGAGCGAGTTGCGCAGCTACAGCGTGGGCAGGTTCTGGGGCGACGCGGCGGCCAAGGCCGCCGTATACCAGCCGCCGGCCCCGCCCGCCGATGCCGACCCCGTCACCCGCGCCAAGGCCCTGCGGCGCCTGGCCCGACGCGATCCGGTGCCCGCCATCGTGAGCTTCAACGCCCAACTCAAGAAGGTGGGCATCGAGCTGATCCTGCTGCCCGTGCCCGGCAAGGTGGCGATCTATCCGGACAAGCTCGACCGCGCCGCGCCGACGGGCCAGCGCATCGACATGCACCACAAGGCCTTCTACGCCGCCCTGAAGGCCGCCGGCGTTCGCGTGATCGACCTGGCGCCCGACATGCTCGCCATGCGGGCCCGCGGTACGCCGGCGCACTGCCGACAGGACACCCACTGGTCTCCCCAGGCCGTCCGACTGGCCGCCGCGAAACTGGCGCCCCTCGTCAAGGCCCAGCGCTGGTACGCCTCGGCGCCGAAGGTCCGCGTCAAGGTCACCCCACGCACCATCGCGATTCGCGGCGACATCGTTGAACACATGCTCAAAGACGCCAACCTGCCCGATGAGAAGCTCAGCATCGCGACCGTCTCGGTCGGCGGAAGGGAGATCAACGATCGCGACCGGGCCAGCCCGCTGCTTCTGATCGGCGACAGCCACGCCCTGGTCTACCACACCCCGCGCCTGCTCGCCGCCCGCGCGGGCCTGGCCGATCTGCTGTGCGCCGAACTGCGCCTGGCCTCGATCGACCTGGTCGGCGTGATGGGCAGCGGCGCCAACGCCCCGCGACTGACGCTCGCCAGACGACGCGACAACATGAAAGGCAAGCGCTGTGTCATCTGGTGCCTCTCCGCCCGAGCGCTGACCGAATCCCCGGACGGATGGCACGACGTGCCGGTGATCCGCTGATCGTGAGCTGCAGAACCGATCTGTCGAACCCCCCGGTCCGATTCCACGCACTGGGGCTGGCCACTTAACTTAAGTGGCCAGCAGCGAACTCATGGAGCCCTCCGGGTGGATGACATGTGCGGGGGGGCGGGGTCATCCGCTTGGCACAAAGGGGCCTTCTGAGTACAATGGCCTGCAGACCGACCGTTCGAAGGAGCCGTTACGTGGTCAAGCCGAATCGTAAAGCAGGCCTGCTGGGCGTGGGGCTGGACAATGCCGACGGGCACGTGCGCGTCACGCGCGGAGACAATTTTCATCTCGTCGGCGGGTCGCAGGACACCCACGAGGCCATGCAGGAGAAGTGCATCAAGCTCAACGAGAAGCTTGATGAGCGTGGCAAGCGGTTGGAGGATCTGGAGCGAGGCGAGTTCCTGGACCTTGCGGCCGAATGCGACATGAGAGTGAAGCCTCCCGAGGATCCGAAGGAGTAGGCCCGACGGGGGCCTCTGCGCGAACGGAGGGAGGCGAAATTTTTTTTTGGAAACCCCTTGCCTGAATCGCGGGGTTGAGTGCAAAATGGTGTTAGTGCATTTCGGAGAGTTCGGACAAGGATGTCGCTTGTTGTTTCATTTGTTCATACTTTCGTAAGCGGCTGTGCAAGTTGGAGGCGTAGCAATGCGAGCACATCGGCCAGGACGTGTGGGTAGCGATGAGTTTGACGAGGATTTCCAGCGTCAACGCCAGGAGAAGATTGACGCGTACGCGAGTCGGGCAAGGGATGGATTGCCCCTGTTCGATTTCGTGTCATCGTCGGCATCAGCCGGCAAGGCCGTCGTAAACTCAACGCACTCGTAGGTCCGCCAGCAGCAGGCAGTAGAGCTTCACATCTGATCAGCTCTCTCGGCGAGGACGTAACGGGCGGCGCCCGTACACATCCACTCCGCACACTTGAACCCGTAGTACGATCCAGTCTATAATTATTACGCAGCCGGGCCGACGTGGTCTCCGGCTGACGGTGTACGGACTGTGCTCTCTGGAGACGTGCGATGACATGCGGGCCCGTGGCCATGCACATGGCGAACGAACTTCTCAGCGTACCGGTTGCCGCCGCCACGCTGGTTGCCGCTGCGCTGATGGTGGCCGTGGCGGCCTGGCTGGCCGGGCGACGCCTGGATGCCGAGCGCCTGCCCCTGATGGGCGTCATTGGCGCGTTCGTCTTCGCGGCCCAGATGATCAACTTCCCCCTGCCGGGCCTGCCCGGGGTCAGCGGGCATCTCGGCGGGGCGGTGCTGCTGGCGATTCTCCTGGGCCCGGCCGCCGCGGTGGTGACGATGACGGGCATCCTCGCAATCCAGTGCCTCCTCTTCCAGGACGGGGGCCTGCTGGCGCTGGGGTGCAACATCGTGAACATGGCCGTCGTTCCGGCGCTGAGTGGACACGTGGTGTATCGCCTTGTCCTGGGGCGGACGCGGGCGCCGGCGGCGTGGCGGCAATACGCGGCGGCCTATGCGGCGGCCCTGACCGGCGTGACCGCGGGGGCCGTCCTCGTGCCGTTCGAAACGCACCTCTCCGGCGTGCTGGCCGTGCCGCTGGTGAGCTTCCTGGCCGTCATGGCGGGCGTCCACGTGGTCATCGCGGCCATCGAGGGCGCCATCACCTTCGCCGTCATCGCGTTCGTTCGTTCTGCGCGCCCGGCGGCCCTGGGACTCGACGCGCCGGACCGGCGCGTTCGGCTCAGCCGCAAGGCCCTGGGGTGGACGACGCTGGTTACCGCGCTGCTGCTGGCTGGTGTGATAAGCGGCTTCGCGGCGGCCGCTCCGGACGGGCTCGAATGGAGCGCCGAACGGGCCGTCACCCCGGTCGCCGACGATACGATTGCAGACGTTGAGGCCGGACAGGCCGCATGGACGCCCATGCCCGACTATGCGACCGACTGGGCGCCGCTGGCCGGGCTTGTCGGCACGGTCGTGACGTTGTTGGTCGTCGGCGCGACGGCGGCGGCATTCCGCAGACGCCAGGCCGCCCGGACGGCCGAGCCATAACACGCATCGCCCGCCGGCGACGAGAAGTCCCATGCACCATCACCACATAGATCGCTACGCCCAGGGCCGCTCGCCCGTCCACGCCCTGGACGCTCGCGCCAAGACCGCCGCGGTGCTGGCCTACCTGTTCGTACTGATCAGCTTCGACCGTTACGCCGTGTCAGCCCTGGTGCCGATGGCCGTCGCGCCGCTGGGGATGCTGCTGATCGCGGGCGTCAGCGTGCGTTTCGCACTGCGTCGCGTGCTGATTCTCAGCCCGTTCATCGTCTTCCTGGCCGCCGCGTGCCCCTTCTACGACCGCGCGTGGCACGTGGTGGTGTTCGGGCCGTGGCAGTTCACTGTTACCGGCGGGTGGCTCACCGCGGCGGGGATCACCGTCAAGTTCGCCCTGGGCGTGGCGGCCCTGACGGCGCTGATGTGTACCACCCCGTTCTCGGCCCTGCTGGAGGCCCTTCGCTGGTTCCGCGTGCCGAAGCTGCTCGTAATGCAACTGGGCTTCCTGTACCGCTACCTGTTCGTGCTGACCGGCGAGGCGATGCGCCTCAAGCGGGCGCGGGACTTCCGCGGGGCGCACCTGGCGCCGGCGCGTCGTCGCCTGGCCGCCGCCGGCGGGGTCGTCGGCTCGCTGCTGGTCCGCACGCTGGACCGCAGCGACCGGATCCACCTGGCGATGCAGGCGCGGGGGTACCGCGGCGAGCCCCACGCGCTGATCCGCTTGCGGTTTGGCGCATCGGACGCGGCGTTCCTTCTGGTTACTGTCGCATACCTGGCGCTGTGTCGTGTCGTTCTCGCAGGCGTTTTATGAAAGAAGGCGTTATGGGTCCCGTGTTGGAGATCGACAGCCTGACGGTCCGCTACGACGACGGCGGGGACGCTCTGCGGGGTGTCTCGCTGTCGGTCGCGCCGGCCCAGCGCGTGGGACTGATCGGGCCCAACGGGTCGGGCAAGACCTCGCTGCTGCTGGCGATCATGCGCGGCGTGCGGAGTGAGGGGACGATCGTCGTCGACGGCATCGAACTGCGGCGGGACACGGTTGACGACGTGCGAAGCCGCTGCGGCATGACGTTCCAGAACGCCGACGATCAACTGTTCATGGCCACCCTGCTGGACGACGTGGCCTTCGGCCCGCTGAACCAGGGCAAGGGTCCCGACGAAGCCGAGACGCTTGCCCGCGAAGCCCTGCGCACCGTCGCCCTGGACGGACTGGAAATGCGGACCGCCCATCACCTCTCCGGCGGGCAGATGCAAAACGCCGCCCTCGCGACGATCCTGGCCATGCAGGTCAAGCTCCTGCTGCTCGACGAGCCCGGGGCAAACCTCGACCTGCGCTCGCGCCGGCGCCTGCAGGCCGTGCTGGCCGACCGCGACGAAGCCATGCTCATCGCCACCCACGACCTCGACATGGTCCGCGCCCTGTGCCCCCGCCTGATCATCCTCGACGAAGGCCGCCTCGTCGCCGACGGCCCGACCGATACCCTCCTGACCGACACCGCCCTGCTGGCCAAACACGGCCTGGCGTAGGTTTGGCGATCACCTGATCCAGTTCTCGACTGACAGGTGGGCGAATCGTTGGAAGTGTCCGGTATTACCGCTGACGAGATAGTCGCAGCAGTCCAATGCTGTCGCGGCGATCAGGATGTCCGCGTCGGGGAGGGGTTGGCCTTGGCGGTCCAGTGTGGCCTTGAGTTGTCCGAACGTGCGAAGAATGGGAACCGTCGTGTGGATAATGCGCATGGCGAGGAGGAACTGGTCAACCAGGGCGAGGTTGTGTTGACGTCGGGCTGACTTTTCGGCGCCGTAATAGAGTTCGCCCACGGTCATGGCGGCGACGGCAGTGGTTTGGGCGGCGGTTGCCTGGCAGTCCAGGACCGTCTCGTTGCCGCGCAGCAACTCAATGCAGATATCCGTATCCAGGAGAATCACAGGTCCACCGCCCGTCCCGGCGTTCGGGCCGACCGTATCTCGTCAACAAGATTCTCCTCGCCGGGGGAAGTCCTCCATTTTCCGCAGAGGGCCTTCATGCAGCGCAATTGCATTTCGGGGCTGATGGATTCTGGAGGGTTCTCGGCTGTCCGGGCAAGCCCTGCCTCCAGCAGAAAGAGTATCTCGCTGTTCATGCTACGGCGCTGGACCGCCGACAGCGCTCGGATCCCATCCATCACGCTCTGCGGGATATTGCGGACTGTTAGATCAGGCACGTTTGCTCTCCGAACTATAAGGTAGCCATTACAGTTGTATTATAGTTATATATCGGTTGCAAGACAACCCGGAACTTAAGAGCATCCCGGGCTTATTTTGACGCGTTGGCGGGTTTCAGGGACGGTTGATTGACGACGATGCGGAAGCCGACGTTGTGGACTTTTTGCCACGGGGGGAAGCTGTAGCGGGCGGCGGAACGGCAGCGGGACGGGCGGTCCAGGAAGGACCCTCCGCGGACGACCTTCTCGCCGGACACCTTTGCGTCGTTACGTTCGTCAGCCGCCTTGTACGGGTAGGGGCGATACGTCGACACGGTCCATTCGGCTGCGTTGCCGTGCATGTCCTTCAGGCCGAACGCATTCGGGCGATAGCTGCCGATCGGCATCGTGGCGCACCCCTTGTCGTCGTAGCGCCGGTTGGCGAGGTCGACCCCCTCTGCCGAGATCAGGTCCACGTCGCCGGCAACCACGAAGTAGCCGCCCAGCGACCTGCCCTTGAACCCGACCGTCGCGAAGGTCTTGTCGGCGAGATTGGCGAAGGGGGCGAAGTCCTTGTCGGTGGGGCCATAGTGCATCGGCGCGTCGCTGCCGGCGCGGCAGGCGTATTCCCACTGGGCCTCGGTCGGCAGGGAGACGGTCAGCCCCGTCCGCCGCGACAGCCAGTGACAAAACGCCGTCGCTTCGGTCCACGAGACCCGCAGTGCGGGCTGGCGGGGTTCGTTCAGGGCCAGGCCCTTGTCGTCGCCGCGCGTGGCGTGGCGCTTGACGTAGTAGCCGCTGTCGTGGGACGCCTTGAACCGCCTGAACTGGGCGTTGCTGATCTCGCAGACGCCCATCCAGAACGGCCGGCCGATGGTCACCTTCGCCAGCGGCCATTCGTCGCGCTGGCCCTTCAGGTCGCCCATGACGAACCGCCCGGCGGGGACCTTGACCATCGCGATAGAGACCCCGTCGCCCAGGTCGATGCTGCGCGGGTCGCTCTGGTCCAGGGCCTTTCGCCTGGCGGCCCCGTCGAAGGGCCACCCGTCCAGCACGAGGGGTTTGGGCTTGGGCAGCGGGGCGGGCTTGACCGGCGTCTGGTCGTACGGGTCGGACTTGGGGATGCGTTCGGGATCGTCGCCGGGCCCGCCGTAGAGCTTGAACAGTTCCATCCGCCGCTTGTGTCCGCCGCTGGGCATGGGCGAGGCGAACACGTCGCGCCAGGTTCCGTGGCAGGGCCCGTTCAGGTCTATCCACGTGACCAGGCGGCTGAACGACTCGGCA
The DNA here is from genome assembly GCA_964625865.1 of uncultured Planctomycetaceae bacterium. Classification (GTDB taxonomy): domain Bacteria; phylum Planctomycetota; class Phycisphaerae; order SM23-33; family SM23-33; genus CAZVEV01. The sequence continues at coordinate 2,265 of CAZVEV010000176.1, read as the reverse complement.
TCCAGGCGGACGCCGCGATGGCCCTTGCGGAGCATCTGGATCAGTTCGCTGGTGTCGGCGTGGTAGTGGCCCGGGTCCAGCAGCGACACGCCATCGCCGACGTTGACGCGGCGGACGTAGGGCAGCAGGGCCTCGTAGGCCGGTGTGTACCGCACGCGTCCGTCGTGGAGTTTCCGGTGCGTCGGGTGCATCCGCGTGCTGTCCAGGCGCCCGGGGATCCGGCCTTTGTAGCCGGGCACCTTTGCGGCCGGGCGCAGGTCGTGCCGGTCGCGACGGCCGTCGTGACAGCCGACGCAGTACCGGTTCAGGACCGGCTGGACCTCGCGGGCGAAGTCGAACCCGCGCGCTGGGCCGTACCATGGGTCCAGGTCGCGCGGCGGGCGCCCTGACGCGATCGACCGCCGGATCGGCGCCGTCGTGCCCGGGCTCTCGTGGCAGCCGATGCACGAGACGTTCTCGCCGCCCATGGCGGTGAACCAGGTGCGCATCAGTTGGACGGCCTTGCCTTCGGCGTCCAGGGCCTGGAAGGCTACCGGCGTGTTGGCCGGGATCCGGAAGATCGCCGACCCGTCGCGTTCCACCGGCGTCGTGCCGAGTATCTGCATCGCGTCCCACGGCCCGGAAAGCCCGATCTTGTCGTTGCCCGCCACGGAGATGTACCCGAAGTGGTACGCGATGACGCGGAGGGACTTGACCTGCCCGCGCGGCACGCCGGCCAGGCCTGGGCCCACGTGGATGTCGTGCAGGAAGACCGTCGCGTCGCGCTGCGTCGGGACCACGCGGTCGGATAGCACGGGCGGGACCTTCCGCTTGATCAGCGGGATCGGTTCGAGGAGGGCCTGGCCCTCGATGCGATAGAGGCACAGCACGTTGTCGAAGACGTCGACGAGGTAGATGCCCATGCTCCGCTGGCGCTGCGACATCCATGCCGAGACGAGGAACTGCTTGTCCGTCACGGGCGCCGGCGTGTGAAACTTCGGCCAGGCGTCCACCGTCAGAGTGTCCATGATCTTCACGTCCAGGGGTTTGCCCGTGCCCGAGATCCGCTGGACGATGCCTTCAGCTTCCTGCGTGCCCTTGCTGGTGTCGACGACCACCAGGTGGCCCGAGCGCCCGGGTCCGTGATAGCCGGCCAGCACGCTGAGGAGCCTGCCGCGCCGCCCGGGCAGTTCGTGCGGGAAGTACAGCCCGTTGGGGAACCACGAGTTGCTGCCGTACAGGGCCCGCTGCCCCGTGCCGTCGGGGTTCATCACCATCAGCGGGCGCAGGAAGATGCGGTTCATGCCCGTGTAGTCCCACCGCTGGTAGACCACCTGCCCGTTGTTCAGCACGCTCGGGTGCGTGTCGTGGTCCTGGTCGAACGTCACCCGTCGCATGCCCGATCCGTCGGCGTTCATGGTGAACAGGTTGGCCACGTACTTCCGGTCCACGCCGTGCCAGCAGGGCACGCACTGGGCGGTGGCGTTGGACCCGCAGAGAATGCGCCCGTCGGGGAGGTAGCAGGCATCGAAGCAGTCGATATCGTCGGGCGTCCTGGAGACCTGGCGCGGCGCCGAGGCCCGCCGGCCCGCCGGCGTGATGCGCATCTCCCAGATCTTCCACTGGGTCTTGTCAGCCTTGGCGAAGATCAGGCGGTCGGCGTTCCAGTGCAGGTCCACGTGCCCGACAAACCCGCTGTCGGAGGGCTTGTACAGCGTCTTCCAGGTGGCCTTGGGTCGGGCGGCGTCGAAGACGGCGATCTCGTTGTCGTATCCCAGCCGCGGCAGGACGGAGTGACACTCGTGATTGGAGGGAATGCCCAGCGCGGTCAGGCGGTTCTTATGGATTCCCCTCTTCCAGCCGCGCCTGACGCACAGGATGCGCAGGCCCTTCAGCGCGGGGTTCGACAGCATGACGCGGCGCTTGCAGGCGTGCAACTGCCTCGACAGGTCCCACAGCTTCTTCGCGTCCCATCGCTTGCCTGCCGCCGCGGCGGCCTTGGCGGCTCCGACCGTCTTGGCCAGTGACGACAGGTCCTTGTGCAGGCCCGGCGCTTCGGAGTACTTGGCGCCGTACGTGTCGGCCAGATCGTCAATAGCCTGGCCGAGCGTCTTGAAGTTGAAGGCCGTGATCTGGCGCATCGGGTCGGCCTGCGGTTTGGTCGCCGGCTCCCCGCAGACCCCGGACGCTATCGCGAGAACCACCCCAACACCCAGCCATCGCACGTTCCGCATTGTCACCGTCTCCATGTTCGTAGACGCGGCGTCCCGCCGCGTTTCCGTGCCG
>CAZVEV010000175.1:10003-12673 GCA_964625865.1 uncultured Planctomycetaceae bacterium | reverse complement strand
GATCAACAGCTTCACGCTCAAGCGGAGTCAGATGTCGCACAAGTAGAGCGCGAGACTCCGTTGAGGCCGTTCGATGATTCGACAACACCCCTGCGGCAAACTCCAGGCATCGAATTATCGGACACCCTCAACTTTGTTGCACGCGGAAGGGACGGAGTGTTCGTTCCGCGTGCAAACCAGTTGCACGCCCTACGGGTCACCGTTTACCCGCCCAGTTCGACGCAGCGTTTGCGGTAGTGGAGGTAGTTTTCGAGGGAGACCTCGGCCGGCACGCCGTGGTCGCAGGTGGGGATGTACCCGCCACGGGCGTGCATCGCCGGAATGATGCGCTCGACCATCGCGTCGATCTCGTGCTTGCCGCGGGCCAGCACGCGCTTGTCGATGCCACCGGTGATCACCAGGTCGGGATATTGCCTGCCGATCTCGACCACGTCGCACCCGGAGGCGACCTCGAACGGGCTCATCACGTCCATGCCGATCGCCTCGGCGTACAGCGGGATCGTCGGCGTCGCCAGCCCGTCGGTGTCCACCTGGACGTACAGGTGGCGGCTCGGGTCGAGTTGGCGGGCGCGGGCGTTGTCGATGAGCTGCTGGTAGTACGGGAAGAGGAACTCCTTCATCGTATCCGGCGAGCAGAGCGGGCCGTGGTTGTAGCAGATGTCCTCGGCCAGGAATATCTCGTCCAGCGTCACGTGCTGCTGGTGACGCTCGATCACCGCGTCGGCCAGCACCAGCCACGTCCGCATGCAATCGTGAACCACGTCGGGCATGTCGTAGAAGGCGTACATGACGCCCTCGGGACCGACCAGGCTTCGCAGGTACATGTATCCGCCGACGAGGCCCTGGCAGATGAACATGCCTTGTCCTGCGGCCTCGCGGGCGGCGGCCATCCGCTGGTCGAAGCCGTTCCATCGCTCGGGCGTGGCTGGGTCCAGGCGCCACCTGACGTTCTCGACCCACGTCCGCATGTCCTTGACCGGATGATCGAGATACTCGGGCATGAACCCGCTTCGCCGCCCCTTGAAGCACAGCAGGTGCCTGCCCGCGAAATCCTGGACGACCTCATGTTCGCCGCGGTCCTCGATGATGCGTTCCGCGAAGTTCGGGACGAATTCGGCCTCGCACCATCCGATGTGGCCCAGGCTGTACCTGGCCGGCGGGTCGTACTGGAAGACCTCCGCGAGGTCCGCATCGTCGGCCAGCCCCTGCTCGCGCCATGCCTCCATGCAGTAGTATCCGAACTCGCGCCGGTAGAGTCTCGCCCCGGGCGTGACCGCGTAGGTCTGGCGGAACGTGCGGACGTGCTCGCCCAGACGGTCGGAGGGCACCATCCGGTGGATCCCGTCGCACGGGCCGTCCTGTGCGTTCTCTGCGTGCATGCAATGCTCCTGACGTGAAGGCGACTGTAGTCAAGTCGCCCCCCCGTGCAAGATGCAAATGCCCGGCAGGTGCTTGTCCGAGCGGCGGCGGCGCGTATACTTCCGTATGGCGCGAGACGCGCCGAGAACTCCAGCACCACGGAAGGTGCCTTGCCCATGCGAACGGAATGCGATCTGCTCACGTGTCCCCCTGACGACAGCAGCCTCCCTATGCTGATGCCTCGCACACTGGCGGGTGTGCTCGGCGCCCTGACGCTCCTGAACCTGCTCGGTGAGGCCGTCCGTCCGGGTTTCGACGCGAACCTCTGGTGGATCGATGTCCGCGCTCTTCCGCCGTGGCTGGCCGGGGGACTGCTCCTGTCTGGGGCTGCCCTCCTGTGTGCGTGGGCGGTTCGGCCGCGGATGGCGGCGGGCAGGGCGAGGGCAACGCGGGCTGTCGTGGCGCTGCTGGCCCTGGTGTGCATGGTCAACGCGATCACGGTCTGTCGCCTGGTCAGCGTGGGCGCCATTCGCACGGCGGCCCCGGTCCCGTTGTCACTACTGATTGTAGCGGGGCTGGCGTGGATCCTGCGTGCGATACGTGCAGGCGCGGCGGGAGCCTGCACGGCGGTCGGTAGATCTTGCTTCCCGCGAAACCGCAAGCGGTACTGTGGAGTGGGCGTTGTCATCTCGTGTGGCGCGGTCGTGCTCTTCCTGTGGGCGTTGGCGCAGATGTTCTTCTTCGGCAAGACGGATTACCGTCGCGATGCGGACGCGATTGTCGTGTTCGGGGCAGGCGTGTACGCCGACGGTCGCTGCTCTGACGCACTGGCCGATCGCATGCGAACGGGCGTGGCACTGTACCAGGCGGGCCACGCCGATACGCTGATTCTCTCCGGCGGGCCGGGCATGGGCGACGTTCACGAGACCGAGGCCATGCGCGACTTCGCCGTCGACCTCGGCGTGGCGCCGGAGGCGATCCACCTCGATCGGCGCGGCGTGGACACCCAGGCGACGGTTGCCAACACCGTCGAGATGTTCCAATCGCTGGGCTGTCGGCGCGTATTGGCGGTCAGCCATTTCTATCACCTGCCACGAATCAAACTCGCCTATCAGCGCGCCGGCTGGGACGTCTACACCGTGCCCGCCAAGGAGAGTTACGTCCTGACGGCCATGCCGTACTATGTCACCCGTGAAGTCGCCGCCCTGTGGTGCTATTACCTGCGTCCATTGACGGAACGTAGGGGGGGGGGGGGGGGGGGAGGGGGGGGCGGGGGGGGGGGCGGGGGGCGGGGGGGGGGGGGGGGGGGCC
>CAZVEV010000175.1:0-9993 GCA_964625865.1 uncultured Planctomycetaceae bacterium | reverse complement strand
CCGCACCTTGGGGCGTCCACCTGGTTCCCGGGTTACGGTGTGGCGCGCCCTCCCCGCTCCAACGTTTTTGCACGCCCTACGACTATTGCCTCGGTCCGCTGACCGAAGGGAGTTGAAGACGATGACCGTAGAGCCAAGTGCAATACCGCAGTTTCTCGAGGCGGGGATGCTGGTGTGTTTCGGCGTCTCCTGGCCGATCGACATCCTCAAGACGCTCCGCACGCGGGTCACGGCGGGCAAGAGTGTGGGATTCATGTCGATGGTGTTCCTGGGGTACTGCCTCGGCATGGCCGCCAAACTCGTCATCGCCTCCCAAGCCGGACGGCCGGTTGAGACCGTGTTCATCATGTACGCCCTGAACGCCTTTTTCGTGGCGGTCGATATCGCCCTGTACCTGAAGTACTCCCGCGGGCCGGCGCAAGGTCAGGGCGCCTGAGAGCTGAAAGACGGCGGCTGGAACGCTTCGGTGTGTCTACTGTTGAGAGAGGGGAAAGTAGAGAAGTGACCGCAGGAGAGGCGGCTCTGGCAATCACATCCGGCTGCGCAGAAGCACGTTGCCGTTTGCTCTCCTTTCCCCTTTCCGCTCTCTCCTGCTCTGTGCTCCGAAGGAGCACTACGGCGTGACGCGTTTGACACCCAGGACCACGCGGGCGTACTCGAACATGAAGTCGTCCTGGGGCACGGGCTTGCCCCGCAGCACGTACGTGCGTTTCTTCGTCCGGTTATCGTACTGCTGCGTGCCGAACAGCTTGCCCGACTTGTCGAAGAACTCGCCCCGCTCCCCGTCGTCGCTGGTGGTGACCCGCTCGGCCAGCACGCCCGTGGGGTAGTACATGCTCCGGTCGGTCTTCTTGCCGTGGACGTAGATGCACTCGGCCTTGATCTTCCCGTTCGGGAACCACCAGGCCGCCCGCCCGTGGCGTATGGTCTTGCCCCCGTCGACGTATGCGTAGTAGTTGCAGTATTCGGCGGGGGTCTGGCCGGCCCTGACCATGTCGGTGTCGTAATCGCCGGTCAGGTACTCGTGGTGCCTGCGGACGATCTGCCCCTGGAACGTGTGCTCCTGGGGCCACTGGGTCCTGTCGGACCAGTCGGTGCATCCGATGCCTGCAAGGAGCAATCCGCCCGCGGCGGCGAGAACGGCCAATCGTCCGAAGTGCTGAGTCATCATCTTACCCTTTCCGTCATCGGCGACGTCGATCTGTACAGCGGGCCGCCACGGCCCGTCCCAGAGAATTATACTCACCACCTCGCCGCGGCCACAAGGCAAGAATCCGGCCGGCGCGGGGGGGGGGGGGGGGGGGGGGGGCGGGGGCCCCCCCCCCCCCCCGCCCCCCCGACTCGCGGGGGGGGGGGGGGGGGGGGGGGGGGGGTCCTTCGGGGCCCAAACCCGGGTTACGGTCCGGCGTGCTGGGGGGTTGCCCCGCCGCCACGGGCACCCGCCTGGACACGATCGGCCGCCATGTCACCCGCGCGGCCCTCCGCTGCGCGTAGGACCGTGGCACCAGTATCGCGCCTACCTGAACGCGTCGGCCGGGCCGAAGGGGGCCAGGCCGACCGTGATGTAGCCGTTGGTGGCCGTGTCCTGTTCGCGCCGGGCGAACCGCCACATGCGCCGGACCATGTCGCGCTTGACCTCGCCGAGGTCGTCGTGGTCCGCCAGGTTCCTCATCTCGTGCGGGTCGTTGGTCAGGTCGTACAACTCGTCATTGTCGAAGCCGTTGAAAACGTATTTGTAGTCGGCGGTCATCACGCTTCGCTGCGTGTAGTACAGTTCCACGCCATTGCACTGGGTGTGCATCTCGTCGCGCCACGCGTCGGGGTGCTTGCCCCGGATGATCGGTATGAGGCTGGCGCCGGTGAAGCGTCGGTCGGTCCGCACGCCGGCGGCTTCAAGGAACGTCGGGGCGAAGTCAGCCAGCGAGACCAGTTCGTCGGCGCGGCGCCCGGGGTGGGCCAGCCCGTCAGGCCAGCGGATCACGGCCGGTACGTGGTAGGCCCCGCGGAAGCACGGAATGCCCTTGGCGAACAGCCCGTGATCCCCACAGTAATCGCCGTGGTCCGAGCAGTACAGCACGATCGTGTTGTCGGCCTGTCCGGTCGCGTCCAGGGCCGCCAGGAGGCGCCCGAACATATCGTCGAGGTACGTGCAGTAGGCCCAGAAGTGGCGGATGCCTTCGCGGAGTTCCCTCTCGGACAGTTGACCGAATCGCGTGTCCCTCATCCGCTTGTAGATGCGCGGCTTGTCCTCGAGCGTGTCGGTGGTGCTGGGGGGCAGGGGCACGGACTCGACGTCGTACATATCGAGGTACTTCTGTGGCACGAGGTAGGGGTCGTGGGGACCGATGGCGCCGACGTAGAGTGCCCACGGGTCGTCTCCGGCAGCCAGCGCGGGCAGGGCATCGAGGGCCTGGTCAAGCGCCGTCTCGTCATGGCCATTGAGTTCTTCGCCCGTCGAGCCGTACAGCGTATACGTGCCCCATCCCGGGCGGAGGATCTGTCCCTCGCCCCGCTCGGTGGGGTCGGGGCGGGCGGCAATCCGGCGGTACTGGTCCCACCGCTGCCCGTGGAACGTGCCCTTAACGCTGGTGGCCGCCAGCTCGCGCCAGCCGCGGTCGGCGGGGCTTTCTTCAGCGCTGACGTGCCACTTGCCCGCATACGCCATCGCATAGCCGGCCTCGGCGAGGTCCTCGCTCCAGAGCTTGACATCGGGATTCAGCCCGTAGTTGAGGGCCTGTCCGTTGCAGACGTTGTTCCACACGCCGTGCCTGCTGGGATACAGGCCGCTGAAGAACGTCGCCCGGGCCGGACAGCAGTGGGGGGCCGGGCAGTACGCGTTGGTCAGCGTCAGGCCCTGCTCGCCGAGGCGCGAGACGTTCGGCGTGATCGCCGGATGCTCGGCCAGCACGGTGTCGCCGCGCTGGTGGTCGGTCATGAAGATGAGGATATTCGGCCTGGACATCGGGGGGACCTTTCGCGTGGGTGTGCTTTGGCCGGCGTCGGCGCGGATGAACCGGCCCCCGTCGGTGCGGCATCCGTTACCTGCCCTTCATGCGCCTCTTGCGCTGCTCGCGCATGTACTGGTCGTGGTCGGTCTCGCAGTAGGGGCAGATAATCGGAGGCATGTGCGTGACCGCAGGTTCTCGGCCGGCCTGCATGTCCAGATCGTTCTTGTGGTCCTGGATCGTCTGGTCCGAGAGGAAGAACTTGCGGCATTCGGGGACGGGGCACCGGGTCATGATCAGGGCAGACCGTTTCGTGCCGCACGTGGGACACGTGAACCGCAGCACGCGCGACATGGGACGCTCGTCCTCTGTCATCGCGTCGAGTGTGATCTCAAACTCGGCGGCGCACTGCGGGTCAAGACACTTGCCCATGATCTTGGTGTCGCTGGGGCTGTTGTCCTCGTCGGACGACCAGTTGTACATGATCGTCAGGACGAGGGCCCCGACGATGATGACCGCCAGCGCGCCGATCAGAAGGAACTCCTTCTGACGCCCGGAGTCCCCCGTGCCCATGTCCAGCCCCCCGGGACCTGCTGCGAACTTCGCCATGCCGTCGCTCCTGTCGAGTAGCGCCTGGTCGGTTCCAAGGTGCGACCGGTCGCCGCACCCAAGCAGAGTATCATCGGCAGGGCGACCAGTTCAAGGAAGAAGATCGACCCGTGCGGGGGATAGGATCATCGCGGGTGCCGTGCATCAACAGCACGGGTGCCGTGGCCTGACGCGAAGCGGCAACCACGACGACGCCACATCGTGGTTGCCGCTTCGCGTCAAACCACGGCACCCGGCCGCCTGTGAACACCACGGCGCCCGGTTCTACTTCTTCGTCTTGCGTCGGCGGCGCTTGGGCTTGGCCAGGGCCACCGCGAGCACGTCCTCCACGGTTCGGACCAGTTCGAACGTCAGGGTCTCGTGGACCTCCTTGGGCAATTCGGCCAGGTCGCGACGGTTTCGGGCGGGCAGGATGACCGTCTTGATCCCCGCACGCTTGGCGGCAAGGACCTTCTCCTTGACCCCGCCGACCGGCAGGACCAGTCCGCGGAGCGTGATTTCCCCGGTCATCGCCACATCAGGCCGCACCGGTGTGTCGGTCAGGAGACTGGTCAGTGCCGTGAACATCGCCACGCCTGCTGATGGTCCATCCTTCGGCGTGGCGCCGGCGGGAAGGTGGACGTGGAAGTCCGTCTTGCCCAGTTGTCTGGCGAGGCCCGACTGGTCGTCAATGCGGCTCTTGAGCAGACTCATCGCCGCCTGGGCACTCTCGCGCATCACATCGCCGATCTGCCCCGTCAGTGCAAGCTTCCCCGTGCCGGCGAACCTGGCGGCCTCCACGAAGATGATCACGCCGCCGACCGGCGTGTAGGCCAGCCCCGTCGCCACGCCCGGCATGGCGGTTCGCAGGGCGACCTCGCTTTCGTACTTCCTGGGGCCAAGCATCTCGGCGACCCGCTGGGGGGTTATGGTCCGTCGGCGGGCCTTGCCGGCGGCGACCAGGGCGGCCATCGAGCGGCATAGCGAGCCGATCTGGCGCTCGAGTTCGCGCACGCCGGCTTCCCGCGTGTAGCTGTCGATCAGCCTGCCCAGGCCCGCGTCGGTCCAACGCAGCTGCTTTGCAGTCAGTCCGTTCTCACGCATCTGCCTCCGCACGAGATAGCGGGAGGCGATCTTGAGCTTCTCGCTGTGCGTGTAGCTCGACAGCTCGATCGTCTCCATCCGGTCGCGCAGGGCCGGAGGCACGGGGGCCATGTAGTTTGCCGTCGCAATGAAGATGACCTTTGTCAGGTCGAAAGGCACGTTGAGGTAGTGGTCCTGGAACGTGCCGTTCTGCGCCGGGTCGAGCACCTCGAGCAGCGCCGACGTCGGATCGCCCCGGAAGTCCGCGCCGACCTTGTCGAGTTCGTCCAGCATGAATACCGGGTTGTTCGTGCCCGCCTTGCGAAGCTCCTGGATGATCCGGCCCGGCATGGCCCCGATGTACGTTCGCCTGTGCCCGCGAAGCTCGGCCTCGTCACGCAGGCCGCCCAGGCTCATCCGGACGAACTTCCGTCCCAGCGCGCGGGCGATGGACTGGCCCAGCGACGTCTTGCCCACGCCGGGCGGGCCCACGAAGCAGAGGATCGGGCCTCGCGAGTCCGGCGCGAGCTTTCGGACGGCAAGGTATTCCAGGATGCGGCGCTTGACCTTCTGGAGCCCGTAGTGGTCCTTGTCGAGGATCTCTCGGGCGCGGTTGACGTCGAGGCGGTCCGGCGTGGCGGCCGACCAGGGCACGTCCGTCATCCAGTCCACGTACGTGCGGATCATGTGATACTCGGGCGAGGCGGTGGGCATCGTCTCCAGACGGTCCAGCTCGCGCGTCGTCTCTCGCAGTGCCGCGGCGCTCATCCCGGCGGCGACGACCTTCTTGCGGAGTTCCTCGAGTTCGGCCGACCGTTCATCCACCTGGCCGAGTTCCTTCTGGATGGCCTTCAGTTGCTCGTTGAGGAAGTACTGTCGCTGCGACTTGTCGATATTCTCGCGGACCTGGTCCTGGAGCTTGGCCGACAGTTCGAGCACGTCGAGCTGCTCCTGCAGGGCGACGTTGATCATGCGGAGACGGCGGATGACACTGGCTTCAGCAAGCAGGCGCTGCTTTTCATCGATGTCGATGCGGAGATTGCTCGCCAGGAAGTCCGACAGGGCCGACGGATTCTCCAGGCTGTTCAGGACGACCGCCGCCTCGTCGGGGATCTCCGCCGACAGCTCGATGACCCTGGCCGCCGCCGTGCGGGCATTGACCACCAGGGCCTCGGTGGTCCTGGTTCGGGCGGTCTTGTCCTCGATCACGGAGACGCGGGCGCGGTGATATGGCTTCTGCGACAGCCACCGCTCGATGCGCACCCGCGCCAGGCCGTGCACGATGATGCTCTGATTCCCGTCGTCCAGGCGCAGGAGCTTGAGCACCATCATTGCCGTCCCGTGAGTGTACAGGTCCTTCGGGCCGGGGTCTTCGACGTCGGGGCGCTTCTGGCAGACGGCGACGATGATCTTTCGATCGGGCAGGAGGTCACTGACGAGTCGCCTGGATTTCTCGCGCCCGATCGTCAGCGGCACGACCGTGCCGGGAAAGATGACCATGTTTCGGACGGGCAGGATGGCGGCGTCGCGGGGTATGGCCGGGCGCCTGGCGGTCTGGTCGTCGGCGGTTCCCTGCCCGCCGGAGACAATGACCACTTCCGACTCGTCTTCACTGACGACAGGTGGATTGTCGGGCCGGTCGGATGGCATGGGGGCTCAGGTCCTCCGCGGGATGCGTATCCACAGAACGCCGCAACGGAATGTTGCCCGAAGCCCCTCGACGTCGGCCTGCCCGGGAAGCTCGACCGTCCGCTCGAACGAGCCCCGCTCAATCTCCATCACGTGCACGCAGACTTCAGTACAGTCGTCGGGCAGTTGCGGGCCCGGGCGCTCGCCCGTGATTGTCAGCGTACAGCCGTCCGTGCTGATGCCGATGCCCTCCGCGTCCACCCCCGCCAACTCGGCCACCACGTAGAAGTCGTCGCGACTCTCGTAGATGTCCACCGCGGGCAACCACGTGTCCGCGGGACGATACCGGTGATACCCGCCGCTCAAAACGTTGTTGACCCACGTGTTGACGCCCCTGCTCTTGTCCCGCGCGTCGCCCCGCTGGGCCGCATCAAGTGCCACTTTCATCGTTCGAGGACCTTTCGTGATCTGTGCAAAGCTTCCTTACTAAGTATACGTGATCGCAACGGGAATCAAGTGAATCGTCCATCCCTGCGACGTCCAGCGGTCGATCGTTTCCATGTTGTCGTTCTCTCCACGTTTAACGGTCGATCGTCAGATCGACGTTCGTCGTTCGAACGTTGCACAATGTTCAAACGCAAAGCGAATACGACGCTCCGCACGAACGACGAGCGTCGATCTGACGATCGACCGTTAAACGTGGAGGGAACGACACGTCATTTCTTGGGTGTAATGAAGACGAACCGCCTGCCGCCTTCCTTGTCGGTCACGCGCAGGCGAACGCCCGCGGCGGCGTCCTTGGCGGTGAGAGCTTCAGCGAATTGCGCCGCGGTGGCGACGTCCTTGCGCTGAATCTGCGTGATGAGTGTGCCCGCCGTCAGGCCCTGCTCGGCCGCACTGGAGTCGGGGACGACCTTCGTGATCACCACACCCCGCGCGCCGTCCTTGTAGCCGTACGTGGCCGCGAGTTCAGGCGTCAGCATGCTGACGGTCAGCCCGAACCGCTCGGCCTGCGCCGTGCCCGGACGCGGCGGGTCGAACATGGCGACCATGTTGCTCGGCTGGGCGGTAATCGTCACCTTCAGCGTGATCGTCCTGGTCTCGCGGATGACCTTGACCGGTATGGTCTGTCCGGGCGCGATCTCGGCCACCACGTTGCGCAGGTCGTTGGTGTTGGCCACCGGCTTGCCGGCCACGCTGATGATGAAGTCGCCTTCCCTCATCTTGCCCTTGTCCGCCGGGGTGTCCTTGGCCACCGTGGTCACCAGGGCGCCGCGCGTGTGGGGCAGCTTGAAGCTCTTGGCCAGCTTCTCGTCAACGTTCTGGATCGACACGCCCAGGAACCCGCGCACGACCTTGCCCGTCTTGACCAACTGCGCCATGATCCGCCGGGCCATGTTCGACGGAATCGAAAAGCCGATCCCCTCGTTGCCCCCGCTGTAGGTCATGATCGCATTGTTGATGCCGATCACCTCGCCCTTCATGTTGACCAGCGGCCCGCCCGAGTTGCCCCGGTTGATCGACGCGTCGGTCTGGAGCAGGTTCTCGTACATGTTGGGGCTGCCCGTGGTGCGTCCCTTGGCCGAGATGATGCCCGCCGTGACGGTGTGGGCCAGGCCGCGAGGGGAACCGATGGCCAGCACCCAGTCGCCCACGTCCATCTTGTCGCTGTCGCCCAGCGGGGCCTCGACGAGATGATTCGTCTTGATCTTGATCACCGCCAGGTCCGTCTGCTTGTCGGTGCGGACCCACACCGCGTCGACCTTGCGCCCGTCGCTCAGGATGACCTGCACCGACTCGGCGCCGACGACCACGTGGTAGTTCGTCAGCACGTAGCCGTTGGTGGCGTCGACGATAACCCCGCTGCCCAGGCCCGGGCGGATCTGCGGCGCGCCCTCGCGCGGCGCGGGGTGGAACCGCCTGTAGTCGTCTCCGAAGTACCGTCGGAGCATCTCGTTCATCTCCGCGCCGCCCGAGGCGACCTTCTTGGTTACCCGGACCTCGACCACGGCAGGGTCCACCGCCCTGGATACCGTTCGAAACAGGACCGACAACTGGTCATACTTGGCCATTTCGGCCAGTTGCTTGCGGGCCGTCTCGCTCTCGGAGGCCGACACCGCATACGCCCAGCGTCCCGCGACGACTCCGCCCAGAATAGCGGACACGCCAAACGCGAATATCAACAGCCAGTCTCGTTTTGCTCTCATCGCTAACTCCTTCACTCGGGGCGTCCTTGCCCGCCAACCGAACCAACGTCTGTCTCTACGTAGAGCAACACGCGGGGGTTCTCCCCGTCACGGTCAACTCTCCCGATATCGGCGTTTCCCGTCATCTTATCAAACCAGTATATGCGCTGTGAGATACGCTCGTAAACATGTCCGATGGGGATGTTACCGCCCCGTTACACGCGTCGCGTATTGCCGGGTGCCATAGGCTGCAGAGCGAAGCGGAGCAACCACGTCATGCCCGGTTACCACTACGTGGTTGTGGCTTGCGCCGCAGCCCACGGCACCGGTGTTCGGCGTGTTCGCAGACAGCCCCCGCATGGATCATCCGGCCACCACACCGGCGCGGCGGAGCGTGCTGAGGATGAGCTTGTCGAACGGGACGTCGGTGCAGGCCGACACGTACGTGCTCTCGCGGGCCATGCAGGTGGCCTGGCAGGTCCTTTCGAAGTGGGCCCAGCGATCGCGGTAGCTTTCCAGCAACTCGTCGGTGATATCGGCGGAAAACTGCGTTTGCTTCTCGGTCTGTTTCAGCAGCATGGGTCCGGCCAGTTCGGGCGCCGCATCATCGCGCGAGAACAGGTGCAGGACGGTCACGTCGTGCCCGCGCAAGCGCAGGCGTGCCAACGCGCTGGACAGTTGGTCGGCGCAGTCGAGCAGGTCGGTCAGGATCAGGACCGTCCCGGCTGTCGGGGCACGGCGGGCGTACTCGATGGAGCAGCGGAGCAACTGCGTGGCCCCCGCGGGGCGCAGGGCGGCGAGGTAGTCCAGCACGTGCATGATCTGGCCTCGTCCGCGCGCGGTGTGCAGGCCTCGCCCGAGCTTGTCGGAAAACGGCACGATGGCGACGCGTTCGAGGGAGCCCATCGCCACGTACGCCAGGGCCGCCGCGGCGCGGCGGGCGTAGTCGAACTTCCGGCTGTCGCCTGCGGGGGCCATCGAGGCCGATACGTCCAGCAGGATCGCCACGTCCGCATCGCTGTGCTGGTGGAACATCCGCAGCAGGAGTTTCTCCATCCGTGCGAAGTAAGGCCAGTCGACGAAGCGGATATCGTCGCCCGGGGCGTAGGCGCGGTGGTCGGCAAACTCCAGCCCGTCGCCCATCGTTCGCGACCGCCTGGCGCCCGAGGTGGTCCGGACGGTGCGTTTGGCGATCAGGTGCAGGCGTTCCAGGCGGGCCAGGAATGCCTCGTCGAAGAAATCATGTCCGGTCCGTGCCATGAGCTTACTCTCCGTCGTCGACTTCACTTGCGACGGCCAGTTCGATACGGGCCAGCGCGTCGGCGAATTCCCGGGTATCTTTCGCGGCGATCAATTCGTTGACGTGCGTCGGGTCGTGCAGCACCTGGCCCATCCGCGCCAGGACGTGCAGGTGCGTGCGGTCGTCTTTGCAGCAGACCAGGAAGAACAGTCGCGTGCGCGACCCGTTGGGGCAGCCGTAGGGCACGCCGGCCGGCGTGACGCCCGCAACGACGAAACTGGCGGCGATATCGTACGGCACGGGCCGGCGCGGATGGGGCAGG
>CAZVEV010000174.1:0-12745 GCA_964625865.1 uncultured Planctomycetaceae bacterium | reverse complement strand
GGATACGAGAGTTCGTTTGCTCATATCATAAACGGCTAGATGATCACCGGGCAAGACAGAGAGCCATGCGTCCTGTGCGCCGATGCGATAGGGGCGCTTAGGATCCTGCGTGGCGCCTTTGAAGAAGCCTACGGTATTCTTGAGAACCACGGCGTCGTCACCGATGCCCTGCAGCAGACAGCCCTCGATCCACGGGCCATTGCGTTGGTTGGTGGTGAAAATGCCGTCCGCGGTGGTCGTGAAGAGGTCCCCCCCCGTGGGGCGCACGGTGACGCCGACATAGCAGGTTCGTTCGCTGAAAGAGTCTCCGAAGGCGGAAGCCGGTGAATGATTCACCTCAATATTGCGGTAGGTCAAGGCGTAACATTCAGACGCGCGGATTGCGCCGCGACCATTGGTCCGGCTAAGGATGGCCACTCGGTCGCCCAGCTCAATAACGCGCCGCAAGGGATCGTCTCCACGAGATCCATGCAAGCGGCCGTGATCCACACATGTGGTCAATTGCATATGAACGCTCCTCTTCCCACTTCGAGTAGGGAAGCGTCCTGACTTGAATCCAATCGTTGTAGGACATCCGGGCTTCATGCCCCACGAGCCGTCTGGCTGCTTCTTCATGAGAATGATCCACCTTAGATCGGACGAGGTGAATCGAGGCCCGTCGGGCATTGGATAGCCGGGATCGATCTTGATGTCGTAGATTCCCGAACTGGAGTTGACGATCTTGGAGATCACGCCTTGCGTAATGTTTTTGGGATCATAGGTCAGTCGGAAATTCTTCAGGATCACGTTTCGCACTCTACTGATCCTCATGAAGCGGGACCAGGAGGTGACCGTGAAGGTGCATCCCATCCCATCAACAACCAAGTTTACCGGCGTCCCTCCTTTCTTGGTCTTCTCGATCTTCAGAACGGTCTCGCCATCGTCCGTCCCCACCCGGTAGTTGACCCCGCGAGCAAACTTCAATTGCACGGTATTTCTGTGGGAGCATTGCCTCACAGCCTTGTCGATCCATCCCTGGATACTCTCAGTCGATGCACCGGCTGGAACGTTCAGCACCGTGGTGTCTCCGATTGAGATGGTCTTCGGCGGATGGAAACTGTTCAGCAACTTACTCTGCGCGAAGACGAATGTGGGCAGAAAAGCGATCACCACGGCCGCGGACAAAATAGGGGACGCTACCCTATCTCTGGGCATCGTGGTGCTCCTTGTCCGGCCTTTGTTTCCTTGGTCGGCCTACTCTTCTGGCGCGCAGGACGCGGCCGACCAGCGCTTCGAGGTGGGCGATGAAGCCGTCCCCCCCGGCCGGGCGGCCGGTGTGCGTGCAGTGGCGCAGGCGGGCGGTCATGTCCGCCTCGGCCTCCCACGGCTCGCGAAGCCACTGCTGCCACTTGTCCGGCGTCAGACGGGTGGTCAATTCGCACGGATCGGACAGCACCGCGTCGGGCCGCAGCCCGCAGCGGGCCCCGGCGCTCGACCAGCGGTAGTCCTCGGCGAACTCGACCAGGCCGCCCCGCACCGGGTTCCGCTCGACGTACCGAACGGCCGCCCACAGGTGCTCCTCGTCCAGCGGACAGGAGAAGAACCGCCCCTGCCATAGCCGCCCCTCCAGCCGCTGGGTCCAGTTGACGTGCTGGGCGTACCGCATGTGGACCGGCTTGAGGGCGGCCCCCAGCGACGCTTCGGCCCGCGGGACGGCCACCAGGTGCACGTGGTTGGGCATCAGACAATACGCCTGGACCGCCAAGCCGTGCTTCGCGGCGTATTCGGCCAGCAGTTCCAGGTATCGCAGGCGGTCGGCGTCGGTGAAGAACACGTCCTCGCGGCGGTTCCCACGCTGCGTGACGTGATGCGGGCAGTCCGGAATGACAACGCGAGCCATACGAGGCATGCCATAACCCTAGCCCCCGCAGAACCTCACGTCAACCAAAAATAGGGTAGCGTCCCCTATTTCCAATCAGTTTTGGCATTGACGGTCTTGGTCTGCCCGTTCACGCGAACCGTGACCTTGCCCGGTTGCTTTGCCCGGATCGAAAAGTCGGTCACCTTGCCGCCTTTCCATTCGAAGTCCACCTGGTATCCGCCGCGGGCGCGGAAGCCGGTCACCTTGCCGCTCGGCCAGGCGTCGGGCAGAGCCGGCAGCAGTCGGATCACGTCGCCATGACTTTGCAGCAGCATCTCGGCCACGCCGGACGTGCCGCCGAAATTGCCGTCGATCTGAAACGGCGGGTGCTGGCAGAACAGATTCGCGCCGCCCTTTCTGATCAGGTTGTTGAGCATGAGATGGGCGTGGTTGCCATCATGCAGGCGAGCCCAGAAGTTGACCTTCCACGCCATCGACCAGCCGGTCCCGCCGTCGCCGCGCCGTTGCAGCGAGACCTTCGCCGCTTTGGCGAGCTTCGGTGTGCCGTCGGGCGTGATCTCGTCATGGGGATGCAAGCCATAGAGGTGTGACACGTGCCGGTGAGCGGGTTCGGCTTCATCGTAATCTTGCAGCCATTCCTGGATCTGTCCGTGCTTGCCGATCCGGTTCGGGGCGAACTTCGCACGGGTTTGGGCCAGGCGTTTGCGGAAGGACTCGTCAACCCCCAGGATCGTCGCCGCCTCGATGCAATTGCTGAACAGTTCGCGCAGGATTTGCATGTCCATCGTCGGCCCCATGCAGACCCGCGCCCGCTTACCGTTGGTCATGATGAACGTGTTCTCGGGTGAGTTCGACGGTGCCGTCACCAGCCAACCGGTCTTCGGATCGGTGATCAGCATGTCCAGGAAGAACTCGGCCGAGCCTTTCATGATCGGATACGCCCACTTGAGAAATCCCTTGTCGCGATTGTAGTCGTAATGCTCCCACAAGTGATCACAAAGCCAGGGCGACCCGGTGGCGGTGGCGCCCCAGCCGGCCTGTTCACCCGGCGCGGTAAAGCCCCAGATGTTGGTAATCACGTGCGCGACCCATCCCTTGGCGTTGTAATACACCTTGGCCGTCTCGGCGCCCGGTTCTTGCAGCGATTCGATCAGCTTGAACAGGGGGGTGTGGCAGTCACCGAGACCGCACACTTCCGCCGGCCAGTAGTTCATCTGGACGTTGATGTCGATGTGGTAATCGCAGTTCCACGGCGTCTGGATGCCCTCCGCCCAAATGCCCTGAAGATTCGCCGGCATATCGCCCGGCCGTGAACTGCAGATCAGCAGGTAGCGACCTAAATTGAAGTAGAGCGCGGCCAATGCCGGATCGGTCTTGCCCTGGCCAAGCGCCGCATGCCTTTGGTCCGTTGGCAAAGCGGCCGTGGCGCGGCTTTCGGCCTGGCCGTCGTCAAGGGTGACGCTGACGCGGTCAAAGTAGCTGCGATGATCAGCAATGCTGGCCGAGCGCAGCTCGTCGTACGATTTGGCCGATGCTTTGATAATGTCGCCGGCCGTGGCTTTCATCGGGTCCGCCGTGCAACGCCCCGCGAAGCCCCGGTAGTTCGTCCCGGCCGCTACCAGCAGCACCACGTCGTCGGCTGAATCGACATGCAACTGATCCCCTTTGGCCCAGACCTTTCCGCCGCGAGCAATCGCACGTAACCGCGCGACGAACTTCATCCCCGCCCCGCCGGTCTGTCCACTGGCCGTGTTCCCCCTCATCACCAGCCCGGTCGACCCATCGACCCGCGTTTCGAAGTTTTCCAGTCGATCCATCGTCGCGGCGAACGAAATCGCGCCGGGCGTGTCGGCGGTGAAGCGGAACACCAGCACCTGGTCAGGCGCACTGGCAAACGCTTCTCGCCTGTACGTCACGCCGTCCATCTTGTACTCAACCGTCGAGATGGCGTCGCGGAGGTTCAAGCGGCGTCGATACTCCTGCGTGTCTTCCCTGGGGTCGAGTGACACCGACACCGGCATCTGGCCTCTCCGACGGTAATTCGAGCAGTAGATCGCGATGACATTCTCGCCCGGGGTGAGCAACTGACGGACGTCGGCTCTGAACTTCGCGTGCCCCACGGACTGCCAGCCGGGCAGTGTGCCGACCTCCCGCCCGTTGACGAAGACCCGCCCGTTCCGCGCCGTCGAGCCGACCCGCAACACTCCCAACTCGGCCACCTGCCGCTTCGTCAACGTTATGTGATGGCGCAGGAGCACCTTGTCATTGAGGTCGAGCTTGCGTCCGCCTTTGACGGCCTTGCCGTCGGCGATGATGTAGTCGGCCCAGGCCTTGTCGTCGACGTCGACTTTCGCGGTTTCGGTGACCAGGCGGCTGACTTCGCGTCGGTGCTTGCGAATGTCCGTGATGCCCGGGGTCGTAATCATCTTGTACTTCCATGTGCCCAGCGGAATGGCCTGGGCCTTCGACGACCAGACGATGTTCAGGTTGCCCAGCTCCTGGTAGCAACCCCACGGGCCGCCTGCGCCGCCGCGCGAACCCCCGCCTGTGCAGGTGAAGGTCTGGTTGACCAGTGCTTCGGCCTCGTCGTTCCTGCCGGCCAGCAGCAGCTCGCGGATCTTCGGGAGGTTCTTTGAGGCGTCTTTGCGGTTCCAGTTGACTCGCGAGCCGGACCACACCGTCTCCTCGTTCAATCCGATCCGCTCGTGGCCCACTCCGCCGAAGATCATCGCCCCCAAACGGCCGTTACCGATCGGAAGCGCCTGCGTCTGCCAGTTCTTGGCGGGTTGGGTATACCAGAGCGTCGTCGCCGGATCGTTCTGTGGTTGATCGGCCGCCCAAGTCGAGTTCGACATGACCGCACCGACACACATCGCTGCGATCAACGGGGATTTCATACGCATGCAGAGAGAATGTGCTTTCATACCCGTCAGGTTCTCCAATCCAGGATGTGTCACCATTGTGATCCTCGATGACTTAAACTGGGATCTCCCAGATAGCATTGCGCCCGCGACCATCGCGGCGCCTTCACAGAGATTGTATCTGATGCGGCGCGTTGTGCACACTGAATCCGGGGTTCGGGCATCGGTTCTCGAAGGCGATGAATCCGCCGGAGGATTTCACGGAACAGCTCACGTGTCACGGCCACTTCCGCCATGTGGAAGAACACGTACCGGGAATGCCTCACGACCTTCGCACCGATCTTGATCAATTCCTCGCGGAGCGTCGTCAGCGACCAGTGCTTCACGCCGGGAGGCAAGGCCAGCCGACGGGGGATGCGGGGATTTGCTGCCGGGGGCGTCTGGCGTACCGTGTGACGGTCCGGTGCGCAGCGTCCGGTCTGCGTCGGCCACGATCGCTGGTGGTCTACTTCGTCCTGTTTGTCTTCGTTCGCTCCCGCCGGGGCCTCTGGCGCTTGGGCCTGGGCTGGTCGAGCGGGGCGCTGCGGTCGGGCTTGAGATTATCGGTGATGAACGACGAGGCGGGCAGGCCTTCGGCGTTGACGAGGCTGAATTCGGGGTCCGGCTTGGGCTTGCGGAAGAGGTAGCGGACGTAGGCCGGCTTGGCGATCTGGTCGCTGTGAACGACGACCGTGTCGGCCTCGATCGTCGCATGGGCCGGGACGTACTTGCCATCCTCGCCCGCGATCTCGAAGAACTTCAGTTCCTTCCCTCCGGAGGTGCTCTTGAGCCCGCCGCCGACGTGCGTGAACGTCAGCACGGCCTTGCCGCCGTCGATCTTGACCTTGTCCAGCAGTGGCCCGCAGTGCACGAGGTCCTTGCGGCCGTAGTCTTTCGCCAGTGCCCAGAGCGCAAGGCGGTAGCCTGACGGCTGCTTGTTCGGCGGGTGCAGGCTCGGGCCGTGGTCGTAGAAGACGGCCATCCCGGTGTTCTCGGTGATCTCCAGCGCCCGGCGCATGCGGTCGCGGAGCCAGGGCCATTCCCCGTCGGCCGTCTGCGTGGGCACCTGCACGTAGTAGAAGGGGAACGTGCGGAGTTCGAGCCCCGCGCGCCGGGCCCACAGCTCGCGCCACGTCTTGATGTGGAAGGCCAGCAGCCTGTCGTACTCGTAGCCGGTGCGGGTCTTGGCGTTCCGCTCGCCCTGGTACCAGATGACGCCGCGAAAGGCCATCGGCACGACGTCGTCAATCTTGTCGTCATACTGGACGCCCGGGTTGCGGTTGTCGGCCACGTCGTTCCACCCCTCGGGAATGCCAAGCCGCTTGCGGATGACCTCGGCGGCGTCCTTCGGCATCCAGGCCTGGATGGGTGTGCCGGAGTTGTACCGCTGGATCAGGCCGATGGGCACGTCGAGCTGCTTGTAGAGCTCGATCGCGAAGTAGAACGCCACGCAGGAGACCTGGTTCTGCGTCTTCGCATCAAGCGTGTGCCACGTCTTGGTCGTGAACCGCAGGCCGGACAGGTCCTGCGTGAAGACCTTCGGGTCGATCTGCCGCCCCTTGGCCTTGACGAACCGTCCGGCCATGTTCGACTGCCCGCTCGCCAGCCACACCTCGCCGACCAGAACGTCGTCGAAGGTGAGGGTATTCCTGCCCTTGACGGTGAATGTCCGCCCCTCCTTCGACGCTTTCAGCGGCGCGAGCTTGACCATCCACTTTCCGTCCTTGCCCGCCGTTGCCGCCAGTTCCTGGCCGGCGAAGGAAACGGTGACCTTCTCGCCCGGCGCCGCTGTGCCCCAGACGGGCACGGGCAACTCCCGCTGAAGGACCATGCCATTGCCGAAGACGGGCGGTACGCTCACTTCGGCGAAGGCCGTCGGTGCAAGGGTCAGGAAGCAACCAATAAGCAAAACCAACGCTGCAGTTCTGAGGGTCATCTCATCCGTCCTGTCGGTGGCGACTGATCCGGCATCTGCCGGTTGAACTCTCTGCCCGTCCCGACGCGCATCGGGATCGCGGGGCGTCTGCCATGATCGTACCGGTTCCAGTCGCCATGGCAAGGGCGAGTTGGCTCCTGGAAGACGGTTGACGGGCTTCGGGGCAACCTGGGGAAACGGTGGCACGCTACCGATGTTTCCCCCAATCGAAGAGGCTCGTGCGTTCCATTACTGGGCGTGGTTCAGAAGAGGGTAACAGTCGCGGGCGAAGTAGCCGGTAGCCAGTAGTCCGTAGTCGGTGTCTGCTGGCGCGGAGGGCTTCCGGTATTGCAGGGCGTTCTTGAATAAGCCGTTATCCGCTGTTCTTTCCCGGCTACTGACTACGGGCTACCGGCCTATCCGGCGACGCCGTGTTCAATTGCACCAGAGTGTTACCCGGAATCAGCCCTTTCTGAACCACGCCCATTTCTGCTCCCTCGCGCACCACTTGCCCGTGTGAAGAGACGACGTTTCTCAGTGCCGCCCGGTTCATTTCAGACGAAGATTCTTTTTAGATATGCCTTGACACAGCCGGGCTCGGGGGGTATATTATTTGTTGTCGGCTCAGGGTCGGTCTCTGGGCCTCAAATGCAGGCTGGGTTGGGTATAGTCTTTATTAGTGTCGGTGATTGTTACCGGCTACGCCTAGAGGCGGCAGTATCATTTGAATGGTCACCGGTCGCTGGTGATCGGAACGGGAAGCGGTGTTGAGGACACGTCAACCGCACTACGTCTGCGACCGTTGGCAGAACGGAGATTCTACGATGAAACATATGCTCGTCACACTCCTGGCCCTTGCGTTGCTGGCCGGTTCAGCCGGGGCGGCCACGGTCGGATACTGGCGTTTCGAGAGCAGCGACCTGCTCGACGATGAAACGGCCAACAACTACGACGTCACGAAGCAGGGGGGCAACAGCGCGTCGCTGGTGTCCAGCCCGGACAAGGCCGGGCCGCAGATCTACGACCCGGTCGCCGCTACGACCGTCGCCAACGGCGGCTCGATTGTCGGCACGACCTATCACACCCGCGACGAGAGCGGCAATACCGGCATGTCGGCGTACCTGAGGGCCAGCCAGTCGGCGTTCAAGGTGACCAACGCCGACTTCACCTACGAGCAGTTCATCAAGATCTCGAGTTACTCGATCGCCAACGGCACGGTCAATATGCTGTCGCAGTACGAGAACAAGGGCGACGATCCCGGCGACTTCAACAAGGGATGGAGGACGCGGTTCGAACCCTATGCCGGAACGCCGCGGACGTATTCCGGCGTCGATCTGATTGACGGCAACAACGCCGATGACGCTTCGGTCAGCATTCCCCTGTCCACAGTGGACATCGCCGATGGTGAGTGGCATCACATCGCGGTAACGTACGACAACACCAGCGCCGGGGAGGACGGCAGGGGCGTGTACAAGCTCTACATCGACTACGTCAACGTCGACACGGACACCATCACTATGACTGACAACTTCGCCCGGGACATGAACCTCCAGTTCCCCGCGACGTTCGTGGCCAAACCGGGCACGCCCGGGCCGGGGGAGACGTTGACCAACACGCTCACGCACCTCACCGACGAGGCGCGGTACTCCGACACGGCCCTGACGTCAGGCCAGTTCCTGCAGGCGGTTCCCGAACCGTCCACGCTGGCCCTGGCCGCCCTGGGCCTGCTGGGCTTGCGGCGGCGTCGTAGATCCTGTCGTTAGGCCCTGTCGTAGATCCTGAGCCTGTCGAAGGGAGCCTGCCGAAGGGAGCTTGCCGAAGGGAGCGAAGTCGTAGGGAGCCTGTTGAAGGGCAGGCGCAAGTAGATGCACACAGGCCATCGCCGCCAGCGCCATCGTCGCCGGCTCGGGGACGACTGTGATTACCGTCCCAAAGGTGTAGGAGGGATTGTCGGCATACCAGCCCGGATGTTCGCACTCGTCGTGTTCCTGGGCCCTGAAAGGGTCCTGAGCCTTTGGCCGGGGGTTGCCCAAGCGCAGCGCAGGGCGGCCCCCGGCAAACGGTCCTCTACACGCCCGGCCCCGGAGGGGTCGGAAGCAACTCCTGTTTTGACAAGACGTTCTGTCACCCCTCCGGGGCTCGGAGCGTACGAGAGACCATACCGGGGGCCTCGCGTGGCTCGACCCCCGGCGAAGTGCTGACGACCCCTCCGGGGCCTGACGGACCGCCCGGTGGAGTCAGTGCCTGGCCGAACGCCTCCTTCTGTCTCTGGAAACCCTCCTACACCTTTGGGACGCTACCGTCGCGTTGCATACTGTTCGGCCGTGTGGGATTCAACGTCTTGCGCGGCAAACCGGCCCGTCGCAGTTCGGGGCGACGTCGGACGCGGTCCCCCTGGGCGATGGCGCGACCGTGAACGAAACACCGCCCGCACGCGTACCAAACATGTGTTCAAAGTGGGGGGATTTGACAATCGAGCCGATAGACTATATATAGACGGCAACATCCGGTTGGGATCCTTGTGACAGCGCGAGTTTCGGGCTCCTCTCATGACGAAGACACTACGGATTGCGGTCGCGGTTATCGTCTGCCTTGTGGCAGCGGGGGGGCTCTGTGCCCAGACGGCCCCCATGCCCGAACTGACGGAAGCCGAGCAGACGGACCTGCGCCTGCTGACGGGCCAGTTGGCCGACCCGGCGCGGGTGGCCAAGACCAAGCTCGAGGCGGCCCAGCAACTGCTCAAGCGGAACTACCCCCAGGCGGCGGCGGCCTTGCGGGGATTCCTCGAAGCCAATGACAACCGCCCGGCCCAGATTGCCGTCGCCCAGGCCATCGCCGCCGGCGCCGGGGACAACAAGGTCTTCATCGACCCGCTGATGGCCATGCTGATCGGGACGGAAGCCTCGGTTCGTGGTCCGGCCGCCCGGGCGCTGGCGACATACAAGAACCACGGCGTGCACGACCGGCTGATGAAGCTCGTGCACAATCCGAAGACCGAACGCGCGGTGCGCCTCGAGGTCATCACGATTCTCCAGGGCGTGCTCGACAAGAAGGCCGTCGACGCGCTGATCCAACTCCTGGACGACAACGACGCAGCCATTCGCGACGCGGCGGCTGGGGCCCTGACGACCCTGACGAGCATCCGCACGTTCGGCAACGATCCGGTGCGATGGAAGATCTGGTGGCAGAAGAACCGCAACCGCCCGCGCACGGTGTGGGTGGCGGACCTGGCCGAAAGCCTCGCCCGCGCCAAGGCGGCCGTCGAAGCCGAGAACGTGCTGCTCCGCGAGTGGGTGGTCAAGGCCGTTCCCGCACTGTACGCCGGAACCCCCGCCGCCGGGCGCGACGCGGCGCTGCTGGGCTACCTCAAGGCCCCGCTGGCGGTGGTTCGCATGGCGGGGCTGGAACTGGCCAATCGCCAGACTCTCGTCGGCGCGAAGATCGCGCCCGAACTGGTCCAGCAGATCTATACGCTCCTGACCGACAAGGACGATCGCGTGCGGCGGTCATCGGCGCTGCTGGTGGCTAATCTCAATGGCGACGCGGCGGTCAAGACGCTCCTGGCGCGGCTGAAGGCCGAGACCAGCCAGTCCGTTCGCGAGGGACTGCTGATCGCGCTGGGGCAGCTCCGCGATCCGAAGGCCGTCCCCGCCGTACTGACCGAGGTCGGCTCAAAGTACGAGGACGTTGCCGCCGCGGCCGCCCTGGCCTTGGGACGAATCGCACAGAAGCACCCCTTTGCCGACGCCCAGCGGGAACAGGTGGCCCGTGTGCTGGTTGAACGATATCGCCAAAACGGCCACACCGCCGACGGGGCGGCCCTGCGCGAGGCGCTGCTGACGGCGATGGGCATCGTGCCGAACAAGGCCGTCACCGCCGTGCTGCAGGATGCGCTGAAAGACCAGGCCGCAACCGTTCGCCTCGCCGCGGTCAACGGACTGGCGGGGTTGGGCCAGCCGAAGCTGGCCGCCTCCATCGTGCCCCTGGTCAGCGACGCCGACCGGGGCGTGCGCCAGGCGGCCATCGTGGCGGTGGCCAAGCTGGACGGCGCGACGCACCTGCAGACGATCCTCGAGCGCACCCGCCCCAGCGTGGAGGCCGACGCCGCCGTCCAGAAGCAGGCCTGGGACGTGATCATGCCCATCCTCCAGGAGGCGGCCCCCGACGTGCTGGACACCGTGTGGCAGACCCTGGCCAAGCGGGAGGGCGTCTCCGATCAGCGGATAGAGGTCGGCCAGTTGCTGGTCGCCGCGCTGGCCGCCGCGAAGTCCCCCGACCTGCCGACCCGCCAGCGGGAGTTGGCCGCCGTCCTGATGGCCGCCGCACGCCCCGCCGAAGCCGCCGCACTGCTCCGCGAAGTCCATACCGCCCTGGCCAAGACCGAGAGCCCGGAGACGCAGGCGGCCTGGCTCGAGTGGGTCAAAGCCCTGTTGGCCTCGGTCAATCCGGAGGCCGTCAAGGTGATGGCCGCCCAGACAGGCGCCGAAGCCTTCGCCGAGGCCCGCAAGGCCCTGAACGCCCGCCTCAAGGCCCTGCTGGCCGAGGGGCAGTTCTCGCAGGTCGTGCTGATCGCGTCGGCCGCCGTCGAGCAGTTCGGCAAGGACGACCGCTTGTCCGCTGACGAGAAGCGCGCCCTGGGCGCCACGCTGACCGATGCCCGCGCCAAGCAGGTCGCCGCCGACAGGGTTCGGGTGGGCAAGCTTGTTCCGCAACTGGTCGGCGCCGATGCCGCCGCCGCCCGCGCCGCCGAGGCCCAACTCAAGGGCATGGGCGAACGGGCCGTCGAGCCGCTCGTCGAGGAACTCAAGAAGACCATCACTGCCCCCAAGCCCGACGCGAAGATCGAGAAGGCCCTCGTCGACGTGCTGGCCCAGATCGCGCCAAAACTCGACGGGTATGACGCCACCGCGGAAATCTCCGCACGCATCAAGTGCGTCGACGGATGGCTGGCCAAACTCCGTAAGCCCTCCGGGGCCGTCTGACCGTCCGCATCTCGCGCGTTCGGCAGGCTGTCCTCGCGCACTTCCGAAATAATTTACCTGCGGACACTTGACGCTGGCGTTTGCAGACGGTAAATTACTTCGCTTTACTCGGTGCGCCGGGAGATTGGTTCTCCCGGAATATAAACACCGCGTGTGAAATGGTCTGCCCCACGGGGCGAAACAAGAAGCATCCTCTGGCCCCGGATGCCCTAATCTGGGACAGCAGGTGGAGATGCGAACTTGACTACTGCAGAACTCGTTAAGGAAATGATCGAGGCGGGCATCCACTACGGGCACCGCGCCAGCCGGTGGAACCCGAAGATGAAGCCGTATATCTTCGGCAAGCGAAACCTCATCCACATCGTCAACATCAAGGAAACCCTGCGCGGGCTGCTTCTGGCCAAGAAGTTTGTCACGCGTGCGGTCGGCCAGGGCAAGGACATTGTGATCGTCGGCACGAAACGCCAGGCCAGGAAGAGCGTCCAGGACCGTGCCGACGAGGTCGGGATGCACTGGGTGATCGACCGATGGCTGGGCGGGACGTTGACGAACTTCCGCGAGATCCGCAAGCGGATCGGGCGACTGGAAGAACTCGAGCAACTCGAAGCCGACGGCATGCTGGACGCCTACTCCAAGAAGCAGGGCGCCTCGTTGCGGCGTGAGATGCGCAAGATCCAGCGCAACCTCGGCGGGATCCGAAAGATGACCCGCCTGCCCGGCGCGGTGGTCGTGATTGACCAGCGGCGCGAGGTAATCGCCATCCGCGAAGCGATCAAGATGAAGATCCCCGTCATCTGCCTGCTCGACACCGACAGCGATCCGGACGTGGTGGACATCCCGATCCCCGGCAACGACGACGCGATGCGAGGCATCGACATCATCGTTCGGGAGATCTGCACGGCCGCCCAGGAGGGCCTGGCCGGTCGGACCGTCAAGGCCGACGTGTCGGAGAAACCCGCCCCGCGGCGCCGCAGCGCCAGGCCCACCATGGGCCGCGCCGAGCCCGCGCCGGCCCCCGCCGCCGCCCCGGCGGTCGAGGCCCCGGCCGCCCCGGCGGCGCCGGCCCCCGCGGCGGCCGGCGAACCGG
>CAZVEV010000173.1:0-12764 GCA_964625865.1 uncultured Planctomycetaceae bacterium | reverse complement strand
CTTCTGTCGGGTGGGGAGGGGGGGTATACTGGGGGGCGGAATCGGGTCGATTTACTGCCACCTGTTGGAGATGAGATGAGATACTGGAATGTCAGTGTTGTCAGCGTGTTGGTCGTTTTGGTGGGGGCTGCGGCGGCGGTGGCGGGGCCTTCGGCTTCGCTCGAGGGCGATACGCTGCGGATCGGCAACGAGCGGGTGGTCTGGGAGTTTGGCTGGAACAAGGGGAACCTGATCACCCGCTCGATCAAGGACGTTGCGTCCGGCAAGACGCTTGTGATGGCTGCCCGCAAGCCGGATGTCCAGATCGGGCGGCTGACCGGGCAGGCCAAGACCGCCGAGTGGAGCAAGCGCGAGGTCAAGCAGTCGGCCACCGTCCATCGCCACCTCCAGGTCGAGGTCATTACGCGCTACGCATCGATCGAATTGCGTCGGGTCTTCCGCGTCTACAGCGACAGTTCGATGATCGGGTGCGACTATTACCTGCGGCCGACCGGGGACAAGGCGCCCGACTTCTCGCCCGCCGCGAGCGTCCTGCTGGCGATGCGGCCGCCGGGCGTGCATTGGACGTACCGGGCGGTCGAGTTCTTCGACCGGACCGACCAGATCAACACCCTGGTTCGTGAGACGTCGGTGCTGGCCTACCAGCGTCCGGCGAAGCTGCGCGGGAATGTGCTGCTGGCCCGGGGCGTGACGGGCGGGGGCGGCCTGGTCGTGGTCAAGGAGGCCCCGTGCTCGTTCGTGCAACTGCACTACGGCGACCATGACTTCAGTTGCGGCACTTCGGGGGTGAAGGTGGTGGGCCTGGGCGTTTCGCCGGACGATCTTTCGCCCAAGCGGTGGACGCGGGCGTACGGCGTGGCGATTGGCGTGAGCGACGGCAGCGACCTGGGGGCGCTGCTGGCGCTGCGGTCGTACCAGAAGTCCATCCGCCGCCATCTGCCCGCGCGCGACGAGATGATCATGATGAACACGTGGGGCGACCGGAACAGGGATGCCCGGATCGGCGAGGCCTTCGTCAAGGCCCAGGTCGACGCCTGCCGACGGCTTGGCGTGTCGCACCTCCAGATCGACGACGGGTGGCAGGAGGGGCTGTCGGTGAACTCAGCCAGCGGCGGGCGACTGTGGGACCGCTGGGACGAGGCAAGCTGGCAGCCGCACGCCAAGCGGTTCCCCAACGGTCTGGCGCCGGTCGTGAAGCATGCGAAGACCCAGGGCGTCGAGCTGGGACTGTGGTTCCACCCGAGCAACGCCGACGACTACGCCAAGTGGGCCGAGGACGCCCGGATCGTCATCAACCTCCACCGCAAGTTCGGCGTGCGCTACTTCAAGATCGACGGCGTGAAGCTGCCCACCAAGGCCTCGGAGATCAACCTGCGCCGGCTCCTGGACCGCGTGCTGGCCGAGACGAAGGGGCAGGTCGTGTTCAATCTCGACGCGACGGCGGACAATCGCGGCGGATACCATTACTTCTACGAGTACGGCAACATCTTCCTGGAGAACCGGTACACGGACTTCGGGCGCTACTACCCGCACTGGACGCTCCGCAACCTGTGGATGCTCTCGAAGTACGTCCCGCCGGAGAAGCTGCAGATCGAGTTCCTCAACAAGTGGCGAAACGCCCAGAAGTACGCCCCGGGCGATCCGCTGGCCCCGGCGGCCGTCCCGTTCGACTACCAGTTCGCCGTGACGATGATGGGCCAGCCGCTGGCCTGGTTCGAGGGAAGCGAACTGCCCCCCCAGGCGTTCAGGATCGCGCCCCTGGTCAAGACGTATCGCCAGCACCAGGCCGACATCCACCGCGGGACGATTCTCCCGATCGGCGCCGAGCCGAGCGGCACGTCATGGACCGGGTTCCAGTCGATCACCGCCCCGGCCGCGGGATACCTGCTGGTGTTTCGGGAGCACAACGACGCCCCGCGGGCCGAACTGACGCTGCACGGCCTGGCCGGAAAGACCCTCACCTGCCGCCACCTCGCCGGACACGGCAAGGACGCCGTCATCCAAGTCGACCAGGCCGGCCGCGCCTCATTCGCCCTGCCAAAGAAGCACACCTTCGCCTTGTACCGGTATGGGACGCCGAACAAGAGGTAACCGTCCCGATTGGTCCTGCTTCCAGTCGAGGAAACCAGGGAGACTGGGGACAGTTCCTCATGAGCCGTTGCCTCACCCACCGAGCCACGAAAAAGGGTACAGGCACGTCCGCTTCGCTTCGCTGCGCTACCGAGCCAGTCCCCATTTTCGTAGCAGCCGCCTACTTCTGCCCTTTTCGGCGGAGCATGAGGGACCAGGCGGGGATGTGGCGTTTGCCGTTTTTGCCCACGTGGATGGTGGCTTTGCGGAGCCACTGGAAGTCGAACAGGGCGGAGAAGTCCTCTCGCATTGTCTTCTCGCGGATGCCCGGGGCCTTGTCGCGATTGCACGAGAGGATGAAGCACCGCGAGCCCGGGCGCGTCAGTTGCTTCAGCGATGCGACGAACGCGGCGGCGTCGACGTAGCGCACGTTGTGGTAGCAGCCGCGATCGAAGATCAGGTCGTACGGTTTCGAATCCGGCAGCCGTAGCACGTCGGCGAGCACCCATCGCACCTTCACGCCCGCCTTCCTGGCGTCGGCCATGGCGATGCCCAGCGCGCTGGGGGCAACGTCGATGGCGGTGACGTCGAACCCGTTCTTGGCGAGGAAGATGGCGTTGGCGCCCGACCCGCATCCGAGGACGACGGTGCGGCACGGTTTGATGGCCTTGGTCTTGACGGCCTCCTGCAGCACGGGGGCGGCGGGCAGGTCGTTGTTCCACGGGGGTCGGCGGCCGTCGCGATAGCTCTTGTCCCAGCGCTCGATCAGCTTCATGCCGCCCGGGCCGTGCGGCAGGACGCCCCCGGGCAAGGGGCGAAGCGGCACCGCCACCTTGCCGTCGGCGGCCGTCACTTCGACCGTTCCGGCGTCGGTCCCGGGGCGAGGGAGTTCAAACCGATACGTGTTGCCCTTCGCAACGACCGTCAACTCGACAGCGCCGGCCCGGTTGCGGAGGGTTGTCTTTGCCGAGGGGGCTTTGTCCTTTGCAGGGCGGAGTGACAGCACGTGTACGCATCGCAGGACCTTGGCGCCCTGGGGGGGCTTGATCTCGAGGCGGCACTGTGCGGCGGGGCCTTGGCGTTTGGCTACGGTCCATTGCGGCGTCTGGGCGGCAGGCCGGAGCGTCGAGCAGACGAGCTGACCGCCGGCATCGGCGAAGACCAGTTGCGCGTCCGCGCGCGTGGGTGCATTGCGAGACGACAATTGCCACCTCACCGCGCGGCCGGCCGGAACGCTTGCCACCGCGTCGTCCACAATCAGGACCGACGGTTTGATCCAGATGACCCGCCGGACAACGTTGGGGGACTCCGAGCCCCGTGCGGTCATGCAGAGGAAACGGCTGTTCTCCTCAAACGTCAGGACGCGCGATCCGGCGCCGATCAGGCTGCACGCGGTCTTCGCCGCGGCCGAGTCGAACACGACAGTTCCGTCCACGGAAATCGAGCTGCCGCAAACGTACGCATCGAACGGCTTGAAATGGGCAGCCAGTTCGGGAAACTCTGCCGCGGTGGGTGTTTTCGCCGGTAGGTCAACCGCCGCGACGCACAGAATCAGCACGCCCAGGATCGCGCCGATGCATTGTCGTCGAGCGTCTCGTCGGTGGGTACGGGGCCTCGTCGTCACGTCGATATCTCCTAAGAAAGGGCGTCAAGGACTGCCCGCAACGGGGCGTGCCTCTCTCGCCAACACCTATCCTATGGTTCTCTTCGTCTGACGCAACCGTGCAGAGCCCCGGCGGCCGCGGGCTTGTCGGCGCCTGGGCGTCTCTTTCTTTCCCTCTATCGCCGTTTTCTCGGGCAAAGGAGTTTGTGGTCCGTCGGGCAGGCGGTACAATCGTCCAGGGGCCGCGGGACGGTCCCGGGCGGGGGGGGGGCGGCCGAAATGCACGTGGCGATCCGAAGGCAAGTGTTGGGAGAGACAACTCATGTGCGAGCACTGCAATCGTCGGCAGTTTCTGGGAGTAAGCGCCGCCAGCGGGATAGCCCTGGCGACGGGTCACCTGACGGCTGGGAGTGTCGCGACAAGTGCGCCACTCGCGGCTGGCGAGGACGAGGGCCAAAAGGTCCGCCTCGCCGTGGTCATTGCGGGGCGCCCCGGCGAGCGCAGTTGGAGCCTCTCGGAAGCCGAACTCGCGCCGATGAAGAAGCGTCTGGCCGCGGCGGCTACGAGTCTGGGCAACGTGGAGTTCGTCATCGGCCAGGCGGTCAATGCCGAGCAGACCGCCCAGCTTCTGGACAAGGCCGGTCCGGACGCCCCCGTGCTGGCGATCAGCGCGGACATCTTCGGCCTGAGCCGGGCCGTCGCGCCGGTCGTCTTCAAGCAGCGTCGGCCGACGGCTGTCTTTCATGTACCGGTTGTCGGCGGGCACGACTGGTGCCTGGTCAAGCCCTGGCGGGAGGAGGGGCACCGTATCACGCTGTTCAACAGCAGCGACCTGAACGATCTGGAGCGGGCCGCGGCGCTGCTGAGGGTGATCCCGCTGCTGCGACGAAGCCGCGTGCTCTGCTCCCCGCCGTTCAAGGGCACGCCGGAGTCGCACGCGCCGGACCAGGTCAAGAAGCGCCTGGGCGTCGAAATGCTCCGGATCGCCGACGGGCGGTACGACCAGGTCATGGCCAAGATAGACGCCGCCGCCGCCGGGAAGGTAGCCCGGGAGTGGCTCGACGAGGCCAAGGGCATGATCGAGCCGACCCGCGACGACG
Organism: uncultured Planctomycetaceae bacterium; assembly: GCA_964625865.1. GTDB lineage: Bacteria > Planctomycetota > Phycisphaerae > SM23-33 > SM23-33 > CAZVEV01. The sequence goes on along the minus strand of CAZVEV010000173.1, from coordinate 7,991 downwards.
TGGTCAAGGCCGCCCGGGCGAGCCTGACGCTGGACCAACTCATCGCGGAGAACAAGGCCGACGGGCTGTGCGTCGGCACGTGCATGCGGTGGCTGAAGCGCGGGTTCCCGTGCCTCGGCTTCTCGCGTCTGAACGATCGGGGAATCCCGGCCGCCTGCGACGGGGACATGGACTGCCTCCTGACGATGCTGACCTTCCAGCACGCGCTGAACCGCGCGGGCTTCCTGGGCAATGCAGCCGGCGTGGACACCTCGAGGAACGCCTTTCACCTGTCTCACTGCTCGGCTCCGCTGCGAATGGAGGGCCCGGCCGGCGACAGGGCACCGTACCTGCTCCGTCGACACGCCGAGGTCCGCGGCGGGGCGGTGACCGAGGTCCACTACCGCATCGGGCAGAAGGTCACCTTCACCAAGCTGGTCCACCTGGACACGCTGCTGGTGTTCACGGGCAAGATCATCGACGTGCCCAAGGTCCCCAAAGGCGCCGAGCGAGGCTGCCGAACGGAACTCGTTGCCGAAGTCACCGACGCAGACAAGCTGCTGGCCAACTGGGGCGGCGGCGTACTGGGCAAGAGCGCCAAGGACTACTACACCTCGCTGCACCGGGTGGCCTACTACGGCGACCACACGCAGTCCATCCGCCACCTGGCCCACCTGATGGGGCTGAAGGTCGTGGAGGAAGTCTAGAAAACGGAAACATGGGAACACTACTCATGTTGTGCCCACAGCGGCGGCAAGAACATGGGTGGCGTCCCTGTGTTTCGCGGACAGCCGGTTTTCCGGGACGTCCGATCAGCCCTGCTTTCCTGAAGATTAGCCGCGGTGCCGCCGCCGGCCCAACACAGAGACGCCGCCGGCGAACAGAAGTACGACTGTCGTCGGTTCCGGGACGTCCGCCAGGAAGATGTTGTCGATGCGCCCGTCGACAAAGGCGCCGCCGGTTCGCCCGCCCGCGATCAGACGATAGCCGGGCAACGCAGAAAGGTCCAGCCCCGGAAGCGGCAGGTCGGTGAGGATCTCGTGGATCTCCGTGTTGAAATCGACATCTTCGAGAATGGTGATGTCCGCCGTCGCATTCGCACCGTCCGGGGTGACCTGGACGATCACCCGATGCCACGTGTTGTTGTTCAGGTCCATGATCGGCTGCACGTCCACGGCGACGACCTCAACTCCGAGCACGTTCAACGTCACCACGTCGATGTTCTGGAAGATGTCCAGACCGACGGTTATTGCATCCGCGAAATTGGGCCGCTCCCAGTCAACTCCGCTCCCGTCAGCGGGATTGATACCCCCGGTCGCGCCATACGTGCTGGTAAAGAACACCCCGATACCCAGCCCGTCCGCCGCCGAACCGCAGCAGCCGCCCGCGGCTGCGTTGGCCGCATCGTCGGTCATGCGAAAGTCAAACGCCAGTCTGATACCGTATACGGCCGGCCCGGTCACGCCGGGCTGTTCGTCAAACGCGATCGAGTTGTTGTTGCTGCTGTTGAGGTTCGTCAGGCGCATGGAGTTGTTCGTCCCTCCTCCATCGTTGATAAGCGCCGGAGGGCCGCCGCTGGTATTCGTCAGGGAATACGGCGTGGTCGAGACGTCATCGAAATTCTCCATCAGTGCCGCTTCCGCGCCCTGACATGCGACAAGAAGGATAACGGTGGTGGCCAGTGTGATGGTTCTGCGTGTCGAGCTCATGAGCAGTGCCTTTCTCCTTTGGTTGTTAGAGGGGAGACTAAACCAGGGTCGCCCGGATAGCCTTCAGTTCGCGACCTCCACGAACTTCATAGATCTTAATCGATCTCGAAGCTTCTGTCAAGAGAAATCTCCGACGCAAACACCGTCATCCCCTACCCCTTGTCGCATGCGCCCGCAGTTGTGCCCCTCTTTTGAACCACGCACGATTTCGGGGTTTGAGACCTGCGGGGCCCTGTCAGCCCATGGCCGCGGTCTCGCCGTTGATCGTGCCGAATCCGCAGTCGCAGCATCCGTTGTGGCGCCACGCGGGGTCCCTGTAGGACACGACGGTGAACTCGTCCACCCGCCCGTGCGTCCCTTTCCAGATCGGCGCTCCGCCCTCGCCGTGAAAGTGCATGCAGAGGCGACATCCCCACTGGCCGCAGACCACGCAGCGCTCGGCCACCGTGTGGCGAAGATTCGCCACCGTCAAGTTCACGGTGTTTGCCAGGATGCCCACCTTGCCCGTGTGCCCGCCGCAGACGGGGCACTTTTCCGGGGGCTTGGCGGCCTCCTCGCGCTCCACGCTGGCGTCGCCGAGTTTCCATCCGCTGCCCAGAAGCTCCGCGATCGGCGGATACAGCTTCCAGGCCTTAGCCGGCTTGATCTCGAGCCCCGCCGCGGCCGCCCGGGCCCGGCCGATCTTCTTGCCCACGATTCCTCCGATGACCCAGCCGATCAGTGCGAAGACAACCCCCACCCAGAAGACGGCCCCCGCGCTTTCGCCCCCCTCGGCGCCGATGATCACCGTCCAGAGCACGCCGATGCCCAGGCCGGCCCACTTGGCCCGACGTACCGACGACCGCACCGACATGCACACCTCGCACCGCGGGATGCAGACCTGCGTTTCCTTCAGCCCCTTGTGGAGCATCAGGTCCTCGTCGAGTTTCCTGCTCGAGGCGACCGTGTCGCAGTACCAGCACAGCGGGCCGGCGTCGCTGGCCTCGCCGGCTTGGTCCGCTTCGTCGGCCTGATCCGCCTGGTCGGCGGGGGCCGGCTTGAGCCATCCCTTACAGAACACGCAGCCGCAGCTTTGGCACTTGGTCCACGGCAGCAGCAGGGACAGCAGTCCCACCGGGAACAGCCCGATCGACAACACCCAATGCATCGCCCCGAACGTCTTGCCCGTCTGCGCGCTGCCGCAGTGAGGGCACTGCTCGCCGATCTTGACCGCACCCGTCGGACCCGCCACTGCATCACTCACCGTGCTTGCCGGGTCTTCGTCCTTCGCCATCTTCGCCATGCTCCCCGTCAGAAGTAACGTTCCACACGTGCTTTCGCACGATACGTTACTCCCTCTCGCACCGCAACCCCGTTCCCCCACAATCCTGGCGGGGGAGGCGGTTGCGTTGTGGCGTACCACTCCCGATGTACATCGGGAGTGGCACGTTTCTCGCCCACAACGCAACCGGGTCGATCCGTCGTGGTCATGCTTGATGTCGGCGCAGGCTGCGAGTACCGTGGATGCTCGACCGGGCCCCAGTTTCCGGCACGTGGAGGTCTCGTTTAGGACAACGAGTTCGCCGATGAAAGGAACACGTATCTGTACGAAGCACGTCGCCATCCTTGGTCTGCTGCTGCACTGCGCCGTTGCCAACGCTGCCGACTTCACGCTGGTTGAGCATCTCGGTCACACGTGGACCAATGAGCGCGTGACGTTCGGCCTGAGCGAGGCGCAGAAGAAGTGCGTCGCAAAGGGCCTGTCGCTTGTCGATTCGAAGGGGAATGAGGTCGCGTGGCAGATGCTCGGCGAGAGGTCGACCATCGCGTTTGTGACCGACCTGGGCCCGTACGAGACCAGGACGTTCTCATTTTCGGACAAGAAGGCGGTCAAGACGTCCGACCTGAGAGTCACCGAGTCCGACGGCGAACTGCGCGTAACGAACGGCCGGACGGGCCTGGCCGTCCGGCGAAAGCTCAAGGGCGCCGAGGGGCCTATCGCCTCGGTTCGGCTGCCGTCCGGCACCTGGACGGGGGACTCCGCCCTGGCGGGCGCAGGTGCGATTTCCCGCTACGCCGCGTCGGTCACCGAGCGGGGACCGGTGTCCGTGGAGATCACGTGCAAGGCCGCTTTCGCCGATGGCGGCACGTGGGAGATGCGCTTTCGCATCGATCGAAACGAACCGGTCATCCTGGTGTCCGAGACGTTCGACGTCCCCGGCGGCGGTCGGTTCGACGTCGCACTGGGCAGCGCGGACTTCACGCCCGCCAAGCTGCTGTTCCGTGCGGGAAAGCATCCGCAGTTCGGCAATGTCATGAGCGCGGCGGTCCCGGCGGCCGGGACGGCGTTTGAACTCGAACCGTGGCTGCACTGGTGGTATGCGGTCAAGCGGGGCAACTGGTTCGCGTTGTACACGCCCGGGGCCAACGCCCCGGACATGCTCATCGCCGGGGTGCTTCGCCCGAGCACCTGGAAGGACCCGCGGTGGACGGGCAAGGCGCCGCGCGCGAAGGCGTACGTTCGGGCCGTATCGAACACCGGCGTGGTGACGCTTCAGTTTCCGCTGGCCGGCGGGAGGCGAGCGTGGATGCTCGGCGGGCTCGGCAAGGCGGGCAGTGTCGAGGTACTCGAGCAGAAGAACCGGCGCGTGGCGCCGCCACCGCAGCGCTACCTCATCAAGCATGGCGATCTTCCGCTCGACGAGGTCAAGGACTACATACTCCACTGGACGGGCGACCACGACAACTACCCGCGGCTGTTCGTCGGCAGGGACCAACTGAAGCAGATGCGAAAGACGCTCAAGTCCGACCCGAAGGAGCTGAGGCGTTGGGAGTCGCAGCAGCCGATCAACAAGTACAACATCGGCGGGCCGCTGCGGGAGTACTTCGCATCCGGCTCCGAGCGGCTCGGCGACAAGATCGCGGCGCGGACGGAGCAGTGGCTCGACGTGGTCGTCGGCGAGGACCTGCTGCGCCAGAACAGCCGCGTGACGCTGGGTGTGGCCCCGCACTCGCAGGCGGTCCTCCTGCTGCCCACCTTGAACCTTACCGACACCGCCCTGGCGACGAAGAACCTGACGCCCGAGAGGCGGCGACGCATTCTCGCGAAGATCGCATTCCTCGGCTACGTGGTCAGTCGTGACGACTACTGGGCGCCCAAGTTCGGCTTCAGTGCCAATCCGAACATGACGACAACGGTGGCCCAGTACCAGGTCACCACCGCGTCGCTGATCCCGTCGCACCCGATGGCCAAGACATGGGCGGGCCGCGGCCTGCGGGAACTCTACTCGCAACTGACCAGTTGGTCCGATCAGGACGGCGGATGGCTCGAGGCCCCGCATTATGCGATGGCCTCCTTCGATCACATGCTCGGGGCGTTCATCATGGCCCGGCGGGCGGGATTCGCCGACCTGATCTACCACGAACGAGTCCGCAAGGTCATCGAGTGGTTCGCCCGGATCTCCACGCCGCCGGACCCGCACACGGGCGGTTTCCGCCATCTGCCTCCGATCGGCAACACGTACCATGGCGAGGCGACGGGGATGTTCGGCATTGTCGCGGGGCTCTGGAAAGACCGCGCCCCGGAGTTCGCCGCACACATGCAGTGGATGTGCGAGCAGCATGGATCGCCCGACATGGGCCTCGGCTGGAGCTTCCCGACGATGACCGGCTACAAACGCCTGCTCAAGGCGCACGGCATCAAACCGAAGCGCCCCGACTACGGCAGCAGTTGGTTTCGCAAGACCGGCGTGGTGCTTCGCGGCCGCCTCGGCACGGATCGGGAGACCTACCTTCACCTGATCGCCGGGACGAACCACGAGCATTACGACTACGATTCGGGCAGCATCATCCTGTGGGGCAAGGGGCGCGTGCTGGCCGACGACTGGGGATACATCGGCCGCCATGCGCCGAAGTACCACAGCATGCTGACCTCCTCGGCGACCGGCCGCGGGGTCATGAGAGTGACGGCGTTCTCGACGCAGCCGGCGCTGGACTACGTCAACGGGCGAAAGGGCGCGTGGCAGCGCCAGATCGCATTCCTGAAAGACACCGACCCGCTGGCGGGCAACGTCTTCCTGCTCCGCGACACGCACGACGCCGACGCGGCCGGCACGTGGCGGCTGTGGCTGACGGCACAGTCCGTCAAGGTCCACAAGAACGGCGCGACGATTGTGGGGAAAGACGACGTCGACATGGACGTGTTCGTCTATGACGCCGCCAGGTTCAAGCTGGGCACCGAATCGGCGAGGCAGAAAATGTCGGTGGGCAATCGCGGGGGCAAGGTCGGGCCGATGACCATGACCCAGACGGCCCTGACCGCAACACTGCCCGGCCGCAGCGCCTTGATCGCCCTGCTCTGCCCCCGGCTCAGATCGCAGGCGCCGGTCACCGTCGAATGGCACGCCGACGGCCGCATCGCCGAGATGACCTCCAAGACGGGCACAGACTACGTGTTCCTGGCGCCAACGGCGCAGTCGGCGACGGCGGAGAAGGTGTCCTTCAAGGGAACCGCCGGCGCGGTGCGGGTCCGCGGCAAGGCCGCCACGATGGCCCTCGGCGCCGCCGGCGAGGCCCGCATGGGCGAAAAGAAACTGACCTCAGATACCGCAACGTCACGAACGCACCCGTGAGATTGCTGACGTGACTCCAATCGACGATGCCGTGTGTCATGAAAGGGAAGACGAGATGATCAACACTCTGAAGATCGGGATCAGCCTGGCTGTGGTAGTGGTGGGGGCCTTCTGCGCATCGCAGACGGCGGCCGACGAGTGGGACGACCTGCTGGGGGCCGAGACGCTGGCCAAACTCACCGCCGCCGCGCCGGCCAACGCGCCGGCCAAGCCCTCGCGGCCTCGGAAGGTGCTCGTGCTGACCGAGTCGAAGAGCGACCTCGACCGGGCGGCCAAGTCGTCAGGGATGAAGTTCGTTCCGCACGTCTCGGCCCCGCACTGCGCGAAGGCCGTCGCGCTGGCGGGTAAGCGGACCGGGGCGTTCGAGGCGACGATCACCAGCGACATCCGCGTGCTGAGCGACCAGGGCCTCAAGGGCTACGACGCGATCGTGCTGGCCAACGTCTACCTCGAAGGCAAGCTCTACAAGGTCCCCCGCGACATGAAGGGCCCCGACGCCGCGACGTTCGCGGCCCGGCGAAAGGCGCTGACGGCGTTCGTGCGCGGCGGAGGCGGGCTGGTGGGTGTCCACAACGCGACGTGCGAGGCCTTGGGCTGGGGCGAGTACAACGCGATGATCGGCGCCACGCACAGCGGGCACGCCTGGTACGCCCACACCACAACGCCGGTCAAGCTTGACGACGCGACGAGCCCCCTGAACGCCGCCTTCGGCGGGAAGGGATTCGAGGTCAGAGACGATATCTACACGTTCACCGGCCCGTACCGCCGCGACAAACTGCACGTCCTGCTGAGCGTAGACCTGAGCAAGGCCGCCGGGAGCATGACGGCCGACCGCTACGACGACGATTACCCCGTCAGTTGGATCCGCACGTGCGGCCAGGGGCGCGTCTTCTACACCTCGCTCGGCGAGAATCCCGCGACGTTCCGGAACAAGGCCTTCGTCAGCCATCTGCTGGCCGGCGTGCAGTACGCCATTGGCGACCTGAAGGCCGACGCCTCGCCGGGCAAGCCCCTGCCGGTCAAGTCCGCCCCGCCGAAGATGGCCGGCTGGACGCCGCTGTTTAACGGGCGGAACCTCGACGCCTGGGCCGTCAAGGGCAACCAGAAGGACCACTGGGTCGTCGCCGACGGGCTTATTCGCTACGACGGGAAGGCCGGCACGCTGCGGACCAAAGACGCCTTCGGCGATTACAGGCTTCGCGTGGACTTCCGCCTGCCCCGCAAGGCCGACTCCGGCGTGTTCGTCCGCGACAACAAGCAGTTGAACATCTGGACGTGGTCGATGGGCTCGGGCGAGATGTGGGAGCACCGCGGCCGCGCCAAGAGCGACGACGAGCGCAAGCAGTACATCCCCAAAACGCGCGAGGACCGCCCGGTGGGCGAGTGGAACGTCTTCCTGATCACCGTCCGCGACGACACCGTCACCGTCGTCCTGAACGGGCGCGAGGTGATCATGGGCGCCAAACTGCTGGGCGCCTCGAAGCGCAGCACGATCGGCCTCCAGCGCCACGGCGACCCGGTCGAGTTCAAGAACATCTACATCAAGCCGCTCGACACGGGCCGGTAGCGGCGCGCGTGTCCCGACATGTGAAAAAGGGGCTCATCCGGATAATGCGTAGGTGGGTGCGGGCCAGTCGCGTGCATCCCTCTTGAGTAAGCAGCGCGATAGCGAGCGGGTGTCCCGTTGGCCCGT
>CAZVEV010000172.1:0-12832 GCA_964625865.1 uncultured Planctomycetaceae bacterium | reverse complement strand
CACGTACTTCTCGGGCATGTACGCCGGGGTGGTCTCTTCGGGCAGGAAGCTGCCCGTCTCGGGCCGCTTGGGAAGGATGAAGATATTGAAGCCCATGTTCTTCATGATCTTCCGCATCTCGTCGTCGAGCTTGGCGACTTCGGCGGCGACTTCGGCGGCCTTGGCGGCGACCTCGCGGTCGGTGGCGGCCTGCACGCGGGCGAGGATGGCCTCGGTGTTGCGGTCGTGACGGTCGAGGACCTCCAACTGGGCCACCAGAACGGTCACCGCGATGAGCACCGCCACCGCCGCCAGCGCAAAGTCCAGCTTGCGGTGGAGGATTTCACGAATAATCAGGCGCCACGGACTCATGCTATTCCACGTTCGTCTTACGCTTGAGGACCATCAGCAGGGCCGTGCCTCCCACGGCCAGGATGCCCAGTGTAACGGCGACGACGGTAAAGACAAGTCCTGACGATCCGCTCTTGGGTGCCGGACCGGCAGAGGCCTGATCGGCATCGGAGGCGTCGGCCGTGCCCTCGGCGGCGCCCGGCGGGGTCGTCGATATCTCCTCGCCGCCCTCCGGCACGCCCCTGAGGTCCGCAATCGGCTCGTCCTTGACCATCAAGTCGGCCAGCGCTTCGTCCCAGTCCTTGCTGAACAGCAGGTCCGTGCCCGGGTTCTGGAACTTCACCTCGCAACTGCACGCGCCGGTGATATACATGCACGACTCGAACATGTTCTCGTCGTTGATGCCCTTGCCCACCAGCGCCCAGAGCACGCGTCCGCGGCCGAAGACCGGGAAGACCATCGGCTCGACTGCATACTCCTCGTCGAGCAGGTCCTTCTCGCTGTGCATCAGCATGGCCAGGAACATGCGCTCGTCCGCGGTCTTGCGGGACAGGCGGATCGTCGAGAACTGCACCTTGAGGTTGGCCGGCGCTTCGGGCGGGCCGAATCCCGGGCGGGACGGAGGCGGCGGAGGCGTTGGTACGGCGGGCTTGTTGCGCGCGTAGGCGTCTTCGGCCTGGGTCAACGCCTGCTGGACGATCTCCTCGGCCTTGGCGACGGTTACAGGTCCGTCGTCTTCGGCCGGCTGGGTCTCCGTGCTGGCCTGCGGGGTCGGGTCGTCGGCGGGCTCTTCCAGACGCAGCCCCGCCAGGCCGACCAGGACGGCCAGCCCCACCACGGTCAGCGGCAGGGCCCGGAAGTACCCGTTCAGGTCGCGCCGGCCCCTGAGGGCGATCAGGCCCCCGAGGCCCACGACCAGCAGGATGCCGGCCGGCACGAGCGTGCCTGACGAGTAGGCCATGGTCTTGGCCGGGGCGGGGAAGAGCCTCTTCAACACGTCCGGATCAGGCTCGACGACGACCCAGACGGCCGAGTCGCCCGCGAGGATCCGGCGGGCGATCTCCTTGCGGATCGGTGAGTCGACCAGCGCGCGAGCGTTGGCCTCGGTGATCTCGCCGGTCCAGAACGTGGGGGGGAACGGGTCGTCGGGATAGCGGGGGCGGCCTCGTCCCGAGTAGGGCAGTGAGTACGTCACGACCATCGCCGGAAGGTCCAGCGACTTGTGACGCTCCCACAACTCCGTCGTGCCCTTGTCCAGCTTCTTGTCGAGGTCCACGTCGTACACGCCGATGTTCGCCCCGTCCTCGCTGGCGGCCTTGCGGATGATCTCCACCACGCGTTTGTGCTCGGCCGACAGTTCTCCGCGATGGAACACCACCGCCGGGAAGTAGTCGGCCGGCCAGCGCTCCAGCGCGTAGCGGAACACCGGCGTGCTGCACGCGTCAAGGTCCGTCGCCCACACGGCGATCAACGCCATCGTCGCCACCGTCATCACTCTGATTTTCGTCTTGGTATGCATCGAATCTCCACCACCCCGTCTGGGTTGTTTAACCATTCTACCACCGATCAGGGGCCGGACAGAGAAGTTTTTACCTACGGGCCCCCGTTTCGCCCCGGGCGAACAGACCCGGGGGAGATCCCCGCCAATGCGCCACGCTTTCGTCCGACGCGTATTCCCCCTCAGGCGAACGTGCACGGGAGTGTGAGTGCTCGATCGAGCAGGCCGAGGTACTCGTCGCGAGGCACGTCATAAGCGCCGAACCGCCGAAGGTTGTTCGTGGTCCACTGCACGTCGCAGAGACTGAAGCCGCATTCGCGCAGACGATCGACCAGATGCGCCAGTGCCACCTTCCCCGCGTCGGTGACGCGGTGGAACATGCTCTCGGCGAAGAAGGCTCCTCCGAGCGTCACGCCGTACAGGCCGCCCGCCGGCAGGCCCCGGCCGACCTGCCCTGCGGGCCAGGTCTCAACGCTGTGTGCCAACCCCGCGTCGTGGAGACGTCCGTACGCCACCTTCATCTCCGGAGATATCCACGTGCCGTCCGGTTCGCGGTCTTCGGCGCACAGGTCCATCACCGTCCCGAAGCACGTGTCGACGGTGCACTCGAACTTCCCGGCGCGGATCGTCCTGGCCAGACGTCTGGACACGTGGAACCGGCCGTCCAGCGGCATCAGCCCGCGCGGGTCCGGGCTGAACCACAGGGCCTCGCCGTCCTGCACCATCGGGAACACGCCCTGCCCATACGCCGAAATCAGCACCCGCGGGGCGAGGACCGCCAGAATGTCCGGGTCAATGTCGCTCATGTTGCGGCCCCCCGTGCGGTGCCGTCAGACATACCGGATTTGATTGTCCATCTCGTCGGCCGTGACGCTGTTGAGGATCACGATCAGGCGTCTGACGATTTCACGAGCAGGGCGACGGAATGCAACGATTATGCCCGAGTGTGAGCGTCCGGAGGATGCACAGTCCTCGAAGAGCCTCTCGAAGTCCTGCCGATTGTGGGTCAGTACGGCCATCTGCTTGTCGGCCGCATGGGCCAACTGGGTTGCATCGGCGGCTCCGAGGTTGCCCTCCGCCTGCGTTGTCGTCACCCCGAACCCTCGCGCCCGCAACATGGCTGCAATGACAACATCAACGTCTTCATCGAGGTACAGTTTGATGAACAGTCGCTTCATAGATCTCTTACGAGCGGATCGACCAGTTCGTCCGGTATCGTGTTCTGTTCGATGTAAGCATTGATCCGGTCCTGGTGATCACTGTAGTAACTCAGCGCATCGAAGACCTGGGCCAGCGTCAAATGCGGCAGGCTGGTGGGGATTTGGTCAGCGGCAATTCCCATACGCCACAGTTCAACCACCGCCCGCACAGGGGTACGCGTCCCCCTCACGATTGGTTCGCCGCCGAGAATCTCATCGTCAGTTACAACATAACAGTGTTCGGTTGACGTCGTCATCGGCTCGTCCTTCTTACTGGAAGACCGCTCAGCAGAGATCATTATACACGGACGTGACCGGAAGATGTCAATACGGAGACCTCGCTGGTGTCTGTTCAGGCGACGAGTGTTTCGATAGCATATGGCTGGAATGGCAGCAGTCGGACTGAAAGGGCACGCGATGAGTAGAACGACGGTTTGGGCACTTGTGGTTCTGGCGTGCTGCGGCGGCGTTTCTCGGCAGGGCAGGGCGGCTGAGCGCAAACTGCGGTGGGAGAATTCCGCCGGGAACATCCTTTCGCAGCCGGCGACCTTCTACGGCAGCGACGAGGCGCGGCGGATTGCGGAGACTGTTCTGCTGACCCAGCGCAACACGGGCGGGTGGCCCAAGAACCGGGACATGATCCGCACGCTGTCCGACGCGGATCGGGCGCGGCTGAAGCGCGACAAGCGCCGCACCGATTCCATCCTCGACAACGGCGCGACGCACACGCATATCCGTTTCCTCGCACGTGTCTACACGGCGGGAAAGGACCCGCGACTCCTGGACGCCTGCCTCAAGGGCGTCGACTTCGTGCTCGATGCCCAGTATGCCAACGGCGGCTGGCCCCAGGTATGGCCCAACCCGCGAGGCTATCATGCCCATATCACGTTCAATGACGGGGCGATGATCGGTGCGCTTGGCCTGATGCGGGACATCGCCGAACGGAAGGCCGACTTCGCCTTCGTCGACGCCGTCCGTCGCGCCAAGGCCGCCGACGCGGTCAAGCGCGGCATCGAGTGCATCCTGAAGTGCCAGATCATCGTCCGCGGCCGGCCCACCGCGTGGTGCGCCCAGCATGACGCCAAGACCCTCGTCCCGCGCCCGGCGCGGACGTACGAGAAGGCCTCCATCAGCGGGGCCGAGTCGGTGGGCGTGGTGCAATTCCTGATGAGCATCGACACCCCGTCGCCCCGGATCGTCGCCGCCGTCCAGGGGGCGGCAGCGTGGTTCGACCGGGCGAAGATCACGGGTATCCGACAGGTCACCCGCAAGGCCCCGTCCCTGCCGCGCGGTATCGATAAGGTGATCGTCAAGGACCCGAAGGCCCCGCCGCTGTGGGCACGGTTCTACCGGATCGGCACGAACGAGCCGATCTTCTGCGGGCGCGACGGCAAGGTCAAAGCGACGCTGGCCGAGATCGACCCCGAGCGCCGCACCGGCTACAGTTGGTACGGCACGTACCCCGCGAGCCTGCTGGCGCGGGACTATCCGACGTGGCAGAAGAAATGGGCCCCGAAGCACAACGTGCTGCGGAAGTGACACGACGCACGACCATGTGTCACAGGTCGTATCCGTAGGCGATCAACTCGTCGCGGAAGAAGTCGAACATGTGCTCGCCGTCGTCGGTCTTCCAGCGGCCCACCGACTCGGGGCGAACGGGGATCCTGGCCAGATCGAGGCCGAGGAATACGCCGATACGGGCCAACGTGGCGTCCTGGTCGAGCACGAAGTCCTCGAATCGCACAGGCAGCCAATGAGCGGGCCTGGGCGTGGCGTGGACGATTTCGACCTGGTACTTCCAACTGATCGCCCGCCGAAGCCGCACGTTGTCCGTGTGGTCGTAAGGCACGGAGAAATCGGCGAGGTCGTCGGTCATGTGCCCCGACAGGATGCTGTCGCGCGGGTCGCGGATCCAGTGGATGTAGCGGATATCGGGCAGCAGGCGAACGATCCAGGGCAGGACGAGCGTGGTCTCGGGGATCTTCCAGCCGCGGTTCGGTGCACTGCTCGACAGCACGCTCGCGAGGTACGATTCGATCAGCCGCGTAAAGGCCGGGTCGATCTCCATCGTGTGAAGCCGCGAGAAGTCCCACGACAGTCCGCCGTTGTGGACCACGTGGCGGGCCATCACGCGGCAGGCCTCGTACATGTCGTCGGGAGGCAGCAGGTCGCCCGACCCGTTCAGGGGCTCGCCCATGTAGACGCCGCTTTCGCTGAGCGTATGCGACATGGCCCGCGTCCCGCCGTGCCCGCGACCGATTACGGTGATAAGCATCGGGAAATCGCTCCTGCCATCACTTCTCGACAGTGACCACCGCGCCGGTCTGAATCGATTCAATGGCGGCGGCGAGGACCTTCTGGGCGGCCAGGGCGTCGGCGGCGCTGCCGTCGATCTCGTCCGGGGCTGCGCCGGCGTTCAACTGCTCCACGAACGTCCCGAGGCGATTGCGGAACGTGTCGCTGAAGTCTCGCATCCCGCCGAATGGGGAGTTCGTGTAGACGATCTTCTCCATCTCGCCGGCCGGGTAGAGCGTCGCCTCGCGGAAGATGTCTTCGATGACGAACCGCCCGCTTAGGCCCGCGACCTCGCAGCGTTCCATCGGGTGGCCTCGCTCGATGTCGTAGCTGCCGCACAAGTGGCCCACCGCTCCGCTGGCGAAACGCATGTTGAACTGGGCGGTCGACCAGATCTCCCGCCCAGGCGCCTTGGTGGCGAAACACTGGACGGCCTCGATGTCGCCGGCGTAGTACCGCATGATGTCCACGGTGTGGGGATGCAGGGCCTTGATCTGGAACCAGGGCGAGGTCTCTCGCGGGTTCTTGATCCACATGCTGACGTTGACGAACAGGATGTGGCCGATGCGTCCATCGTCGATCCACTTCTTGGCCAGTCTGGCCGCGGGCGTGAAGCGGTGGTTCAGGTTCACGCCGTAGCAGAGTCCCTTCTCGCGGGCCAGGGCGACCATCTGCTCGGCGGGGGCGATCTCGTTCGAGATCGGCTTCTCGCCGAGAACGGCGACTCCGGCTTCCAGGGCCTGCATGGTCGGCTCGAAGTGGTCCGACCCGTACTCGTGCCCGCCGGTGGCCACCGAGACCATGTCCGGCGAGACGGCCGCCAGCATCTCGGGGGCGGTGTAGAATGCCGGCACGCCGAACTTCTCGGCGGCTGCATCCGCCCGCGAACGGTCGATGTCGCACACCGCGACGAGTTCCACGCCATCGGTCTCCTGGTACACGCTCGAATGCAGGTTCCCGATCGGCCCCATGCCGATCACGCCAACTCGTTGCATCATTCCGTCCTACTTTCGCGACTCGGCCTGCAGTTTGGCGGCCATCTTCGGATCGCCGATGTGCAGTGTGTCGTACGCTTGCTTGCTCGACGTGAAGTAGTCGAAGCCCTTGTGGCCGTGCCAGCCCGGCTGGTTGTAGATCGGGTTTGGATTACCCGTCTCGGCCTCGCGCCGGGCGATGTAATCGTCCATTTCCGCCTTCAGCGCGGCCACCACGTCCGGCCTGCTGCTCGCGAGGTTGGTGTTCTCGTCGGGGTCCTCGACGAGGTTATACAGTTCGACTTCCGGCTTGAAGTGGAAGTCCGGCTCGAGGGCGACGATGAGCTTCCACTGCGGGGTCCGCCATCCATGCTTGCGCATCCAGGTGCACTCGGTGATGTACATTGACGATTCGAAGCTGGCCTTGCGCCCGCGGACGAGCTTCATCAGCGACTGGCCGTCGAAGCGGATGCCGGTCTTGATGCCGGCCAGCTCCAGCAGCGTCGGGACCAGGTCCTTGTGCTGGTTGTACCCAGCCACGCGAACCCCGGCGGGGACCTTCTTCGGGTAGCGGATAATCAGCGGCACCTTCAGCGTGTTGTCGTAGATGCCATGGTGGTCGAACCAGCACTCGTGGTCGTACAGCGTCTCGCCGTGATCGCTGTTGAGCACGACGATGGTGTTGTCCGCAATGCCGAGATCCTCCAGTTGCGTAAAGAGCGTCTGGATGCAGGCGTCCATGTAGGCGATGGCCCCGTCGTACTGGGCGATCACGTAGTCCTTGTCGGTAACCCCGGGAGGCATCCACGTGCGGAAGAAGTCGCAGAACGGCTTGAACGCCATCACTGGCTTCATCGACTTGTTTCTCCGGTCGCACTCGTTGCCATGATAGAACATCCGCTCGTACGGCGCGGGGGGCAGGTACGGCGCGTGCGGGTCCATGTGCCTGAGCATCACGAAGAACGGCTTGCTCGACTTCGCGAGCCGATCGATCTCCGGAACGGCCACCGCGTTGAGATTCTCGGCCTTGTGGCTGCGGCCCTCGTTCCATGAGCCCCACCCGGCGTAGTCGATGTACTTGCTGAACCCTCGCGACGCGGGATTGCCCGTGAAGCCTACGCACGAGGTGTTGTAGCCGGCCTTGCGGAGGATCTCGGGCAGTGTTTTGACCTTCGACGTCAACGGTCCCTTGTGGCGCAGGGCCACGCACTCGGTCGAGAAGATCTCCATCCCGGTCAGCATGCAGGCGTAGCCGGAGGTGGTCGGGATGTTCGCCGAGAAGGTCTGCTCGAACAGCGCCCCGCCGGCGGCGAAGCGGCCGATGTGCGGCGTGGTCTGGCGGTGGTAGCCGTAGCAGCTCATGTGCGTCGAGAGCATCGAGTCCACGCCGATCAGCAGGATGTTCGGGTGTTTCTTGCGGGCAGTCTTCTTTGCCATGTCGGGTCCTTATCCTGGTCGCACGCTGTCACAGTGCGATGCGTTTTCCCTGTTCGGCCGATTCGTAGCAGGCCAGTATCATCCGCAGGGCGTCACGGCCCCCGGCGGCGGTGGCAATCGGCGGGCGGGCGCCGCGGAGGAACTCGCCCAGCGGTGCCGCCAGGTTCGCGATGCGATGGCCCTGGTTGGGCGTGTTCAGCAGGTCGCTGACGCTCCACTCGCCGTCATCTTCGTGATACCACTTCAGTGAGATTCCGCCTTCGGGGCGCGGCACGCTGGTGCTCGGCCCGTCGCCGTAGTTCTGGATTATAGCGCCCCTCTCGCAGATGATCTCGGCCGAACACTCGCCGCCGACGGCTGCGAACGTGCACGAGACTTCCGCGAACGTGCCGTCAGCGTACCGGAACACCGCAATGCCGTTGTCGTTGGGCACGCGCGGATTCGCCAGCGTGTCCAACTCGGCCGTCACGCTGACGGGCATGCCCGCCAGCCAGTAGACGAAGTCCACCGCGTGGGCCGCGTCGTCGGCCCAGAGGTCGCGGTTCATCGCCGCATCGACGTGCCACGTCGTCTCGAAGTTCTCCATCAGTTGCGTCGAGAGGCAGTGGCGGCGGCGGATCATGAAGGGCCTGCCGAAGCGGCCGCTGTCGAGAAGCTCCTTCATCTTGAGGTTGTGCGGGTCTACCCGCATCTGCCACGCCATCGTAAACGGAACGCCGGTGGTCTCGACGGCCTGGACGATCCGGTCGGCCTGTTCGAGCGTCAGGGCCAGTGGCTTCTGGCAGATGACGGCCTTGCCCGCCTCGGCGGCCTGGACAATCAGGTCGGCATGCATCGCCGTCTCTGCGGCGACGACCACGGCGTCCACGTCCTCGCGGGCCAGCAGGGCCTCGGGCGACTCGCACCCGTCCACCTCATGCTGCTCGACGGCGCGGGCCAGGCGATCCGCGTCGTGATCCCACCCCGCGACAGCGGCCACGCCCATGGCCTCGTCGGCCGCCCAGCGGGCGCAGTACGCATTCACGTGCCCGTGCGCAAAGCCCAGAATGCCCACGCCGACAGCCATCGGTCAGTCCTATCTGGCCCCGCAGGCCTGGAGGCAGGCCTGCATGTGCCCGCGGGCCTCGGCGGCGATGATGCAGCAGCGCTCGAGTTCGTAGTCCTTGGCGCCGATGACTTCGAGGTCGACCGGCCCGTCGTAGCCGTTCTCGTGCAGGACGCGGATGTAGGCCAGCAGGTCGATGTCGCCTCGCCCGTTGGCCTGGTCTTCCGGCGCGCCGGGCGAGGTCTGGCGCCCCTTGCAGTCGCGAATGTGAACGTGCTTGATGCGGCTGACAACCGCCGCGATCGCCTCGGCCGGGTTCTCGCCGGCCCGGTAGATGTGGCTGGGGTCCATGTCCAGCCCGAACGCCGGGCTCGTGATCGCCTCCAAGAGGCGAAGCGAGGTTGGCGTGTTGTAGATGGCCTTGTTCACGTGGGCCTTGACGCACAGCGTCACGCCGTAGTGCTCGGCGCGTTCGGCAAGGGCGCCGAGGCTGTCGACCACCGGCTGAAACGTCTCCTCCACGTCTGTCTCCCCGCCGGGGCCGCAGTTGATCACCGGGATGCCGATCTCGACGGCCGCCTGCATCGCCGCTTCCATGATCTCCGCGTCCTGGCTGGGCTGCTCCATGGCCATCACGGGCAGTGCGTAGCGGGCCGACAGGTCCTTGACCACCGGCGCACACTCGGCCCATCGCTCGATCACCAGGTGCTCGCTCATGGACCCGATGGCCGAGATCTCCAGCCCGTCGTACCCGGCGGCCTTGATGCACTTGAAGGCGGTCTCCATGTCATAGCCGCCGAACAGGACCGAATTCACGCCTAGCTTCATTGTGTGTTCTCCAGGGCGCCGCCTCGCGGCCGACGCGTTACAGCGTAATGACCTTGCCCGTGTCCCACGACTTGATGGCCGCCTCGATCACCAACTGGGCCTTCAGGGCGTCTTCGCCCTTACCGTCGATCTTGCCCGGCGTGGTCTTCTTGCGCAGGTCGTCCACCCACGCGCCGATTCGCGAGGCGAACGTGTCGCCGAAACTCTGCATCCCGCCGAGATGATCGTAGCTCTCGACCTGGTTGGTCAGCCGGGGGAAGAACGTCAGCTTCTTGCAGGCCTCGTTAATGATGACGCGGCCCTTCGAGCCCACCAGCTCGCACGTCTCGAGCCCGTAGCCGGCCCCCGCGTCATAGCTGCCTGTCAGGTGGCCGATCACGCCGCCTGCGAACTGCATGTTCACCTGCACGTTCGACCAGATCTTCCGCCCCTTGCCCTTCTTGAAGAACGCCTGGACCTTCTTCACCTCGCCGCCGTAGTACCGCATCACGTCGATCGAGTGCGGGTGCAGCGCACGCATGTGAAAGTGCGGGCTCGACTCGTTGGGGTTGTTGATCCACATCGTCATGTTGATGATGTTCAGCTCGCCGAGGCGGCCCGCGTCGAGCCACTTCTTGGCCCGGACCGCCGCCGGCGTGAAACGGTGGTTCAGGTCGATCGCGTAGGGAATGCGCTTCTTCTTGGCCAACGCGACCATGCGGCGGGCCTTGGGAATCTCGTTGGAGATCGGCTTCTCCCCGAGCACCGGAATCCCCGCGCGGAGCAGTTCCATCGTGGGCACGTAGTGATCGCCCCCGTTCTCCACGCCGGCCGTGCACATGCTGCACGCGTCCAGGCGGATGCCGCTGGCCAGCATCTTCTTAACGCTGTAAAACGCCGGGGCCCCGTACTCGGCCGACGCCTTGTCCGCGCGCTCGGGAATGATGTCGCAGACGGCGACAACCTTCGTGTACCTGTTGTCCACGTAGCATCGCGCATGGCGATTGCCGATCCCGCCCAGCCCGACGATTCCAACCTGGATCATCTTCTCGTATTCCTTTCCGACAGACGTCCGGTTCGTCGCCTGTTCGCCCGCAACTATGCCAAGCTCTCCCCTGGAATACAAGGGCTGCCACCGAGCCGCCCTTGCATTGGCGGCCGCCTGCGAAGATGATCGTAGGGGTGTGGAAAGGATGGTGAGGCAGATGAACGAGAAGACGCTGACCAGACGCGGGCTGGTCAAGACGGCCGCGGCCGCCGGCGCGCTGGCGGCGGTGGGGCGGATGACGCCTGCGGCGAAGGCCGACGCCAAGCCGAAGATGATCGTCCTGATCGCGGGCAAGGACAGCCACGGCGCGACGACGCACGCCCATTCCGCGGGCATCAAGCTGCTCAAAGGGTGCCTGGACACCGCGACGAACGTCAAGGGCTTCACCACGGCCGCGACCTTCGGCGGCTGGCCCAAGGACCAGAGCATCCTGGACGACGCGGCGACGATCGTGCTGTTCTCCGACGGCTTTGCGAGCCATCCGCTGCAGGGCCCCGGGCCGATGGCCAAGGTCCGCACGCTGATGGCACGCGGCGTGGGCCTGGTGGTCATTCACTACGCGGTGGCCCCCGTGCCGGACAAGACGCATACGGCGGCCTTCCTCGAATGGACCGGCGGCTACTACGAGAACGGCTACTCGAAGAACCCGCACAACCACACGACCGTCACGCCGGGCTCCAAGCATCCGATTTGTCGCGGCTGGTCGGCCTACGACGCACGCGACGAGTTCTACTACCGGATTCGCTTCGGCGCCGGCGACAAGCGGGTATCACCCATCGCGACGGTCATGCTCCCGACCAACGCCCCGAAGACCGAGGTGATCGCCTGGGCCGTCCAGCGGGCCGACGGCGGCAGAGGGTTCGGCTTTACCGGCGGGCACTTCCACAAGAACTGGCGAATCGACGGGTTTCGGCGGATGGTGCTCAACGCGATCGTCTGGACCGCGGGACTCGACGTTCCCGCCAAGGGCGTCCTGCACGGTCCGCTGCCGAAGTGATGAGTTGAGTTTCGCCTGGACCGGTGGTATAGTCTTTAGTCGCGCGGGAGCGGTCCCGCGCGTTTACGTGGCGCTGTAACGAAGGATCTGTATGCCAAAGGGTGACGCCATTGAAGTGGAAGCGATTGTCAAGCAGGCGCTTCCGAACGCGATGTTTCGGCTTGAGATTACGATGGGCGAGAAGACCCACGAGATCATCGGGCATATCTCGGGCAAGATGCGGAGGCACTACATTCGCATCACGCCCGGCGATACCGTGACGGTCGAACTGAGCCCGTACGATCTGACCAAGGGCCGAATCACCTACCGCCAGCGGTAGCCCCCGGCCGAACGCCCCAGCCCGGGCCCCGTCGGCGTCCCGTTACGGACGCCGCGTCCCGCCGCGTTGGCCCGTCGGCAGACGTCCGGTCCGGACCCCGCCACGTCGCCAACGCCGCAGATTTCCATCGCCCCCCATCCGTCCGATCCCGCAGGACGGAGCTTTACACTTCGCCGTGTAAACCCCCTGAAGGCCGGAAGGCCCGTGTGATCCTAACAGGCTGTATTCAATATGGGTATGACACTCTGGCCCCCCGCACGAGACCTTGACGACCTTTACAGTGTAAACCACCGTCACGCCGGGTGGCAGCGGAGGGTATAAATAGTTCTTAGTTGACATTAGCCAGGGCATCTGCGGGCGTTGTGCATGGGGGAGGTTGAAGGTTGGAGGTCGAAGGTTGAAGGTTTGCGCTGACGCGATCGGACTGGCGTCTTAAGCCGGCCAGTTCTTCCCGACCGTCCGGGCGAAAAAAAACCTCAAAGATCCCGGTTTTCCTGTCCCGAAATGCCCCCGTCGCGCACCACTAGGGCTTGTGAAGGGGCAACGGCCTGGCCACAGATTGCGCAGATCGCACAGATTTGAACGGAAGAACACCACCGTCGTTTCTTGTGTCTGATCTGCGTCCTCTGCACTGCTATCCGTCAACTTCTGCGCGCACCGCGCAACGTTTCGGCAACCGTTCACCAACACTCGGGCCTTTTCATCACAGAGGCACTGAGAAAACAGAGAGACAGAAAGAGCAGAGGACACAGAGAACAACAGAGGGCACAGAGAGAAGAAAGATGGATGTCTCTGTGTTCTCTGCCGTTCTCTTTCTTGCTGTTCTTCTGGAGATATTGTCAGAAGTTGTGGATGGCGGACGGAAAAAACGCGGCGTATCCTT
>CAZVEV010000171.1:0-12949 GCA_964625865.1 uncultured Planctomycetaceae bacterium | reverse complement strand
TCCGGGACGACCGGTGATTCGGCCCAGAACGGATCGTCCCCTTCTTCTTTTTCTTTTTCTTCTTTCAAGGCTTTGGCCGTCCCGTAGACCGACTGCAGGAGGGCAATGACCTTATCCTGGGCGGTCAGCACCTTGTCCTTCCTCGCTGCCTTGAGGGCGGCCAGCGCCTCGCTTTTCCGCGCGGCCCGCAGGGCCGCCAACTCCTTGTCGCTTTGCGCCGCCTTGAGGGCGGCCACCGCCTCGCCCAGTGCCGTCATCAGCGGCTCGACCAGGTACTCGCCCTTCCTGCTAACGAACAGATCGGGCGCGTCGACGGAATAGTCGGTCGCCTCGTCGGCAATCTCCCGCTGCCGCGCTTCGAGCAACACGCCTCGTTGCACGAGGTCTTCCTCGGCGGCGGTGTCTCTCCTCAGGATCTTCTGCTTTTCGATCAGCTTCTCGAGGCCCGCGACGAACTCGGCGAGTTCAAACTGACCGGCGGAGAGGATCTGCAGGGCGGCCTTGAGGGAGGCGATCACGCGGTCCTGGGCGCCGACGGCAGCGAGAACTTCCGACGCCTCGATCTGCTCGACGGCGGCCTGCAGCACTTCGCCCGTGGTCGGCTCGGGCGTGGTGATCTTGCTGACGATCTCGCTGGTGGATGGCTGTGGATTCAGCAGGCGCTCGACCTGCTCCAGGCGGGACTTGGCCGCTTCGTCGAAGGCGTCTTTGGCGACCTGCTGGAGCTTGCCCAGGAAGGTCTGATAGCGGGCGAGGATCTTCGCCTGCTCCTGCATGAGCGGTCCCTTGCCCGCACCGGCGGTCTCCGGGCTGATCAGCAACGCCTTGCCCCACTCGGCCGTCTGACCGCGGACCTGCATCTGGACCTTTATCAGGTCCTTCAACTCTTGAATGAGTTGCCCCTCGGCCAACAGGGCGGAGCTTCCGGCGAGGACGGCTTTTAACTGCTCCACAATGGCATCGACTTCCTGGTCGGCAGAGGCGATATGATAGCGCGACGCGTCATGTTCCAGTCGGGCGTTGCGCAAGTGCCGCGCCGCCAACGGCAGGCGGTCATAGGCGACGTCACTGACGGCGACCTTCAAGGCCTTAACCTTCTCTCCGCCGCCCTGCTCGAGCAGGCCATTGGATTCGAGTTCCTCCAGCAACCAGGCGATATCGCCGGCCGCCTTGCTCAGTTTCCTCGACTCGGCGTTCTGCTGAGTCTCCAGCGTGCGCAAGCGATCTGCGATGTTCGCTCCATCTTCACCGACGACGGCGCGACCGGCGAGCAAAGCAACAAGGCATAGGACCGCCAATGAGAATCGATACGTCTTCCTGGTCATCGCTCATCTTCTCCTTGTGTGGACAAGATCTGTTTGATCCGTTTCGAGGTATCCCTCTCCAGGAGGAACGTCTGTTTGACGACCTCGTTGCGCTCGCCCAATTCCCGGCGAAACCAGTCCATGTAATCCTCATTGCTGACAATCGACAACTGGCGTACTGGCGACCTCGCGATGCGCTGGCCTGAATCGTCGGGCTTCAGGTCGGTCGCCTCCAGGTGATAGCTGATCTGCTTGCCCGGCTTGAGACCGGGGATGTCCTTCGCCGGTATCCACGTATGAGAGTTCTCGTCCACCACGCGCCCTGCCACGTCCGGCAGTTGGATGCGTTGCTCCTGCGGGGGGTCCGACTGGCCGGGGGCTGTCACCGAATAGACCAGCCAGATCTTGTCCAGCCCGTGGTCGTCCTGCGCTCGCCAGCGGATGGCGGTCTTCTTGCCGACCGTCGCGGGACCGCGGGGCGCTCTTCCCGCAAACGCGATGCGAGGGATAGAATCCTTGTTGACTCGGACGCTGTACTCAACGTCTTCGAAGTCGAAATCCTCGCCGCTGGCCCCTTCGGTCCAGGCAAAGGTGTAGGTGAATCGGCGGTCGGCGGTAAGCGAAAACGAGACGTCCTGTCCGCTTTCGCCAACCACGGCGTCCAGGCTCTGGTCGCCATGCTTGACGGTGAGTTTCGCGACGGCCTTGTCGCACTGCAGGTGCCAGATGATCCGCGTGCCCTCGGGCACTTCCACGTTAAGCTGGTCGGTTGTCTCCGGCGGCTGGTTCAGGGGGTTCAGGTACGCCGGAAGATGCAGGCGGAGTTCTGCCTTGACGATTCGCGGCGCCCGCATGACGGAGATGCGAAACGGCTTGTGTTCGTCGTCGGATCGGTAATCGCCCATGGTGACGAAGTACTGCATGTCTCGCTCGGGGGATTCCAGTTTGCGGCTGAAGCTGAAACCGTTGTCGAGCTTCTCCATGGGCAGTTCCGTCCAGCCTTGCGACTGCCCTTCTGCCGGCCTTATGTGCAGAACGGCGTCATCCGGAATCACGCCTCCGGCCTGCACCGTGATATCGACGGTTCTGCCAAACGGGACGACCACGTCCCCGGTGATCGCGACGAGCTTGGTCCCAATGGGATAGCTGGTATCGATACCTGCCAGGCGCCGAACCAACACCCCGATGTGGTCAGACCAGCGCACGGACACACCCGCGGCGACCAGCAGCACGATGGCCGAGTATGCCGCGAGTTTCTTGACTTGCGAGAAATCAATAATCTCGCTGAACTTCAGTTGCCGGGACTTCTGCACGGCAAAATCCCGCATCGCTTCGAGTAGTTCCGGCGATGCCTGAGAACCGCTGGCCATCGCGTCCAATTCGGTGTAGGAAGCCAAGGACGACATCAGTTCCGGGTGTTCGGCTTCCACCTCCAAGGCAACCTGTTTGGCGTCGTAGGGCCGCAGGTGTCGGATCCAGTCGCGCCAAACCACCCACGCCATGGTGGCCAGCCCGCCGATTCCCAAGAGTAACGACAACGCGGCCGGCATCCTGGTCTTGAAGAGCAGGCCCCAGTCGATGATCAGCCCCAACAACAGGAGCAGCCCCAACCAGATCACGCAGCGACAGAGGCCGCGCAGGTGACAGAACCGGCGATCCTGTTTCCAGGTGTGCCGCAGTTGTTGTTCGATTGTCATGTTCGTGGATTGCATGTTCATTTCCGGTCGATCCAATGACCTGCGACCTTTGCTACAACAGGTTCTCCCTTCTCCTGCGAGACCATTCCAGGACGACAAGCAGAACAAGAAGCAAGTAGAGCAAGGGGGTGTCCCAGAGTTCCACTTCACGGCTGACGATGCGCGACATTTCCGGGGCTGGCAGGTTGTCGATCAAGCCGGCCAGTTCGCCGGGCCCGACCACGCTGCCGCCCGAAGCTTGGGCGACGTTCCGGGCGATCGTTGGATTTGCCGACGTATCACGGTCTTCCAGCGGATCAGCGGCCACCGTAAAACCGATCGTGCCGGAGATCTCCGCTTCGTGGTCTTGCGCCCGCAACACGTACTGGCCGTCCTGGCCGGCCGGCAAGGCGCCAAAATAGGCACCCGGCGTGGAAGG
Organism: uncultured Planctomycetaceae bacterium; assembly: GCA_964625865.1. GTDB lineage: Bacteria > Planctomycetota > Phycisphaerae > SM23-33 > SM23-33 > CAZVEV01. The sequence continues at coordinate 9,530 of CAZVEV010000171.1, read as the reverse complement.
ATCGGAGGCGAGCACGACTTGCTGTGCCGAGTCCGCAAAACCTCGACGTTCGATCACAACGGTATGTGACTCCTTCACCACCGGTTCGTAGGTCTCAGAAAGCACATTCGCAAAAACCCGAATCGGTTCCCCGGGGTTGTAGCGAGTCCGTTCCGTCTGCAGGGAGATGCGTTTGTTCTGCCCAAGCAGTCGCGACATCGTCAGAAACTGGATGGCCTGCCCCCAGAAGCGTGCATGATGCACATCCCCGACTTCCAGCCGCAGACGCCAGAGCCGGTCCGAGGCGACGAACATGCACTTGCCCTTCCTGTAGTTGTGCCATGATACGAGCGGATAATCCGGCGTGCCTGCGGCATTGCTCGGCAAGTGCAACAGCACGTTGGCCGAGGGCTTGGGGCCATCGAGTCTGGGTAGTTGCCCCAGGCCACGTACTTTGGACCAGATGCGTTGATTAACGTCCGCGTCATCAGCCAAAACGGTAATGGGGCTGTGGGCCTCGTCTTCCGGGAGCCGCGGGAACTGATTGTTCGCGACCACCTGCGGTTTACCGACACCGATCTTGACCGGCAAGATGCGTTCAACGGGCGTACCCTGATAGCTGGACGGCGCACTCTCGGAACCGGCCAGCATGATCAGCGATCCGCCGTGCTCCGTGATCTGTTCGGCCAGCAACTCCAGTTGCTCGGGCGTGAAGTACTTGGACGAGACATCGCCCAGAATGATCAAGTCGTACTCGAAGATATTGCGGACGTCCTTGGGGAACCCGGCCATATAGTGCGGTGATATCTTGGGCAGATCCGGGTCGCCTTGCGTCATTAAGAACCGTGTTTTCAGATGCCGATTTCGCAGCAGCACCCAGCGCAGGTAGCGGAATTCCCACCGCGGCATCCCTTCCACGTACAGCACCTTGATCTTCTCGTCGATGATCCGCATGCTGTGCGGCCGGGTGTTGTTCTTCGGATTGGAATCGTCATCCGTTGCCTCCAGTTCGAATTCCAGTTGGAGAGAGCCCGAGTCCTGCTTCGGCTGAATGGTCATCGGCGGGATGAACTGGGTGCCGTCCTTGAAGACAACCGATTCGGACTGCTCTTCGACACCGTTAACCCTCACCTTCAGCGTCGTTTTTCGCCCTTCAAGTCCACGCGACTGCACACGGACTCGCAGCGAAACAGGATCGCCTTGAAAGACGGCTTCCGGCGCAATGACCTCGGCGATCATGGCATCCGGCGGCGCCGGCAGCCCGATGGGGATCGAGTAGACCGGGATGCCGCGTCTTTCCATCTCGGCGGCGACACGAACGGGGTCCTCGCCCTCGACCCAACCGAAATCGCTGAAGACCATGACGCCGGCAACGGGCAGCCCGGTGTAACGGGACACCGCTTCCCGGACGGCTGTCCCGATGCGCGACGCGTCGCCACTGGCGTCGCGGCTTTCCAACCAGGTCTTTGCGTCGTCGGCGCCACCCTCGGGGGCAAGACCCCTGTCAAAGCTGAAGAACCGAATGTCGAAACGCTCGCCTGCTCGCCGCAGCAGATCGATATCCCGGTGCGCGAACAACGCCTTGACCAGATCAAGCCGAGACAATTCGTCCGAGGTGCCCATGAACTGCCGGACCGTATCGGCGGTGACCTCCTGGTCCAGCGGCAGTTGAGCGAGAATCTTCGCGGCCCGGCCAGTAGCTTCGGTCGTCACCCGCTTGTCCTGCTCGGCCATGCTGCGCGACGTATCGACCAGGATCAGCATGGTCGGCCGATACGTCTTGGTGTAGCGAACTTTTGCCGCCGGCATGGCGACGATGAGAATCAGAATCACCAGTGCCAGCAGATGGCAGAGCCCCATGATCTTGCGACCTTTGGACGGGATGCTCCGTACCGAACGGTAATAGAAGATGGTGTAGATGACCGCCGCGACGGTAAGCACGACCAGCAGGATCTGGCTGCCGCGCATCAGCAGTTCCATGTCGATGATGCGCTGTCCGTCTTCGAGATCCAGTAGTGTCTCAAGCATAAGCGGTCAACTTCTCCGTGACGCGACAACACGCCGGCTCTGCAACGACGTCACCACATCGCCCGTGGCATCTCCGGCGTGCTTGCGACGTGATAGATGGTTTGCCAACAGCCCCTGCACAAAGAAGCAGATCGCGCCCAGTGCGAGGAGCAGGAGACCGAGATCTCGTCCGGTACGGCTGTTCAAGGCCGCGTCAGCCACTGCACCGGATACAACTTCGATGGGCACCTCGTCCAGCCACTTGCGCAGCGCCGCGATGTCCGCGGTTCGGACGTTCGATTCAGCGGGGTCGACGTTTGCCGCCACAGCCGGCGCTTCGTGTTGGGAATCGGCGGCAATTCGGTAAACGCCGGGCAGGTCCGGTGTGATGATGCCGGCAGTCGCACCGTCGACCACGGTGACTTCGACAGGCCCCGTCGCTCCCAGCGGATCGATAACACTCACTTCATCGCCCATCACGCGGCCCGGCAGGGGCATGGTTGCCTGCTCACCAACGAGGCCTCGGTCCAGCTCTGCGCTTCGGGAGAGCATGGTGGCCGACTGCTGCAGCAGGATGGTGTACAGTGGGTGTACTGGAAGGTCACTCCACGAGCGATCGCCCGAGGAGGTGAATAGCAGCACGCGGCCGTCGCGGCTTCCCAGCAGGAGCGGCAGGCTGCTATCGCTAAGCTGGAGGATGGACTGGCCGCCCTGCAAGGGCACGGCGCGCACGGCTGTGCGAAAGTGAGCGTCCGCCGTCAGGTCGGCCGGCAAGCGTCTGACTACCTGAGCCAGCGGATGGTCGCTCTTGCCTGGAACAATCTGCCAGCCTTCTGTCGGATCCTCGTGCTCGACCGTCTCAACCAGGCGCGCGGGCAACACCGGATGCGTCTCGCCGGCGAGGCTTCGGTTGTACTGCTCCAGGTCGACCTTGTCGCCCAGAAAGATCAACAGTCCGCCGCCGCTCTGGACGAACTGCTGCAGGCGTTTGGCGAGATCTTCGGGAACGTCCGGAACGTTGATCATCACGACGATGTCGTAATCGCTCAGTTTCGCTCGGTACGAATCCGCTGCATCGGCGTGCGTGACCTTGATCGGGGCGTTTGCCTCAGCATGCTTGAGTCGTAATGCGCGGACCGCATAGTAGCCGCCACGAGTCGCGCTGCCCGCGGTTTCTGAAACGTCCCCGTCAATGCACAGCACACTTACGGAAGACCGGACCCCGGCGATGGCATGCCGCTGGTTGTCGTCCAGCAGGTCGTCCTTCGACAAGCGCGCCGTCAGGGCGACATCGCCGACCGCATCGAATGACGTGTAGAACGAAACGGGGCGGCTCTCGCCCGCTTCCAGCGGTCCGACATCCTGACGGGACTTCAGCTTGCCGTCGGCGTAAAACTCGACCGTCGCGCCGTCGACCGCTCCGCCGCCCGTATTGTGAACGCCTGCGGCGAATCGCGCCGAGCCGTCACGCTGCAGCGATCCAGCAGTATAGGTGAAGTCCGTGATCGCCAGGTTTTCCATACCGGAAACAGACACGGGCGCGAGAAACACGTGGGACTCTTCGCTCAAGCGATGCAGGCTGTTTCTTGCCTGGTCGGACAGGCCCTGCCAGTCGGTCATTTGCGCATCGGTGATGATGTAGCATTCTCGTGTGGACGTCTTCAGTTCGGTAACCAGTTCGTGCAGATGCTCCAGGTTCCGCTCCAGATTCAACGGATACGCAGACGCTGCTGCCGATTCGTCCAGCCCGCGAGCAAAGGCGGCGGGGTCGTAACCGGTCCTGCGGAACAACACCTGCGGATGCTTGCTCATCAACACCACGCTTACCGGATCGCCTTCATCGAGCGTCGAGAGGATTTCGCGGACCTTGCCCAGCGCCTTCTCGAAGCGATCGGGCTGGCCGTGGCTCATGCTGTACGACGCATCGATGCCGATCACGACTCCCGTTTCGCCCCCGCCGACCGATCCGGAGGTGTTGAAAACGGGTCTGAGCAATGCCGCCGCAACCAGCAAAAGCGTCAGGCAACGCAGGGCGAGCAGCAGGCGGTCTTCCATCCGAATTCTCTGAGACCTGGCGATGAGCGACTTCCTGAGCAGTTCCATGGCGGCCCAGGGAATCTCGGTCTTCTGACGTCTGCTCCACAGATGGATGAGGATCGGCAAGGCCGCACCAAGCGCGGCCAGGCCGGTCCATAGCGGCAGTGAATTCAAAGAGTTCATTGGGGACGCTCCACGATGAAGGCGTTTCGCCACTCAATGCCGCAAGGGTAGGAAATGGCATCGGGAGCATCTGCGGTGAGTTCGATTACACCGGACTGCCCCAGGTCAATATCAACATCCACGCCGGCGCTGTCGGCGGGGATGGTGTAGGTCTTGCTGTTACTGCCCGCGCGAATGCGTGCGGTTAGCGGGGTGCGGCTGTTGGCTATCGGAAACAGGGCCGCTCGAAAACGCCTGCTCCGCGCAGCTTTGGGCAGCGTGTAACGCACGACCGTACGAGGAAACATCCGCAGTGTCGCGCCGGATGTGCTGTTGACCACCAATGGAACGGGCGGCGGAATCGGGCCCACCCGTTCCCGGATCTCCCCTCGCAGACTGGTTAGCCCCGTGACCCCGGGAAGACTTCGAGTGACACGCGCCACGTCTGTGACGGCCAGTTTCATCGGCCCCAACACGTCGTGCGTCAGGACGACATTCTGTCCGGACAGCGTTAACGTGCCGGACAGCGTACTGCCGTCGGCAAGCACCACGGTATCCCGGGCCTTCGCGGGGGGCGCCACGCGGGCGAACACGTACGCGCGGACCCGCCCCCTGGGGAGCGGGACCACGCCGAGCTTGCAGGTGATCGCGATGTTGTCGTCACGGATCCACAACAGCTCTCCGGGGATCTTACTGCCGCCCGAATGCACCAAGACACCGGGGGCAGCCTCGATCGTTGGGCCCGGGATGAATAACGCTTGCGCGACGTTGCTGACCGCCACCTCGATCTTACCGAACAACGCGTGCCTGATGGTGAGTGTCTCCTTGTCGAATCCGAGGACGTCGGCTGACAGGACATCTCCGTTGATCAGTTCCACCCTTTTCCCGGAGAAGTCGCCGGCGCATCTGACACCCGTTTCCAGCAGGAGCAGGTCCGCCAGGTCCACGGCCTTTCCGCCGACAAGCAGTCGGCCGTCCGCGATCCGGGCGGCGCCGTCGAGCCGACCGGTGAGCATCTGCGCCCGCGCGGGGGCGGTGTTCGTAGTCGAAGGCGGCCCGGCGATGATGCGCACCGAGCCTTTGGGATCGGGGCTCTGGCAGACACAATCGACGGTGATGTATGCCAGCGCGGCAGTGCTGGTATCGAGCACCTGTATCTGCGCTTTCTTGCCGCGGAACGCCTTCACGTCGAACGCGACGAATTCCAACGTATCGTCGTTCCGGCCCGTAGCCGAGCGCACGACCTTCCCGTCAATCAGCAAATTGACGCACGCCTCGCCGGGCCGATAGCCGCCGCTAAGCAGGAAGGTGACGTAGTCGAGCTTCAGTTCAAACGGCGGCGTGACCAGATCCGATACGTGAGTATCGAAGATTGTGGTTGTTCCCTCAGCGTAGATCTCATCGGTCAAGGGAACAATGGGACGCCAGGTCGTATAGAGTCTCCTGCCTGAAAGTAGCCCGAAACGCCCAAACCTTACGGCCTTTGTGATCTCGCTGTTTCTGGCCCCATACGCCGTCTGGTAGTCCGAGGGCACTTTCCAGCCCTTGGGCGGACCTCGAAGATACTGTTCATCCCAGATCATGATGTCCGTCTTGCGAATCCGCGAAGGTACGGGTTTGGGGTCTGCCCCATGCACGGGCGTAACCGCCAGCAGAAGACACACCGGAAGCATCCCGCGCACCACGAGCCACGGCAGCACGCGGGCGCACGCCCGCAGCAACGCGGTCGGAGGTCGGACTGTCCTGTTGGCGATCTTCGTATCCATGCCGATCATCTCCCCTGCAGGAAGGTCCGCTGTAGCAGGTACCCGGACAGCACGTGCTCTATCGGGTCGGCCGTGTTGACCAGAACGTAATCGGCCTCGGCCTTCACGCAGGCCTCCCGAATGCCGGAGATGAACTTCTCCAACTCCTTCAGGTAGTTCTCGCGCAGTCGGTCCGGCTGCGTGACGATCTCGCCTTCGTCCTCGAGCCCGATGAACCGGGACGTCCCCTTGAAGGGGAACTCCAGTTCGTGCGGGTCCAGGAGGTGGAAGACAATGACGTTGTGGCCCCGGAAACGGAGGTGGTTGATGCCCGAGACAAACGCCTCGGTACTATCCAGCATGTCCGTAAACAGCATCACCACGCCGCGCCGGGCCATCCGCACGGCGAAATAGCTCAGCATCTCCCCCACATTCGTTCGAGGCTTCGGCTCGGCGTTCTCCAACTCGCGTGAGATGTCGTTGAGTATACTCCGATTGCTCTTGGGGGGCAGGTACGTCTGCATCTCGCCGTCGAAGACCGCCAGGCCCGCCGAATCGCTCTGGTCGGTGATCAGATACGCCAGACTGGCAGCCATGTACTTGGCGTATTCGAGCTTGCTGATCTTCCCCGACGCGTACGTCATCGACGCGCTGGCGTCGACAAGCAGGTTCGCCACGAAGTTGGTTTCGGCCTCGTATAGCTTGATATAGTACCGGTCGGACCGCGCATAACTCTTCCAGTCGATCGCCTGCACCGCATCGCCGGGCACGTACTGCCTGTAGGCGGTGAACTCGCTGCTGATCCCGCGGGACGGGCTGCGATGCATGCCGATGCGCATCCCTTCGACCACCTGCCTGGCGACCACGTCGAGCGTCCCGACCGTGCTGAGGATCTCCGGATCGAGGTACTTAGCCCGCACTAGCCACCGCCTTGGATTTCTCGTACAGCGTGCCGTCTGCGGGAATCTCCGCCAGTAGCCTCTTGACCACGTCGTCGGTCGTCACGCCGTCGGAAATCGCCGCGAAGTTCAACCCGATCCGGTGCCGTAGAACCGGCAGGGCCAGCGACTGCACGTCGTCGATCGCAACATTGAACCGGCCGTCGAGCACCGCGCGGGCCTTCGCCGCGACAATCAGGTTCAGGCACGCCCGCGGGCCGCCGCCCCACCCTATCCAATTCCGGATGAACTCCGGCGCGCTTTCATCGGCGGGACGCGTCGCCCGCACCAACATGGCGGTGTACGTCAGGATGTGGTCGGCGACCGGGACCCGGTCCACCAGGTCCTGCAACTGGAGGATCTCGGCCTTCGTCAGCACCGACGCCATGGATTGGGCCTTTCGCCCGGTGACCACGCGCATGATCTCGACCTCTTCGTCCAGGGACGGGTACTCGACGTGCACCTTGAACATGAATCGGTCCAACTGGGCCTCCGGCAACGTGTACGTCCCTTCCTGCTCCAGCGGGTTCTGCGTCGCCAGGACAAAGAACGGCAGATCAAGGGCGAAGTCGTCTCCACCGGCGGTGACCATCTTCTCCTGCATCGCCTCGAGCAGTGCCGCCTGCGTCTTCGGAGGCGTGCGGTTGATCTCGTCGGCGAGCAGGATATTCGAGAAGATCGGCCCCTTGGAGAACGCGAACTCCCGCGCACCGGTCTCCGGGTCGTTCTGCAGAATCTCCGAGCCGGTGATGTCGGACGGCATGAGATCCGGCGTGAACTGGATGCGATGGAAGGACAGGGACAGGCATTGGGCGATGGAGCTGACCAGCAGAGTCTTGGCCAGACCCGGAACGCCTTCCAGGAGGACATGGCCTCGCGCGAAAATGGCGATCAGGGCCTCATCGATGACCTCATCCATCCCCACGATCGTCTTCCGCAGCTCCGTGATGAGTTGCTGTCGGGCCTGGCCGAGCTTCTCGACAGCCTGTACGTCACCGGTGTTCTCACTCATTCGGTTCTTCCTTTCGTACGTCCTTGTTCACTGTTCACGCACCAGGTACACCATGGTACCGTTCTGCCAACCACGTTCAAACCCACGGCCCGGGGGGCTTGCCTATCTTGTCCCTGCCGCGTCTTCCTGGTATAGTTAAACCCAAATAAACATTGTTTCCGCGAAAACGAACATCGATTTTGCGATATGCGCCCGAAATCTGAAAAACCGCGCCGCGTGGCCTTCATGCTCGATCTGGAGTGGCCCTACAAGCGCCATGCCGGCATCTTCGCCGGAACGCAGCAGTATGCACAGGAGCAAGGCTGGGAATCGACCATCGACGAGTATGTCGCCGAAAAGCTGCCCCTGCGGCGGACAAAGTCGATTCCCTATGACGGCGTCATCGGCCGGGCGACCAGGAAACTGGCCGAGCGGGCCGCCCGACTCGGCTTGCCGGTGGTCAATGTGTGGTTGACTTCGCCGGTGTGGCGGCAGTTGCCGGGCGTCTTTTCCGACTCCGCCGCGGTCGGACGTCTGCGGGCCGAGCATCTACTGGCACGAGGACTACGCCAGTTCGCCGCCTTGGGAAGCGAAGATCGCGCGGCCAAAATCGAGGTGGCGGCGTTTCAGGCCACAGTGAGCCAAGCCGGATTCCCCTGCGATGCGGCGAAACTGTCGCTTCACCCCGAACAGACCTATGCCGCGTGGCGGAAACACCAGCAGCGAATCGACAGTTTGATGAGCACGTGGCGTCCGCCTATCGGTGTGTTTGTGTTTAGCGAAGCGGCGGGGCGTATGGTCGCACAGATGTGCCGTCAGCGCGGCTGGCGAATACCGCATGACGTAGCGATCATCGCCGGAAAGAACGAGGAATCGCTTTGCGAGCACCCTCGCCCGTCGCTGACGAGCGTGGAAGTGGGTTTCGAGCGTATCGGCTACGAAGCGGCGCGGCTGTTGGACCGATTGATGGACGGCGAGGCGCCACCCACCGAGCCGATCCTGCTGCCCCCGCGAGGTTTGGTCGTGCGCGAATCGACCGACTTCATCGCCGTCGATGACCCGGTGATCGCCGCGGCGTTGGAGTTCATTGCCGCCAACAGTCAGCGGAACATCGGCGCCGGCGACGTGGCGCGCGCCACGGGCGTCGGGCTACGGACCCTGCAACGCCAATTCCGCGAGTATCTCGATCGACCGATCGGCGGGGAGATTCAACGAATACGCATCGAGCGAGCCAAGCGGGAACTCGCCCAGAGCAAACGCCCCATACACGAGATTGCCCGAGATGTCGGCTTCGGCCGAGCGATGCGGATGTACGAAGTCTTCCGCCGCGAACTGGGCGTCACGCCGCGCCAGTACCGCAAGAACCGGCGGATGGAACACGAGACGTGAGGTCCAACGAACCGCAGAAAGCGTGTCAAGTCACGGTCAAAGGCGCCGGGCTGTCGCGGACCAGAAAGTTCGATGCCCGCACAACGCCCAACGGACCAGATTTGGGGAGAGGTCCAACCGGATGGATTCTCTCACAACGCCTGGACTAACTCACGGGGAGGGGGTCAGCAGCCTGGCGGCAACTGTTCTCATTCTCTGATAGCTAAAGAAAAGAGCCGGCGGGCGGCCCCGAAAGACACCATGTAGCAAAGAGAGCCAGTCTCGGACAGAATGGGCGAGAAG
>CAZVEV010000170.1:0-12960 GCA_964625865.1 uncultured Planctomycetaceae bacterium | reverse complement strand
GTACGCTGCCCCGCCAGAGAAACATCACAGGCCCGAATGGGCCTGAACGGTTACGCTCAGGGCAGGCCGGGGGTGAGGGGTTTGCCGAGAGACCGAGCGTTTGATGCTCGCTTGATCCTCTGCGCCTGTGGCTCTCAGCACCTGACCCATCCGTTTGCCTCGCCTCGCGAATCAGTTGACGCCCAGAGACCGTCCCTGAGCCGACAGATCATACTCTACCCCCCGCCCCCGGCCATGTCAAGGACTATCTGAAAAGGACTTTCGTCTGAGAATGAAACGGGGCGACCCGATGAAAGGCCGCCCCGTGGGGTGTCCGTATTGCGATGGCGCCTATGCGCGCCTACGCCGTCGCAGCCCCAGCAGGCCGGCCGCGGCAAGGGCGAGCGTGGCCGGTTCGGGGACGACCGTGACCGTGCCGTCCACGAGCAGGTTGCTGCCGTCGACGGTCGCGGGCAAGATGAGGTCGGCGTACGTGCCGACGATCTGGTCGGCGCTGAGGAGTTGATAGATTCCGGGGTTCAACGCTCCCAGCAGTTCCACCTGGATCGTGGCTCCGTTAATGTCGATGATCGCATTGTCGTACAGCGCGGGATTAGGGTTCGTTACGCTAATCATGTCCGCCGTACCCGTGGTGCCGTCGATCTCGAAGACGTATGTGTGGTCCGAATTGAGGATTCCAGCGATGTCGCCGCTGATGCGCGGGAGGTTGAACGTGACTTCCGCCATAACGAGGCTGGCCCCGTCGGGGTCGCTGTCGGTGAGCGTGGCCACGTGCGCGCCGGGATTGCCCGTTCCGTCGTCCGCAAACACGTCGAATCGAAGATTCTCGAAGCGCTCACTACAGCAGGTGTCGTTGCGCGGATAGACGCGAACGGTGCCAATCCCGCCGGCCCCGCCCAGGTCAAGGGTAAACCGCGGGTCGGGCGACGACACGTTGTTCGTCGACCACACATTTCCGCTGGCTTGATGAACGCCATCAAAGACGGTGGTGGGCGGCGCGCCGTGTTGCAGGTCGCTTGTCGTCGTCGCTGCATGATAGTCCAAGCCCATGCTGTAATCGTTCGTGCTCAGCGCAGGGTTGCCGTTGGCCGAAGCCGGACCCAGCTCGTCTGGTGTGATGCCGGCGTCGAAGACTTCGATCTCACTGATATGCAGCCTGCCATCTGTCACCGACAGCTCGCTCACGCGGACGAAGCGTCCTCCCCCAACCACATTCACATTGCTCAACACGGGCTGGTGCACGCCGATCTTGTCGTTCCCGCTGATCTCGAGGGGGGCCAGCGTGCCGATCAACTCGATTTCCGACAATTGGAAAGCTCCGCCGTCTTCGGCAACACCGGCCGTTGAGTTCTCATCGAAGACGATTCGGAACGAACTGTAGGCGCCGCCGGGATTGTCGATGGCCGTCACCTCGCCCACCTGCTGGTTGCCCCCATTGCCGGGCGTCCACGGGACGTTGTTATTGCCGGCACCATAGTCAGCCGTCACCGTATCAAGAAGGACGTTGGAGCTGACGAAGCCATCGTCGGAACCGTAGACCCGCCAGGCGGTGGGCCGGCGCCCATGGTCGTCGGCGCCTGTGGCGATCGTGTATCCCGTCAGGGTATACGCGCTGGTGGCCGAGCTGACCGTGACTGACGTGCTGCCGGGGTTGAAGTCGCAGCAGACTTTTGAGCTTCCCCCCGTAGCATTGTCGAATAGCCTCGCCCAGCTCTGGCCGCTCCACATGTTGTAGGAGCCGGCGGTGTTGGGAGGCCCCACGATCGTCGGAGCCAACCCCCACTCCGCTGTGTCGATGTAGTTGTCGTCGTCGGGGTCGATGATGTCGATCTTCGTTGTGCCATTGTGCACAAGGGCTCCGCTGGTAGTCCCGACTATGTTCACGACGCCCGCACGGGCAGAAGGTGCGTCCCCCAGCGCCAGCGCGACCGCCAACGTAACCGCCATCGCAAAAGTGAAAGCTCGCTTAGTCACAACGTGTCTCCTGATCTCGAATGTTGAGTTTGTCGCAAACGCGTAGCAGGCGGCCGCAGGTGCTCGCGGCCCCTTGGCAGCTTCTTCGTGGTTGACCCATCCGTTCGGCTCGTCTCGCGAATCAGTTGACGCCCAGAGAACATCCCTGAGCAGACTCCAGAATAACCTACCACACCAGCCCGGCCAGGTCAAGGGCAATCTTCGGAAAGTTTTCGTCTGGGTGTACGTCTGGATTGTTGCACTCGTCACCGCAGGCAGACTCGGCAGGCCCGTCAGGGCCGACAGAAGGTAGCCCCGCCCGTGAGGTCTCACCTTTACCCACACCTTCCATACCAGGCGACGGGATGGCCGTACAGCCCAAGGGGCTGAGAGTCGAAAGCCCGGGGCAGAGTCGCCGGCCGCAGGCCGCGGCGCCGCCCTGGGTTAGCGTGTGTATGAGAATTCAAGCACCCACGGTGCGCCACTGGACCGCACGTCCTGCCGGTGGCGCCCCGCTTGGGGCTTGATTCCTTGATACACCAACACCCAGGGCGGCGCTGGCGGCGTTGCCCTTCGGGCACCGCCGTGTCGCTCTGCCCTGGGCTTTCGACTGTGAGCCCTTTGGGCTCCGTGCCGCCGAAAGATGGGGGTAAAGGTGAGCCCTGGCGGGCGGGGCTGCTCTCTTGCGGGCCTGCCGGCCCTTCTCGGCGAGCAACTCTCTTGTCGTACACCCGAGCCGAGTGCCCGGATTCACACCGCGGGGGCGGGGGGCTTGTGATATGATGTGGCGGGCATTGCGTCTTGAGTTGACGATAGGCCGGTCCCTCTATCCCTGTGGAGCAATGACGTGTTTGAGCGTTTCGGTGTGAAGTGGATTGTCGCGACGGTGCTTGTGTCGGTTTCGCCGGTCTTTGCGGATGGGGCGGCCGCGATCCTGGAGGCGGCCGGCGTCAGGGGGGGGCTGGTGGTGGTCGTCGGGTGCGATGATCCGGGGCTGCTGGTCGGGCTGCGGGCGAGCGATGCGTTTCTGGTCCACGCGCTGGATACGGACGCGGGCCGGGTCGCCGGGGCGCGGAGGCACATCCGCGCGAAGAAGCTCTATGGGCGGGTGTCGGCGGCGGTGTTTGACGGGGCGTCGCTGCCGTATGTCGACGGGCTGGTCAACTTGCTCGTGGTCAGGGACGGGGCGCCGAAGGTCACTGGCGACGAGGCGGCCCGCGTGCTGGCGCCGGGCGGGACGGTGGTGGCTGGCGCGGCGCTGAAGCCCGCGCCGTCGTCTCTTGTCCCGCGACGGGCCGCCGGGCTGAAGGGGGCGTTCGTCGCCCGCAAGCGCCGGCCCGCGGAGATCGACGAGTGGACGCACTTCCTTCACGGGCCGGACAACAACGCCGTGGCGCGGGATGCGCGGATCGACGTTCCGCGCCGCGCCCAGTGGATCGGCGGGCCGAAATGGTCGCGCCACCATGACCGGATGGCCGGCCTCAGCGCCGCGGTGTCGGCCGGGGGGCGACTGTTCTACATCATGGACGAGGGCCCGATCGCGTCGGCCCTGGCCGAGCCGAACTGGCAACTGACCGCGCGGGACGCGTTTAACGGCGTGACGCTGTGGAAGCTGCGGATCTCGGACTGGTGGCCTCACCTGTGGCCGCTCAAGTCGGGCCCGGCGTGGCTGCCGCGGCGGCTGGTGGCGTGCGGCGGTCACGTGTACGTCACGCTCGGCCTGCATGCGCCGGTGACGCAGATCGACGCGGCGACGGGCAAGACCGTTCGCACGTACTCCGAGACGAAAGGCGCCTCGGAGATCCTGTTCGACGACGGACTGCTCCTGGTATCGGTTGACGAAGCGCCGAAGACCGTCGAGTACACGCCGCGCGTCGGGATGGCGATGGGCACCGTTGGCATGGAGCGGGACCAGGCGGCCAAGAACTATCCGTGGGACTGGGCGCCCAAGCGGGTGATGGCGATCGCGGCGGCGACGGGCAAGGTGCTGTGGAGCAGCAGATCGCCGGTGGCGCCGGTGACGCTGTCGATGAACCGACGCCACGTCTTCTTCCACGACGGCGAGGCGATCGTCTGCCTGTCGAGATCCACCGGCGAGCCGGCGTGGCGGACGACGCCCGCCTCGTCGCTCCAGGGCAACCCGCGAAACTGGTACGCCAAGACCGTCAAGGTCACCGGAAAGCTGGGCAAGGCCCTGCCCGCCTCGTTTGCGCCGAACCTGGTGCTGCATGAGGACGTGGTGCTGTTTTCCGGCGGAGACGGCAAGCTGTGCGGCCTCGATGCGGGGACGGGCAAGGCGCTTTGGGTGGGGCAGTGCCTGGCGTCGGGCCACTACTCGTCGGAGGACGTGCTCGTAGCCGGCGGGCTGGTGTGGACGGCCGAGATCGCGCACTCACGCAGTTCGGGGAAGGTGGTGGGGCTGGACCCGAAGACTGGGAAGGTCAAGCGGACCATCACGTGCGACGCGAAGATCGGGTGGTTTCACCAACGATGCTACCGCAGCAAGGCGACCGAGCGCTACCTGCTGACCAGCCGGAACGGCATCGAGTTCATCGACGTGGAGACCGGCCGTTGGACGCCCAACCACTGGGTGCGGGGGGGGTGTCTGTACGGCATCCTGCCCTGCAACGGCCTGATCTACACCCCGCCGCACAACTGTGCCTGCTACGTCGAGGCCAAGCTGTTCGGGTTCAATGCGTTAGCTGCCAAGAGGTCAAAGGTCGAAGGTCGAAGGTCGAAAGTCCCGCGCTTCGAAAAGGGGCCCGCGTACGGGGAGGCAATTCCGAAATCCGCAATCCGCAATCCGCAATCGAGTTGGCCTGTGTTTCGGCACGACAATCGGCGGAGCGGGGCGGCGTCGACCGTTCTGGGCGAGACGCTTGTCGAGCGGTGGCGGGCCGAGTTGCCCGCCCGCGCGAGCCAGCCGGTGATCGCGAACAATCGCCTGCTCGTTGCCGTGCCCGATCGCCACGCGGTGGTCTGCCTGGCGGCCGACACGGGGAAGCGGCTGTGGCGGTTCACGGCCGACGCGCGGGTTGACTCGCCGCCGGCGATCGCGGGCGAGCTTTGCGTGTTCGGCTCGGCCGACGGGCGGGTGTATTGCCTCACGATGGACGGCGGGAAGCTCGTCTGGCGTTTCCGGGCCGCCGCCGACGAGAGGCGCATCGCGGCCTTCGGTCAGTTGGAGAACGTCTCGCCGGTCTCGGGCAGTGTCCTTGTCCGCGGCGAGGAGGTGGTGTTCGCTGCCGGCCGGTCGGTCTTCCTCGACGGCGGGCTGAGGATGATCCGCCTGGACCTGCGATCCGGGAAGCTGCTGTCCGAGCGCGTGATGGACGACAGGGACCCCGAGAATCCGGGCCGAGGCTTCCAGTACCGCCAGAAGGGGCTGAGCATGCCCGTCGGCCTGCCGGATATCCTCTCGTGCGACGAGACGAGCATCTACATGCGGTCGCAGCCGTTTGACCTGAAGGGCAAGCGCAGGACGTTGGCGGCCGTCGCATCGACGCCCCCCAAGGGGGGCGAGGGCTCGCACATCTTCAGCCCGACGGGGTTCCTGGACGATTCCTGGATGCACCGCAGCTACTGGGTCTACGGGACCGGCTTCGACGAGGGGGCCGGCGGCTGGCCCCGCGCCGGAAAGGTCGTGCCCGCCGGGCGAATCCTCTGCCACGACCGCACGTCCATCTACGGCTATGGACGGAAGACCAACTACTTCCAGTGGAGCACGCCGCTGGAGTATCACCTCTTCGCGGCCGCGAGAAGCCCGGCGGTCGGTCGCAAGGGCGCAGCAAAGTCCCGGGTGACCTATCGCTGGTCGCGCGCGTCGGAACTGCACGTCATGTCGATGCTTGTGGCGGGTGACACGCTCTACATCGCCGGCCCCCCGGTCGTCATCGACGAAGCGAAGGCCTACAAGAATCCGTTAGACGAGAAGGTCAGGGCAGCAATGGCCGAGCAGGTCGCCGCCCTCGGGGGACGGCGCGGGGGGATTCTCCAGGTCGTCGCCGCCGAAGACGGGCGGAAGATCACACAGATGACGCTGGACTACCTTCCCGCGTTCGACGGCATGGCCGCCGCGGGGGGCAGGCTCTTCGTCGTCTCGCACGACGGCAAGCTCGTCTGTTACGGGGGCAAGCGATAGTGGAGCGTGTACGACAAGATCGTTGCATACCCAGAAGGGCCGGTAGGCCCGTAAGAGGGTAGCCCCGCCCGTCAGGGCTCACCTTTGCCCACATCTGTCAGCGCCGATGAGCCCGAAGGGCTCACAGTCGAAAGCCCAGGGCAGGGCGACGCGGCGGAGTCCCGCAGGGACGACGGCGCAATCGCCGCCCTGGGTCTTCATGTCCCAAACAGTCAAGCCCCAAGCGGGGCGCCACCCACAGGACGTGCGGTCCAGTGGCGCACCGTTGGTGCTTGAATTCTCATACACACGCTAACCCAGGGCGGCGCCGCGGCCTGCGGCCGACGGCTTTGCCCTGGGCTTTCGACTCTCAGCCCGTTGGGCTGTACGCCCATCCCGTCGTCTCCCATGGACGATGTGGGTAAAGGTGAGCCCTCACGGGCGGGGCTACCTTCTGTCGGCCCTCACGGGCCTACCGAGTCCGCCTGCGATGACGAGTGCAACAATCCAGACGTACACCCATAGTGGATTCCAGCCCGATTTGGGGTTGACAGGTCGGCGTGCAATGAGGTAGAATAGTAGTGTTCAATGGAAATGGAGTAGACTCGCCCATTCGAGATGTTCTGACCAGAGGAAACGCAGCGCCCTCCATGCTCATCGCTTCGGGCGCACGCTCGGCTTGACAACCTGACCAAGGAGAACACCTGATGAAAGCTCACCACCTGCTTATCGCGATCGCACTGAGTGTAGCCCTGGCTTCTGCCGCCCCGGCCGCCCTGATCCACGAGTATCTCTTCGACGAAGGCGACGCCCGCGACACGGCCGGGACGAAGGATCTGGGGGTCGTCGGCGGCGCCGGCGTGACGTTTGCTCACGACCTGGTGTCGATCTCGACGTCCGAGACCAGCTACCTCCAGACGGCCGGCTACGGGGCCACCGGCTTCGGCACGCTGACCGTTTCGGTGTGGGTCAACGCGTCGAACGTCAACCAGGGGACCTACAAAGGCCTGTTCGCCAACAACACCGCCAGTGGGGCGGGGTACTCGTGGCAGTTGGACAACCACAGCGGCGTCTACCGCGTGATCAGCGAGCAGGGCGTGGCGATCAACAGTTCGATTGCCCCGACGGCAAATCAGTGGGAGAACCTGGTGGTTGTCAAGACGTCGGGCACGCAGGCGGACCTCTATGTCAACGGTCAGCACGCCGGGACCCACGGGAGCAACCTGGGCAACCTGAACACGATTCGCGTGGGGGTCAACCGCAACGCCGACAACAGCTACGGCGGCGACTACGACAAGGTGCAGATCTGGGACACGGTGGAAGACGCGGCAGCTATCTACGCCGCCGGCCGCTTCCCGGTCCATAGCTGGGTCGCGGGCGCCGGAACTGACGTCGGAGGCGACAGCACGTGGACGGCCACCGTCGGCGGCGTGAACCTGGCGTTCGACAGCGCCGAGGCGCTGATTGCCACCGGCCTGAGCGGTCTGCCCCAGGCCTATGCGACGCCGCTTGGCGGAAACAATACGTCGTCGGCCACCGTCTTCGGCGGGTCGGGCGATCTGTCGTTCGAGGTCGTGGTGCGCCCGGCGGATCTGGCGGGCAGCCACGTGCTGTTCGAGGTCGGCGGGAACGGCAACGGGACGGCGATCGCCCTGATCGGCGACGAACTGCGATTCGTCAGTCAGAACGGCGGCGCCAACGTCATCACCACCTCGACCACGCTGGACCCGGGCGACGCGGGCCAGTGGCTGCACGTCGTGGGCGTGATCGACAATCCCAACGACGGCACGGCCGAGATGACGCTCTATCTCAACGGCCAAGTCGCCGACGCCGCCTCGATCTTCGCCGGCTACAACGACTGGGCCGGCGGGGACGGGTTCGGCGTCGGGCGCGTGCAGGGCACGGTCGCGGGCGGCCTGTCGGGTCTGACCGGGCTCGACGGCGACCTCGCCGCGATCAACCACTACGCCCGTGTCCTCGACGGCACGGCGGTGGGCGAGATGTACGGAGCGACGGGCATCCCCGAGCCGACGTCCCTGTCGGTGATGGCGCTGGCCGCCCTCGGCATCCTCCGTCGCCGTCGTCGCTGAGCCGGATCGCCCGTGATAGCCTGATGACTTGTCTCCTGCGAAAGCGGGGACGCTTCACTCGGGGCGTCCGCCGGCGGGGGCGGACGTATCGGGGTCGGCTGCAATTGAGATCGCCGTCGCCGAGTGCATGACGCGCGTGAGGAAGGGGCGGGAGGTGTAGACCGCGCTGGCGCGATACTCGGCGCACAGACGGACGACCTCTGTCGGGGCGACACCATCCCGTGGCGTGCGGACGGCCGGCGAGAGGTGCTCGGCCTTGTAGCGGGCAATGCGATCGAGCCACTCGTCCGGCAGGCGTTTGTCGGCCCAGGGGCTGTCGGTGATGAACTGTTCGGCGGCGTGGAAGCTGCTGTCGGCGTTCAGACGCTGCATGTAGTAGATGGCGCTGTGGAGGGTCAGCCTGCCGTCGTCAGAGACCAGGAGCATCGGCAGCAGCGGCGCCAGGCGGGGAAAATGGAGGTTCGGGACGATCGTGCACTGCCAGTACCGCTCGGCCACGTCCGCGAATCCCGCGTACGATTCGATGTTCCGGAAGCCCGACTCGGCGAACGGCATGTGCTCGACCTTGGGCTTGGTCGCGTCCACGGTGTCGTTGGCCACGTCGAAATACATCGAGCCGAGTTGGAGGGCGTTCTGGAAGTACATGTCGCGGAGGATGCCCCAGACCTTGGTCACGTGCCCGCCCTCGCGTCGGAAAGCGGTAACGGCCTGGTAGGCGGGTGAGGGGTCGGCAGCGCCCCGCGCCTCAAACTCCGCGGCCGCCTGGACGGTAATCGGCAGGCAGAAGCCCTTGGGGTAGACCTCCGGGTCCGGTCCGCCGGGGGGGATCCGGCCGGACGCCTTGGCCTCGGCCAGCCGGCGCCGGATCCGCTCGTCGACCGTCTCGCGGATGGCGAGGAACTCCTGCTCGAGCTGCGGGAGGACAGGGACGATATACCGCTCGGTGAGTTGACGCTGGCGGTCGTCGATCGGGAGGACCCGTTCCAGGTCGGCTGGGTCTCGCGCAAGCAGCCGCTCGACCGTCTCGGTTCCGAGGTGGCCCGGCACGGTCATGTTCCCGCTCCCGGTCGCCCGGCCGCCGCCAGGCGCTGCCTGTACAGATCGGGCGCCACGGCGCCGGCCATGGCGTCCGCGTCGAGTTGCCCGCCGAGAAACGCCGCCAGCGCCTCGGCCGTCGCGCGGGGGGCCGCCAGCGTTGCCGCATAGTCGACGAACAGCGCCGCTGCGCCGCGACGGGTCAGCCAGCCCTTCGCGCGACGGAGCTGCTGGGTATAGGCCGCCTGAAGATTGGCGGGCGCCGCAGCCGCGCCCTTCCGTCCCTGCCGGGCAAGCATCGCTGCCTGGGAGGCCAGCACCTCCCCGAGATCTCGCTGCATGAAGACGACGCGGCAGGGGCAGTCGGCCGGCAGGTGCGGCAGGAGCTGCGCGACGACCTTGACAACCTTTCCGCCGGCCTCGCCCAGCCAGGACGCGTCCGTCCGCAGGCGGGCGGCGGCCTGAAGCTCGAAGTAGCCCCGCGGGTTGTCGTCGTCCGCTTCGCGCTGTCCGTCAGTGAGGATCGTCATCCCGCCGGCGGCGAGCATCTGCATCATCATGCTCGTTCCGGACCGCGGCAGGCCGGTGACGACGGTGACGATAGCCCCGTCTGCCTCCGGTGTGGCGGCGAGCGTTCGCAGGTGCGGCTCGCGGACGTCATCGACGGCCTGCTGCGGCGCGGCGGCTTCGGACGGAGCGGACTTGGCCGCCCGTCGAATCGCGCGCGCCAACTCACGATGCTCGGCGGCCTTGTCCGCCAGGTCAAGGCGACGGGCGTAGATCTGCGCCAGCCTCTGGTGGGCCCGGACGAAGTTCGGGTTCAGCGTGACGGCCACCTCGAACGCCTCGACGGCCTCGGGGTATCGGCGCATGGCGGCCAGCGCCTGGCCCAGCACGAAGTGGGCCATCGGGTAGTGGTACTGGAGGTTGACGGCCGCGACGGCCGACTCGGCCGCCCGCTTGGCGCGCCGGCGAAGAAGGTGGCTCTGCGCCAGGCCCAGGTGGGCGTGCGGGTTCTCCGGGTCGATCTCCATGGCCTTGCTGAAGGCGCGTTCGGCGTCGGCAGGGCGGCGGAGTTGGAGATACGCCAATCCGATCTGGATGTGCAGTCCGGGGCGGCGGGGCGAGGCCTTCTCCGCTTCCAGCAGGTGCTCCAGCGCCGCCGCGTGGTCGCCCTCCGCCGCGGCCACGTAGCCCCGCAGATACTCCACGTCGTAGGCGCGGAGGCGTGCGAGGCCCCGAAGCCGATTCAGTTCCCGATGCTCGTCATCGGTCACCAGGTCGTCGATCTCCGCCTCACCGTCAGCGTCGGCGCGGCGCTTGGCGATCTCCTCGTTCCATTTGGCGAGCTTCTCGAGGGCCTCGCGGGCCTGGGCCACACGCCGGTCGTGCAGCGTCTCGACCAATTCCCGCATGGGCTCGAGGCGCCCCAGGACGCGGTAGCACAACGCCAACTGCAGGCCGAATCGGTGTTCGTCGGGCGCCTGGTCGTAGAGTTCTCTGAGAATGGGCGTCGCCTCGGCGTGGCGGTCGCCATCCATGTAGGCCCGCGCGAGGTTGAAGCGCAGCTCGCGTGCCGACCGGGCGACGGCCTGCTCAAGGTCGTCGTCAAGCTTCTCGACGTAGCCGAGTTCAACGAGCTGGTTGATCGCCTCGCGGGCCGCCAGCGGGTCGATCTGGAGACTCTCGTCGTGCAGGGCGGCGTCGCCCGGGACCGCGTCCCAACTGGGGATCGTCTCGACCTCGGGCGGCCGATCGAACGCCTGGACCAGCGGCCGGCCGTCCATGTCCTCGCCGACGGGCAGCCCCAGCAGCGTCAGCACGGTCGGCGTCACGTCCAGCAGGGACGCGCCGTGGACCAGTTCGTCCCGCCGCACGCCGGGCCCGGCGATGACCACGATGCCGAGGTCGCGATGCTCCACGGCCGGCCCGGCCGGCTCGTCGGGAATGTCCGCCGGGCGGTTGTGGTCCGGGTGGAAGCCGTGGTCCGAGCAGAGGATCACGTGCGCGTCGGCGCCGGCCAGCTCCAGCAGCGTGCCCAGCATCATGTCGTGGAAGCGGTAGGCGGCGGCCACCACGCCGCTGTAGAGCTCGAAGTCCCGCTCGGAAACGAACGGCTGCCGCGGCGGGTGGTACCTCATGAAGCCGTGGGCGAAGTGGTCGATGGCGTCGTAGTAGACGGCCCCCAGGTCCCACGGCTCGTTCTCCATCAGCCACGTGACGGCCGAGTGGACCGTGACGCACTCGGCGAGCGTCTTCATGACGCCGGCCAGGCGGCGGTCCTTGTCCTGGTCGATCTCGGCGGCCCGGGGGACGAAGGGCAGGACCTGCTCGCCGACCAGCTCGGCGGGGTGGAAGCGGAGGTCCTTGAGCGTTTCGGCCAGCCGCGGCGGATGAACCGTGCCGGGCGGCAGGGGCCAGGGCTCCTCGAGGGGCCTGCCCGCGTGATGGTAGTGATTCGAGACCATCACGCCGTCGATCGGTTCGACCGGGGCGCTGGGCCACCAGCCGACGACGAGGCTCTTGAGGCCGCTCTGGTGACAGATGTTCCAGAGGGCCTTGGTCTTCCGCGACAGGCTGGACACCGGGCGGACGCCGGCGCCGTCGGGCGTGGGCTCGGCAAAGCCCAGGATGCCGTGCTTGTACGGGCGCTTGCCGGTGGCGATCGAGGCCCAGAGCATCGGCGACAGTAGCGGGTGAAGCGTCGCGATGTTGCCCATCACCCCGCGCTCGACGAGGCGCTGGAGGTGCGGCATCTTGCCCTCATCCATCAGCGGACTGATGACGCGCCAGTCGGCGGCGTCCCAGCCGATCAGCAACACCTTGCGGGCCGGTCGATCGCTCATGGTGTCGAGGCCGTCATTCCTCGCCGCGCCGTCGCTTGCGGAACGCGCTGATGCCGGCGGCCCCGGCGGCCAGCAGCGCCAGACTGTGCGGCTCGGGGATGTGGATGTCTTCGTACGGTTCCGACTCGTAGGCCCAGTCCACCAGCGTCAACTGGTCGGGCATGCCATAATCGTCGTTGCGGAGCTCCAGCCGCAGCCACGCCATATGAAGCAGGTCGGCGTTGTCTTCGAATCTGGCGCCCGCATAACCGACGGTGGCCATCGGGTACCCTCCGGGCCAGAAGCCTTGGGCCGCGCCGTTCCGGGGCGCCAAGCGCATCGTGCCCGTTTGCCACCACGAGCCCGCGTTCTGCACGGTCGAGCTCGCCGACAGCCGCAAGGCACCGCCGTTATTGACCAGCACCGAGCCCTGGTTGTCCACGCCTTCAACCCGAGCGTAGGCGTACGCCGCATTCCCAAACAGGGTCAACTTGATATCGTCGATGCTGTTGCCGTCCAGGTCGACACTCGTACCCAGTGTCGCCGACGTCCCCGTCCGCGTCAGCGTGATGTTCTGCACGCCGGAGTAGATGACGCCCGCTTCGGCGACAGCCGGTGCGCCCAGCGCCGAGCCCGCCGCGGCCGTGTACATCGCCCACTTCAGCACGGGTCGGCCCTTGCGGACGCGCCGCGTACTCTTTGCCGCCAGATAGTACCTCTCGAGTGCAGAATCGAGGTCCGCCCGCTTGTGTTCATCCGTCATGTCCCTGCTCCTTCCCGCTCAAGGAATGGGAGAATTGATTCCGCGCATACGTGCGTGGGCGACCCGGACGTGATGAGTGACTGACCTGGGGCAGAACCGAAGCGTTCGACGCTCGCCTAGTACTCTGTCCGAGCGATAAGGTGTAGGAGGCCTTTCTGCCGATAGGGTTGATAG